>DLMG01000416.1:4442-8507 GCA_002479245.1 Verrucomicrobia subdivision 3 bacterium UBA7542 | reverse complement strand
TGCAAGGACGCGGACTGGGTTCGCCTGCTGGAATGGGAGGCGTTGCAGGAGGCGGACAACCAGTTGATTGACGGGACCGGCCGGCGGGCGCTGGCGATCCGGTCACTGGGCCGCATCCGCCAACAGCAGGCGCTCGGCTATCTGGCCGGCGAATTTGAGCCGCGCCACCTTTTGCTGGCGATGCGGTCGCTGACGATGTTTCCGATGGCGTTTCCGCAGTTGACGCGGCTCATCACGGACCAGCCGGTTTCCGATCCGCATTTTAAGAAGAAGTACGCGGCGTTTCTGAAAAAATTCGCCGCCNNATGGCATGAAAAATTCAACCCTGATTCCAGCGCTGGCAGTGGTCGCGGCGATGTTGGTCAACGGCTGTTCCCGCAGCGCCAGCAAGGTCGCGGGCGCGGGCGCGCCGGTGCTCGTGGCGCAAGCAGTCGAAACCAACGTGCCGGTGCTGATCAATCCGCCGCCGGTCGGCCACGTGATGCCGTATTCGACGGTGACAATCCGCCCCCAAATCGGCGGCGTCATCAGCCAGGTGCATTTTCAGGAAGGGCAGGAGGTCAAGAAAGGAGACCTCCTGTTCACGATTGACCCGCGACCGATGCAGGCGGCGCTGGACGCGGCGCGGGCGGCGCTGGCGCGCGACCAGGCGCAGTTGGAAAACGCAAAGATTCAATTCGACCGCGAACAAAAACTGTTCGATCAAAAGCTCGTTTCGCAGGACGAATTCGACACGAGCAAGGCGGGCTTCGATGCATTGATTGGCACGGTCGCCGCCGACCATGCGGCGATCACGAACGCCGATCTGAACCTGGAATTTACCGGGATTCGCGCGCCATTTGATGGCCGGACGGGCAGCCTGCAATTCCACGAAGGCAACGTCGTCAAGGCCCCGGATGACACGTTGCTGACGATCAATCAGATTCATCCGATTTATGTGGCGTTCGCCGTGCCGGAGCAATACCTGCCGGAAATCAAAAGGGAGATGCGCGAAAAAACGCTGAAAGTGATGGCGACTTTTCAAAACATGGACGCGCCGCCGCAGGGCGAGTTGACGTTTATTGACAACGCCGTTGACACGACGACCGGCACGATCCAGCTCAAGGCCACATTTTCAAACGAGGACAGCACATTGTGGCCGGGACAATTTGTGCAAGTGGCGCTGACGCTGTCGGATCTGACGAACGTCGTCGTCGTGCCATCGCAGGCGGTGCAGACGGGACAAAACAGCCAGTTTGTTTATGTCGTGAAACCGGATCAAACCGCCGAGGAGCGTCCGGTAACAATTGGCATTACGTATCAAGGCGAAACGGTGGTGCAAAGCGGTTTGCAAGCCGGCGAAACGGTGGTCACGGACGGCCAGTTGCGGCTGGAGCCCGGCGTGAAGGTCAGCATCAAGAGCGCGATCCAGCCCGCTGCGCCCACAAATTCAACGGAAAATGTCAAATGAAGAAACATCCAACAACCAACATCCAACAACCAACATCCAATGGAGCAGTGGACGAGGTTTGGGTATTCAATGATGGCGACAATGGAAATCGTAAATACAATTTGGAGGTGCGTCTGTTGGAGTTTGCCTCGGCGGTAATTGACCTGTCCGAGCAGTTGCCGGATTCCCGTGCGGGCAATCATGTTGCCGGACAAATTCTGCGTTCGGGCACGTCACCCTATCCGAATCACGGGGAAGCGGAAGATGCCGAGTCGCGCGAAGATTTCATTCACAAGCTCAAGCTTTGCCTCAAGGAATTGCGCGAAACCCGCCGTTGGGCGCGGCTCATCCAGCGCAAAGGCTGGGTGAAGGACGAAACGACCTTGCTTTTTATTTTGAGCGAAGCCGACGAACTCATTCGCATTTTCTTTTCCAGCATTCAAACAGCGAGACGGAATTTATTGAACGAACGCCGTACCCGCGAAGCCGGCTGAAAAAATGGATGTTGGATGTTCGTTGTTGGATGTTGGATGTTTTGAATTTTAATTTGCCATGAACGTTCCCGAACTGTTCATCCGCCGCCCGGTGATGACCACGCTGGTCATGTCGGGCATTTTGCTGTTCGGGCTTATCGGCTACCGCCTTCTGCCGGTGAGCGATCTGCCCAGTGTGGATTATCCGACCATCCAGGTCTCGGCCAGCCTGCCCGGCGCGAACCCGGATACCATGGCGTCGTCCGTGGCCACACCGTTGGAAAAGCAATTCTCGATCATTGCCGGCGTGGACTCCATGTCGTCGGTCAGCGCACAGGGCAGCGTGCAAATCACCGTTCAGTTCACGCTGGACCGCAACATTGACGCGGCAGCACAGGACGTGCAGGCGGCCATTGCCCGTGCCGCCCGGCAATTGCCGCCGAACATGCCCACGCCGCCAACCTACCAGAAGGTCAACCCTGCGGATGCTCCTATTCTTTACCTGGCGCTGAATTCACCCACGCTGCCGCTTTCGACGGTGGACGATTATGCCGAGACGTTGCTGGCGCAGCGCATTTCGATGATCACCGGCGTCGCCCAGGTGTCGGTTTTTGGCTCACAGCAATACGCCGTGCGCGTGCAGGTGGACCCGAACAAACTGGCGGCCTACGGCATCGGCATTGATGAGGTCGAGTCGGCGCTGGAACAGGGCAACGTGGACCAGCCGACCGGCACGCTTTACGGCCGGCATCAGGCGTTCACCGTGCAGGCCACGGGCCAGCTCCAAAAGGCGGCGGACTACCGTCCGCTCATCGTCGCGTATCGCAACGGCAATCCGGTGCGCTTGCAGGAGTTGGGGCGCGTGATTGACAGCGTGCAAAACGACAAGGTGGCAAGCTGGTTCAACAACACGCGCGCCATCGTGCTGGCCATTCAGCGCCAGCCCGGCGCGAACACGGTCGCCGTGGTGGACAACATCATCCGGTTGCTGCCGCAGTTCCGCAATCAGATCCCGGCGGCCGTGCATATCGACGTTCTTTTCGACCGCTCACAGTCCATTCGCGATTCGGTCGCGGATGTCAAGCACACGCTCTTCATCGCCGTCTGCCTCGTGATCCTGGTCATCTTCCTCTTTCTGCGGAACCTCTCGGCCACGCTCATTCCCAGCCTGGCGCTGCCGATGTCCATCATCGGCACGTTCGCCGCCATGTCGCTGCTCGGCTACAGCCTCGACAACCTTTCGCTCATGGCGCTGACGCTGTGCGTTGGATTCGTCGTGGACGATGCCATCGTCATGCTCGAAAACATCGTGCGCCACATGGAAAACGGCGAACCGCCGATGCAGGCCGCGTTGAATGGTTCCCGGGAAATCGCGTTTACCATCATTTCCATGACGCTGTCGCTATCGGCGGTGTTCATTCCGGTGCTGTTCATGGGCGGCCTGCTGGGGCGTCTGCTGCACGAATTTGCCGTGACGATTGTGGTCGCGGTGCTGGTGTCCGGGTTCGTTTCGCTGACGCTGACGCCAATGATGTGCAGCCGGTTCATCCGCTCGGAACACGGAAAAAAACATGGCCCGCTCTACAACGCTTTCGAGCGCTTCTTCGACGGAATGCGCAACGCCTACGACCGCAGTTTGCAGACGGTCATGCGCCACCGGCTCGCGACGCTCAACGTGTCGCTGGCCGTGCTGGTGGCGACCCTGGCCCTGTTTGTCGTGATCCCCAAGGGGTTTTTCCCCGACGACGACACTGGCCAGGTTTTCGGCATCACGGAGGCGGCGCAGGACATTTCCTTCGACGCGTTGCGCGAGCACCAGATGGCCGTGGCGAAAATCGCCGCCGCCGACCCGAACGTGGGTGCCTTCATGTCATCCATCGGCACAGGCGGTGCGAATGTCGGCCGCATCTTCATGCGTTTGAAACCGCGTTCCGAACGCAAATTAAACGCGAACCAGGTCATCCAGGAACTCCGCCCGAAATTCGCCCAGATACCGGGCATCAACGTATATCTACAAAACCCGCCGCTCATCCGCGTCGGCGGCATGTTGACCAAGGCGCTGTATCAATTCAGTTTGCAGGACACCGACACGAAGGAGCTTTACCATTGGTCACCGATCCTGATGAACAAAATAGCTGCGATAACCAATATTTTTCAGGACGT
>DLMG01000416.1:0-4369 GCA_002479245.1 Verrucomicrobia subdivision 3 bacterium UBA7542 | reverse complement strand
ACCAGTGACCTGCTCATCGCCAATCCGCAGGTGATGGTCGAAATTGACCGCGACAAGGCCTCCGCGCTCGGCGTCACGGCCGGCCAGATCGAAAACGCGCTCTACGACGCCTACGGCGAACGCCAGTCCTCCACCATTTACACCGACATCAACGAATACTGGGTCATCCTCGAAGTCGAACCGCAATTTCAACGCGACCCGGACGCGCTCGCGCAACTCTACATCAACAGTTCGGTCACCGATACCAACAACTTTCCGAAGCGCATTCCGCTCAGCGCTGTTGCCCGGCTCACGCGCAACCTTGGGCCGATGAGCATTTCCCATGTCGGCCAGTTGCCGTCCGTCACCATCTCCTTCAACCTCGTGCCCGGGGTTTCCCTCGGTACCGCCGTCGCACAGGTGGAAAAACTCCAGGCTGAACTGCATCTGCCGGCAACCATCAGCCACAGCTTCCAGGGTTCGGCGCAGGTTTTCCAGTCTTCCTCGCAGGGACTCTTCATGCTGCTCATCATGGCCATTCTCGTCATCTACATCATCCTGGGGATCCTTTACGAAAGCTTCATTCATCCCATCACCATTTTGTCCGGCCTGCCGGCGGCGGGCTTTGGCGCGCTGATCACGTTGATTCTGTTCCGCCTGGATTTGAACATCTACGGCTTTGTCGGCCTCATCATGCTCGTCGGCATCGTCAAGAAAAACGCCATCATGATGATTGACTTCGCCATTGACGCGCAACGGAAGGGGAAATCCGCCGCCGAAGCGATTCACGAAGGCTGCCTGCTGCGGTTCCGGCCGATCATGATGACCACGATGTCCGCGCTCATGGCCACGCTGCCCATCGCGCTCGGCTTCGGCGCGGGCGGCCAAGCCCGCCGGGCGCTTGGCTTGGCCGTCGTCGGCGGATTGGTGGTGTCGCAATGCCTGACGCTTTACATCACACCGGTGATTTACCTTTATCTGGAATCGGCCCACCAAGGGTATCTGCGCAAACGCGCCGCCCGACATGCAATTCAAAAAGGAATCCAGCCGGCGGCGGCGTGATTCAAAACCCGCCCGGCGGCGGCGTTTCAAGCTTCAACCTAAAAACTGAAATTGAAACTTTAGGCAAACTGACAGGTTTGCGCAGCCATCGTTGGAGACAGTGTCAAGATACGCCTGCTCGCGCAGAGTTAATGAAACTTTTTTGACTTGACTTCCACCCACACATTCCTTATTATGAGAGCATGAAAATGGGTTTCAAACTTCTTGGACCTATGTTCTTGGGTTTGTGCGCAAGCATTGGGTGCACTGGCTTGGTTCACGCGCAATTCATGGTGACGAACGACGTTACATGGCAGGGGACGGTCAGCTTGGTCACGACCGGCAATGTTACCTATGCCGAATATGCGTGGATGCTGTTTGGTTGCGACTGCGAGTCCATAGTTAGCACGGGGCCTGTGATCCGCAACGGCACCAACTTCTGGTATGATTTCGACCTCGAAGATATAACTGGAAGGGCTTGCCCCCAATTTATCGCCAATATGACCACCACCGCCGCTTTAGGCACGTTGGCCCCGGGCACCTACACCTTGACCACAACCTCTTGGGGCGTGCCAGTCGCGATCAACACCTTCACCGTTCCGACAAACTCCACGCCATCCACGCCAATACTCCTACCCATCGGTTTTGGCACCAACGGATCGTTTAATATACAGTTGACCGGTGTCACCAACGTGAATTACGTCCTGCAATGCTCGACGAATTTCATAAATTGGACTTCACTTTCGACCAATTCAGTTGGGCCGCCGTTGAGGGACACCTACCCCGTCTTGCCCGGCCCTTGCTATTACCGCGTGCAAATTCTCGATACAACGACCGTCGTTGAGTAGTCCCGCCTGGGAAATGACCGTCCGGGGTTTTTCTGAAGCATTGTTTTCCAGTCAATTCCGCACGCGAGAACGATATGCGATTGAACCGAAGAACCATGCTAACTACCTCTGCCAAAGCCCGCACCGCTTGCTTTCAGCGTGGCAATGTTCGGTTCATCCGAGAAGTTGGTGTCTGGAATGATGAAGGCCATGGAGTCTGAGGACGAAGCAGCGTTCAATTCGGCGCGCAAATATGCGCTGATTATTCTTATTGCATTCACGCTCAGCTTGATTAGAATTCCCGGCTCTGTTTATCAAAACAAATTGTGAACGCTGAACTTTGCAAAAGAGCCGCCGAAAAGGTCGGCAACCCGAATATCCTGGTGAACCTCATTTCACGCCGGGTGCGCCAGTTGAATTCCGGGGGCGGCGGTCAGTGCCGTCCGCTCATTAGCGACGTGGGGAACCTGGGCGCAGCCGACATCGCGCTGCGTGAACTGCTGGAGGACAAAATCGGCTGGGAAATGCCGGAACCGGTCGAGCTGGTCCGTCCGCAGCCCAAGAAGCGCAAGAAGCGCTGACTCATTTACGATTTGCGATTTAAGATTTACGAATCGCTCTTCGTTTCAAATTCCCCTCGTAAATCGTAAATCGTAAATCTAAAATTGGTCATGGCCGACATCGTGACCAATCACAAAGCCCGGCGCGATTATCACATCCTCGAAACGTTCGAGGCGGGCATCGTGTTGCACGGCACGGAGGTCAAATCGCTGCGTGCCGGCAAGGGGCAGATCACCGACGCCTTTGCGCGCGTGGAAAAGGACGAGGTCTGGCTCTACAACGCGCACATTGACGAATACTCGCACGGCAATCTGCAAAATCACCAGCCCAAGGCCCCGCGCAAATTGCTCCTGCATCGATCAGAAATCCGGAAACTCTTCGCCCTTGCCTCGGTCAAAGGCCACGCGCTCGTGCCGCTGGCGTTTTTCTGGAAGAACGGCAAGGTGAAGGTCGCGCTGGCCGTCGGTAAAGGCAAACAGCAGTTCGACAAGCGTGAGGAATTGAAACGGCAGGAATCCGACCGCGAACTCAAACGCGCGCAGATGCACCGGTTCAAGGGAAGATGAAATAAAAAACGGTGGATTCGATTTCAATCCGGCTTGGCGCGATCTTATCAGCCTCATCAAGAAGGCCGACGTGGCCGACATCAAGCGCCGTACCGGTTTGCCGGGAAAATAGAAAAGCAAGGCCGGCCGCGAACTCAAATGCGTGACGATATGGCGGTTCAAAAGTTAATCAGGAAAACAGGAAGGCCCGAAATGATTGCTGAATTTTCGTGACGGTGGCGTTGGGGATGGATAAAACGCAGGCACAAACCATGCAAAGCTCCCCGTTTAACAGGTTGCTGCTTGCCTTAGTGGTGCTGGTGGTCGCCGCTGGAGCTTCTTTGTTATTGCACTTCATCAATTCGGAAGTACAAAAACCGGACGAGACGCCGCCGCAATTTTCGAAGTCCGATTTCAAATATCACTACACACCGCCCGTCTTTTCCAGTTCCGCGAAAAAAGCTGAAGCCGAGCCCGAACGCGACCTGGCAGGCCAACCGAAAATCCCGCGAGAGAAAGTCGAAAAATGGCTCACCAAACATCATCGCGATGCGGCGAGTCTGCTGGCGGCGTTCCGGGCGCTGGAAGACACAAATTATTTGAACGAGGCGGCGACGAATTTTCCCGACAACCCGCAGGTGGACTGGACGATCCTGGCGCGCAATGCATTTCCTGAAGACCGGCGCAAGTGGCTGGATTTGTTCAAGACGTCATCGCCAAGCAACTCGCTGGCGAATTATTTATCCGCGCAGGATTACTTGAAAAATGGCCAGACCAACGAAGCCGTCGCTGAGCTTTTGGCGGCATCGGGCAAAGCGCAGTTCGGCACTTATTCGATGGAGGCTTTTGGGGACGGTGAGGAATTGAACCAGTTCGCCGGAAAATCGCCGTTGGAGTCCGAGCAACTTGCGTTTTCACACTCAATGACCGACGTGCTGACGGAAGATGGAACCCTGAAGCAACTGGCTTGGAGCGTGGCGGATTTGGAAAAACAGCAGGTGGCCATCGGCGATAATGTTTCTGTCGAAAATCTTGCCCAAATGGGATTAACTTTTGCGGACCAAATCCGCAGCGGTGAGAATGGGAAGCTAATTATTAACCAGCTTGTTGGGAACTCCTCCGCAGCGCTGGCGCTGTCGGGTTTGGATCAAAACACCAGCTACGATTTTCTTGGTGGCCAGACTCCAGGCCAGGTGCTACAGCAGATTAAAGAATGGAAGGCGTCAATGGCGGAATTGACGCAAAATTTTGAGGCAGCTTATCCGGGCCTGACCGAAGAAGAAATGGCCAGCTACGCCGAACGCAAGAAAACTTACGGGGAAGTTGATGCGATGCGCTGGGTGGTTCAACAGCATCCACCAAAAAATCCATAAAATAAAAGAGGATGGCGTTTCCGAGACTGTCTCAAAAGTTATT
>DLMG01000337.1 GCA_002479245.1 Verrucomicrobia subdivision 3 bacterium UBA7542 | reverse complement strand
CTTTGCCGGAGGTCGCTGACTCACGCGTGCCTGCTGCCGTCCCGCTTCGAGCGGGACGGTGTTCCCGTCGCAGTGCCCGCCTGCGCCCCGTTCGCACAAAAGGAGCAACTTCAGATTGACATCGGGGGCCGGTTCCCGAATGATTCGCCGCGTGTCCGAATTGCGTTGGTTCGTGGCCCATACCAAACCGCGCCGGGAGAAAAAGCTTGCGGGGTATTGCCGGAGGCAAGGCATCGCAGCAACGCTCCCCTGCTACAAGTCCGCGCATAAATATCGCGGCAAGACGGTCGTGTTCCAGAAGCCGCTCTTCCCCGGTTATGTCTTTCTTCAACTTGAACCCGGACAGAAGGATTCTGTCCGCCAGAACGACCACGTCGCGAAGCTCCTCGAGGTATTCGATCAGGAAACGTTTCAGCGACAATTGCAGGATATCTTCTTTGCTTTGGAAACGAACCTGGAGGTGCGCCTGACACCGTCCATTGGCGAGGGCATGCGCGTGTGCATCAAAGCCGGCCCGTTGCAGGGTCTCGAGGGCTGGGTCGAGCGGCGCTACGGCATGACGACCGTGTTGCTGCGCCTGGATTTCATCAACCGGGCCGCCGCGGTCAAAATTGACGCGGATCAGTTGACACCCACCTGAACGCAAAAAAAGAACCGCGGATGACACGGATGACGCGGATTTTTTAATTTAATCCGTGAAATCGGCGCAATCGGCGGTTAATTTCACTTCATGCTGCTCCACGAAGAAACCACGCAAAACATTATTGGCGCCGCCATGGCGGTTCTAAACGAACTCAAACCTGGTCTGGACGAAAAGCTTTACGAGAATGCCCTTGTTATCGAACTGCAATCGCGCGGGCACACCACCGAACAACAGCGGGAATATCCGGTTCATTATCGCGGTCATTTCATTGGCAAACTCGTTCCCGACCTGATTGTGGATGGAAAAGTCATAGCCGATCCCAAGGTGGTGACGGCCTTCAGCGAGGCCCACATCGCGCAAATGCTCGGTTATTTGAACATCACCGGTTTGGAAGTGGCTTTGCTGCTCAATTTCAAGAACGCCAAGCTGGAATGGAAACGCGTGGTCAACGGGAAGAAAAATGGAACTTCGGGAGATTCGGCTTAAAAACAGAACCGCGGATGACACGGATGACGCGGATTTTTAACTGAATCCGTGAAATCCGCGCGATCCGCGGTTAAAAATTCAAAGTTCAGAGTCCGGCTTTTGCGTTGTCAAAGAGCTTCTTTTCTTCCGGCAGCAAACGGGCTTTGACGGTCCAATCCAGGTAAGCCCTGGCCCGCGCGCGGTCGCCCGTTGCTTTCAAAATAAGGCCGTAATAACCCGCGATGGAAGGGTCCTGCAGCTCCTGGGGTTTGAGCGTTTTAATGACCTTGAGGGCCTCGGCGTTTTTTCCCTGCAAGTAGAGTGAGAAGGCGTAGGTGGAAACATAGGACGCATTGGTGGGAGACTTTTGGTACACCTCGCGCGCCAGGTCGTAGGGTTTGATTTCCTGCGCGTCCAGAAGCAGGCCGGTCATGGCCAGATTGTTTTTCGCTGAGAGATCCGAGGGGACCCTTTTGGACTCCTGGCTGTAAAGCTGCATCAGAGACCGTGTCCGGCCGCCCGCATACATCGCTTGACCGAGTGTTTGTATTGCCCATTGCTCGCCAGGATACCGATTGATGATGGTCCAGAGGATGTCCTCGCCTTCACTCTGCCAGTTCCATTGCGCCGCCAGACGCAGGAGCATTACCAGGCTTCCCTTCTGGCCATTGGCGGCTTTCAACGCCTGTTCCCACTCCGCTTTTGCGGAATCGGTTAATTCCTGCCCGCGCAAGGCCCGGCTCAGAAAGGCGTGGCGAGCAAACTCCAACTCGGCCCAATTCTGCCTGGCGATGGACGACTGAAGTCCGCGCCAATCACGAAGCATGGTGCAGCAATCGGCGACCAGAAGCTCCACCGATTGGTTGGTTTGCGTATTCGAGGGCAGGGTTCGCAGCCACGTCAGTGCGTCCTGCGGCGAAGACTTTGTCATTTGCCAGGTTGCCAGCTCGTAGATTTTGCCCGGATCGCTGCCCGCTTCGCGTTCAAAAGCTGTCAACGCCGGCCGGAACCCGGCAGGTTGGGTTGCTTGCAGCACGTCGAGCCGCAGGAGCCGGTCTTTAAAAGTGGAATTTGTTTCCTGTAACAATTGCTTCGACAACCCTAGCGCCTGGTCCCCTTGCCGATGGCGCAAGGCATCAAAAGCCAGTTCCCGCAAGGCCTGACAGCGCAGAAACGAGTTGGTGGCATAGGAACTCAACTGCTTGAGGGAGTCCCGCGCTTCGGTGATTGCCGCCAGGTTGGTGCCGTGGAGGCGCACCACCGCCAGGTTCAATTGAACGCTTTGATTTTGAGGGTCCAGCATGGCGGCTTCGAGAAACTGCGCCTCGGCCAGCGCGGATTGGTTGGCGGCGGCGGCCACTGCGCCGGCCACATTGTGGTAGGCAACGGTGCTCTGGCCGGCTTGATCCACCCCGCCCAGGGCGTTGGTCGCGGTTGCGTGATCGCGCATCATCAAGGCGGTTTGCGCCAGCGCCAGCCGGTCGTCGAGCGAGTGTGGATTGAGTTCAACCACCCGGGTCCGCCACAACAGGGCGCTGGGCGAACGCGCCGCCTCGGTAAGTTGTGCCATCACCCGGGTGGCGTCCAGATTGTGCGGGTCTGACCGGAGCACTCTTTGCACGCAAAGCAAGGCGTTTCGTCCGTCGGCCTTGGCCAGGAATTGGTGTGCCAGGCTCATCAAGTGGCTGCACTTCCATACGTTGTAGCTCCGATATCCCACATAACCGGTCAACAAGACCGCAATGCAGCACAAAATAATTATGAATGTTTTACGCATGTTTTTGTATCCGGCTGTTTGTAAGCATCACACGAACTCATTGCGAGGATACCGGTTTTCAAGTGGCGGGCAAGCCCGGATTGCGGTGGTGGCAGGGTTCGGTGGGGCGAGGCTGCTGACGAGCAGTCTTCGCTTCGCTTCGCCGGCCGAGGTAGTCTTCGCTTCGCTTCGCCGGCCGAGG
>DLMG01000420.1 GCA_002479245.1 Verrucomicrobia subdivision 3 bacterium UBA7542 | reverse complement strand
GGGAACTTGCAGCACGATAATCACGGCGATGAACCCGAACCGCGCGAACTGGTAATAGGTTTCGTAGCTCATGCCGGTCAGGTTCCGCAGGACGTGCGAGCCGTCCAGCGGCGGAATCGGAATCACATTGAAAAAGCACAGCAGCAAACTCAACGCCGCCATCTGCACGCACAAACCGGTGAATTGCTCCCAATGGCCAAACAGGCCGACGCGCGCCAAAGCCATAAGCGCGACGGCCAGAATTAGGTTCATCGCCGGGCCGGCCATGGAAACCAGGATGTCATCCAACCGCGGATTTCGCAGGTTGTAAGGATTGACCGGCACTGGTTTCGCCCAGCCAATCATGAACCGGCTGATGCCCGGCGAGAGAAAAATCATCAGCAACGGCAGCACGACCGTCCCAATCGGGTCAATGTGAACAATGGGATTGAGCGAGCAGCGACCATGTAAGCGCGCCGTGTCATCGCCGCACTTTTCCGCCGTCCATGCATGGCCGAACTCGTGAAACGTCAGCAGCACAATCAGTCCCAGATAACTGATCAAGCCCTCAATAATCCAATTTGCATCCATGTGCGTTCAACTTAGCTTCCGCGCCAGCGTGAGTCGAGGCTGGACGCGCCGGTCAATTTATCTTATTCCTTTGTTAAGCGGATTTTTGCCAATCTAACATTTTAACGGTTAATTTATGCCATTGCTTGAGGGAAAACTCGGAATTGTCTTCGGGGTCGCCAACCAACGCTCCATTGCCTGGGCCATCGCGCAGGCGTGGGCGCGCGAAGGCGCGAAACTCGCGTTCACGTATCAGGGCGATCGCGTCAAGGAAAGCGTCGCGGAACTCGCCGGCGAGTTTGGCGCGGACACGCTCATCCTGCCGTGCGATGTGACGAAAGACGACGAAATCGCCGGCGTCTTCAAAACCGTCGGCGAAAAATTCGGCAAGCTGCATTTGCTCCTGCACTCGGTGGCGTTCGCGCCGAAGGCCGCGCTCGAAGGCGAATTCGTGAATACCAGCCGCGAGGCGTTCCGCATCGCCCACGACGTGAGCGCCTATTCACTCGTCGCGCTGTCGCGCGCCGCCGCGCCGCTCATGCCTGACGGTGGCAGCATCATTGGCATGAGTTATTACGGCGCGGAAAAAGTCGTGCCGCACTACAACGTCATGGGCGTGGCCAAGGCCGCGCTCGAAGCCAGCACACGCTATCTCGCCTACGATCTCGGCCCCAAAAAAATCCGCGTCAATTGCATTAGCGCCGGCCCGGTCAACACGCTGGCGGCGCGCGGCATAAGCGGTTTCAATGAAATGATCAAACATTACGAGGTCCACGCGCCGCTCAAGCGCAACGTGCTGCCCGACGAACTCGGCGCGACCGGAGTGTTCCTCGCCAGCGACGGCGCCGCAGCCATCACTGGACAGGTGATTTACGTGGATTGCGGCTACCAGATCATGGGGATGTAAAGGTGGCACAGGCCTCCGGCTTGTTGTTTCGGATGTCCCGACCAAAAAAACCTCGAATTTTGGAAACCGGCGGTCGTCGTGGGAGATTTAATCAAACCGCACACCCTGATTCTTTAATTCATTTCGCACCCAATACGCCAAATCCAATTTGAACGGAGGAGACAGTTTTGCCGCTGATTGACTCCAACCACAAACAACAAATTTTTTAGTCCCTATTTGTATCCAGCCAGCAATGCCAGATAGTCCGTTCACGTTTACAAGTTGAGTTGGGGTTCGGGAAAGAATTTGCCCCAAGCTTTTGATTTGCGAGATCGGCAAGTCTCCATTCAACAATAATACTGTATTTTCAGGTAATTCATTGAGTGTTTTCAGGAAGTGCTTTTGGCAATTACTTAACAGAGCGACGCGTGCCTGCTCATTGATTTTTCCGAACCGCACCTTTGTCGGACAGACAATTAAATCCACATGGGCAACCGTTCCCAAAACATAAGACCACTTGCGATCGATTCGCGCGAGAAATGCCTCCATGGACTCAAAATAGCAATGCCATTTTTTATTCGGATTCCCAAAATACTCGCCCCGCCGACGGATGGCATTAGCACAGTCTTGGTCTGTCAAATCTTCACGCTTCGCCTTTTGATAATCAAAAATAGTTGCTGCACGTTCTGTTGAATCACGCCACTCACCATTTTTATCCTTCCAGTCATCGAGTGCTGGATTAAGTCCAATAGTGATTGCTTTGAGTCTTCCCGAAGGCAGGCCGCCAAAGGTTCGAATTGGCAAACATTCCCACTCGATTACGCTCTCTGCGACAGTGCCTCGGCAATCAACACAACGTTCAATAAATTGCTTCATTCTTTACCCCGGACGAATCATTTCAAACCGGTCCCGGGTGCGGCAATACCAGTGCGGTGAGGCCATGCGGCCGATGAGAAAAAGTTTGTCGGTGTGGATTCGCTTTTTCTCCGCGTCGAACAATTCATCGCGCAAATGGAGGCGTTTGATCAAACCGATCACCACGCGATTTTTGCCGATTTGCAACGTGCCCCATTCGGTGCATTCCAGGCTCACCGGCGATTCCACGATGCGCGGCGGTTTCACGATTGAGGACGGCGCGGCGTGCAGTCCGGCGCGGGTCAATTCATTTTCTCCGTAAGGCAGCGACGCGGCGCATTGGTTCATCGCTTCGGCAATTTTTTCATCCACCAGATTCACGACGAATTCATGCGTGGCGCGGATGTTCAACACGGTGTCCTTGGGCGTGCCGTCGTCGCGGTCGCCGGGCGCGAAAGTGAGAAGTGAGGATGGGGGGTTGCGCGCCGAGCAGGTTGAAAAAGCTGAAGGGCGCGGCATTCACCCTGCCGTCAGGGCTGACAGTGGTCACAAAGGCGATGGGGCGCGGTGTGACCAGGCTGGCGAGGATGGGATATGTGCGGTCGGCAAACTGGCCTTCGAGATCAAGTTCCATAACGTAAAAAATTTACGGCAACCGTTTCAGTTGCGCAACATAAGCCCCGTCCACATTGTCCACGAATGGCAGCAACTCGCGTTCGCTTTCCAATTTGAAATCGGCGCGTTCGCTTAAAAATTGTTTCACGACCTCGCCGTTTTCTTCCGGCTCCAGGCTGCACGTGCTGTAAACCAGAACCCCGCCGGGTTTCACCTGTGTCGCGGCTTGCTGGAGCAAATCCAGTTGCGCAGAGCGGAGGCGTTCGATTTCCGACGGCTGGATCCGCCAGCGCAAATCCACGCGGCGGCGCATCACGCCGGTGTTGGAACATGGCGCGTCCACCAGGATACGATCGAAACGTGCTGCCAGCGTCCCGCTGGCAGTTCCATCCTTTTTCCCCAGACCTGCCGGCAGGATGCCGGCAGCACGTTGGATTTCCACGCAGGTAACGCCCAGCCGCGCACAGTTTTCTTGAATCCATTTCAGCCGTTCATCCGAAACATCCTGCGCGACGACACGGCCCTGGTTGTTCATCAACTGCGCGATGAACGTTGTTTTGCCGCCGGGCGCGGCGCAGAAATCCAAAATCGTTTCGCCGGGCTGCGGTCCGAGCTGGCACACGGCGAGCAGCGTGCCGGGGTCTTGAATGTAAAACCAGCCGTCGCGAAAACTCGCCAGCGAATTCAGCGGTGGATGCGACTTCATCTCAAAGACCAGATTTTCCTCGAGCCAGTCGCGCCGGACAAAATCGTATTCCACGTTTTCGTCACGCCAGCGGGTGAGCAGATCGCCGGCATTTTCAAAGGTAGGGCGCGTCACTCCGTGCGCGCCGTTCTCAGCCTGCGGGTGTTCGGCGGGCAGAGGACTGCCCGCCCTACCGAATTTCAGCGTGTTGACACGCGCGAAGGTTTTCGGCGGCGTGTTGTTCCATTCGAGCAATTGCGCCGTCCGCTCCGCTCCCCAGCGTTTTTGCCAGCGGGCAACCAGCCATTCGGGATGCGACCAGCCCAGTGCGGGCTGCGAAATTTTTAATCCGGCCAGAAGTTTTTTGGTTTCGTCATGCTCGCGCAGGTAACCGCGCAGAACAGCGTTCACAAAACCGGCTTGGGCGCCAAAACCGTTCTGCTTGGCCAGTTCGACGGTTTCGTTGACGGCGGCGTGGTCGGGAATCCGGTCGAGCCAGAAAATCTGGTAAAGGCCGAGCTGTAACAAATTCTGCAGGGCAGATTTTTGACCGCGTCCGTCGGTTTTGCGGGCGATGAGCCCGTCCAGTGTCGCCTGCCAGCGAACGACACCGTACGTGATTTCCTGGCAAAGCGCGCGGTCGGCGGGCGAAAGTTGCGCGCCCTGCAGCGCGGTTTCGAGCAAATCTTCAATGAATTTGCCCCCGGCGCATCGTTGTTGCAAAACGCGCGCCGCGATTTCTCTTGGTTTTTGGCCGCTCACCAACTTTAATAATGCCATACGACTTTGGGGACGCGAGTTAAAAGGCTTTTATGAGAGAAG
>DLMG01000237.1 GCA_002479245.1 Verrucomicrobia subdivision 3 bacterium UBA7542 | reverse complement strand
TGGAAACACCCTCCAACGGGATTCTGTCCCAAAGCCCAGGGTTGCGCGGCACGCGCTACCCTGGGTCATCGTCCCAAAAACATCATCAACCGCAACGCGGTTGCGGCCATTCCCGTCCGTCCATCGCGCGCGATCTTCGCCGCAACCGCGTTGCGGTTGTTTCCATTTCCGAACCTGAACCCAAGGTAGCCCCGAATCATCGGGGCAACCTTGGGCTGGAGGGCGCAATCCCTTTGGGATTGCCGAAATGCGGTTGCAGAGTCGCGCTCACGCGCCGGGCAGCGGCAGGAATTCCAGCCCGAATTTTTTCGCAATCTTCATTACGCGCGGGATGTCCTGCTGTTGCTGCGGCGCCAGCGCGCGGTCCGAGAATCCCAACGGGATTCCGTCCCAAAGCCCAGGGTTGCGCGGGTCCGGGCCGGACGGGCGACCAGCGCTACCCTGGGTCATCGTCCAACCAATATTTCCAACCGCAACGCGGTTGCGGCCATTTCCGAACATATACCCAAGGTAGGCGTTGCACGCCAACCTTGGGCTGGTGGGCGCAATCCCTTTGGGATTGGCAAACAATGCCCAGTTTGGGCATAACGATGGCACATATGCCCCAGTCCCTTTCCGCCGTTTACATTCATCTCGTCTTCCACGAAAGACCGTCGCCCGTTCCTGCGCGACAAAACCACGCGTAAGGCGCTTCATTCGTATCTCGGTGGCGTTTCCAAACAACTCGATTGCCCGCCCATTCTCGTCGGCGGTGTGGAAGACCACATTCATCTGCTGGCGCGATTCGGACGCACCATCACCAGGCGGAATGGGTGAAGGAAATGAAACGCATCTCCAACCTCTGGCTGAAGGAACGCGGTCGTGATTACGCCGACTTTGAGTGGCAGGGCGGTTACGCGGATTTTTCCGTCAGCCAATCGAATCTCGAACAGGTGAAACAATACATCGCCAGACAGGAGGAGCATCATCGCCAGGTCGGATTTCAAGACGAGTTGCGCGCGATGTTACGGAAACACGAGATCGAATGGGATGAGAAATACGTTTGGGATTAAGCCGGCCCCGACGGGGCGACTACCCAAGGTTGCCGCCCCGCGTTTGCCTTGGATCACCAGCCCACGCAGGGTCATGTGCGATGCGCGACGGGGCGCTGGTTTCTCAATCGCCCACCAGAGCTTCTTTAAAGCCCGGAAGCCAGTCATGTTTTTCAACATCATACGCCTTGAAGGCTACTCCGAAGTCGAAGTAGCACCAACTGAAACCGTTCGCCTCGAATTTTTTCCGCACGCTTTTCGTCCAGGTCACCCGGCTTTGATTGTCCGCAAACGCAATGGGGCCGAACTCGCCGATGGTGACGGGCCGCTGGTTTTTCTCCGACCAGTCTTTGACGAGCTTGAGGTCGGCGTCCACCACGGCCAGTTCGTTTGAATTGCCGGACCAGGTCTTTCCCAGCCATTTGTCAGAACCTTCCGCCCAATGCGCTCCTTGATGGGTGAACTCGTAGGGCAGATAATATCTGACGCTGACGATCACATTCTTTTCGTCTGCTGGAATGACCAGCTTTTCAATCGCCCCATGATAGGCGTAGTCGGCCGCGTCAATGATCAGGGTCCGGTCTTTGTCTCCGGCCCGGATCACCGCCAGGATTTGCGGGAGCAACGCGTTCCATTTGTCGGATACAAGATTGTTGTGCGGTTCGTTCAAGACCTCGAAGAACAGTTTTTCGTGGCTGCAGGTCTGGTAATGCGCGGTCAATTGCCTCCAGATGGAGAAAAGCGGATTCCGACAAACTTCGTCATCCGGCTTTTCATACAGCTCGTTGAAGTGATGAATGGTGATGATGACGGTCAGCTTTCGCTTCAGACACCAACCCACAATTTTGTCCACGCGCCGCAAAAATGTTTTATCAATGGCATAGGGAGGTGTCTTGCCAACATGAGCCGGCCAGCAAATCGGCAGTCGGACAGAATCAAACCCCGCATCCGCGACGGCCTGGACATACGATTCCTGGATGGTCAGCCCCCATTCTCCTTCTTTCGGGGCCTCGAGGGCGTTGCCAAAATTCATTCCCCTCCCGATACTCCGGTTACGAACAAAAGCTTTTGATCCTCCAATGTTGTCGCTGGAACTGTCTGCGCCGGTTGCTTGGAAAAGCAGCAGAAACATCAACAGCCCGGAGTGAAACAATTTCTTTTTCATTCCCAAATCATTTCTAGCCTGAAGCGGGACAGGTGGCAATCCAATCTCAAAGAGATTCAGTCCCCAAGCCCAAGGGTGCCGCTTCACGATTCCCTTGGGTCACGGATGAACGTGCGCAATTGCCGCCCGGCTTAAACCCCCTGGCACGTCAGCCGTTGATCTGCTGGTGGAGTTTAAACAGTTCGCGGAAGGCGCGGAAGATGACGCGGGGATGAGCGCCGGTTTGCTGGCCGCGGGTGCGCGGGAAATGATGGACGCCGACCTGGGTGATGGCATATCTGCGACGGGTCGCACGCGCGAGAATTTCGGCGTTGATCAGCGCGCCGTTGCTCCGCAGCTCCATGTCGTCAAAAATCCGGCGGCGGTAAAGTTTGAAGGCGCAGTTGATGTCTTTGAATTTCATGCGGAAGAGGAGGCAGACCAGACTGGTCCAGCACCAGGCGTTGAACTTCCGGAGCAGGCCGTCCTGACGATTGAGGCGGAAGCAACTGACGATGTCCTGCTCTTTCATCAATGGCAGGAGCGGCGGAAGTTCGTTCAGGTCGAACTGGCCGTCGCCATCGGTGAAGAAGACCAGCGTTTTAGTGGCGGCGCGGATGCCGGATTGAATGGCGGCGCCGTAGCCGAGATTGGTCGGATGGTGGACAGCCGTTACTCGCGGATCCGCGTCGGCGATGGCGTCGATTATGTGGGGCGTCTGGTCGGTGCTGCCGTCATCCACCAAAATGACTTCGTAATCCACGCCGATGTGCCCAAGCACTTTTGCGGCGGATTCATAGACGCGGCGGATGTTGTCCTGCTCGTTGTAGCACGGGAAAAAGACGCTGAGAGAGTCCGCGCCGGGGCTGGTGGGTCGCGTGGCAGTGTCTGGCATCGGTGATTTCTTAATCTGTCTGGTTCGTTTTGCAAGGATTAAGGCTTTAAAATATGAGTGAGGAGGGGCGCAGCTTGCCGAGCGAGGTTCATCTGCACTGTTGCATCCCCAAAGAAGCATCGCGTAAGTTGTCCAGCCTGTGACCAAACTGTGACCAAAGTAAATAACAACCAACGTCCGTTGCGGGTCGGCATGATTTCGCTCGGCTGCGCCAAAAATCTGGTGGACGCCGAAATCATGCTCGGCGCGCTGCTCAAAAGCGGCGTGGAAATCACCAACGACCCCGCGCAAGCCGACGCCGTCATCGTCAACACCTGCTCGTTCATTGATGCCGCGCAGGAGGAGAGCGTGGACACCATTCTCGAATCTGCCGAAGTCCGCGCGGCGAAAAATCGCGGCCAGAGCCTCATCGTTTCCGGCTGCCTGCCGCAACGCTTCCGCGACGAATTGCCGAAGCTCCTGCCCGAGGTGGACGCCTTCATGGGCATTGACCAGGTCGCGCAGGTTTCGGACATCGTCCGGCAGGCAGTGGCACGGCGAGCTGAACGAATTGGGAAACATCCAACATCCAACATCCAACATCCAACATCGAAGGACAATATCACCAGGCGATTTGCTGAACTGGAAAAAAGACGTGCGGCATCCAAACACGATACGGAGGAATCCATCCGTGGCACGGACAAATTTGGAAAGACGAAAACGGTTGTGGCTTTGCCCTCGACCCTCGACTTTCGACCCTCGACTCCGCTGGTTGACGTCAACCCGCGTCCCACCTTCATCCCCGATTTCGGCACGCCGCGTTTCCGCCTCACGCCCAAACACTTCGCCTACGTCAAAATCGCCGAGGGCTGCAACCATCCGTGCAGCTTTTGCATCATCCCCCGGATGCGGGGTTCGCATCGCAGCCGCCAGCAGGCCGATATCGTGGCCGAGGCGAAGGCGCTGATTGCCGACGGCGTGAAGGAATTGAATCTGATTTCGCAGGACTCGACTTATTACGGCCTCGATTTGCGCCCGAACCACAGCCGCGCCATTTCGTCGCCGGAAAAGTTTTCGGCAGCGGCCGGATCACTTCCCGCCGATGCCACCACCATTTGCACGCTGCTGCGCGAATTGAACGCACTCAAAGGCGATTTCTGGATCCGCCTGCTTTACACCCACCCGGCGCACTGGACGGATGAACTCATCACAACCATTGCCGAATGCCCGAAAGTGGCGCATTACGTGGACATTCCCCTCCAGCACATCCACGAAAACATGCTCGAACGGATGCGGCGCGAGACCTCGCGGCAATACATCGTGGACCTGCTCCAGAAAATCCGCGCCGGCGTGCCGGGCATCGCGCTGCGGACGACATTCATCGTCGGTTTTCCCGGCGAGACCGAGGCCAGTTTCAAAGCGCTGCTCGATTTCATCCGCGAAACGAAATTCGAACGGCTTGGTGTGTTCGCGTATTCAAAGGAAGGCGGTACGCGCGCCGGGGCGATGACCGGTCAAATTCCCGACAAGTTGAAACAGCAGCGCCGCAAGCTCGCAATGGCCGCGCAGCACAAGATTGCCCGGCAGGTTTCCGCAACCTTTGTCGGCCGCGAAATCAATGTCCTCGTCGAAAGCAAGGCCAGCGATGAACGACTCCGTCAGGCCAGCATTTCTTCATGGGAGCACGGCCTCTTGCGCGAACGTGAATCCCGTCACGTGCTTGCCGCGCCGAAGCGGAGCGAAGGCGGGTCACCTGTCACCCGTCACTTTTTCACAGCTCGCGGCGAGGCCGACGCGCCGGACATTGACGGCCGGGTTTACGTGCGCGGCCAGTTGCCAATTGGCGAATTCGTCCGGGTCAAAATCGTCGGCCACACGGACTACGATTTGATTGCCGAGCCGGTTGGTTGAGTCAGTTGCGCGCCAGCGTTTCAAGCTTCTTCAGCGAAAACACATCGCCGCCGCGCAGGAAGAAGCGCGTGATTTGCTCGCGGAGCTGGCGATAAAGCGCGGGGTCGGTCTGCGCAAGTTCTGCTGGCACATCACGCCGGGCAAAACGCACGAGCGCGGCCAGTTCCGCCCAGCGTTTCTGATGAAAATAAATGTTCACCTGCGCCGGGTCGGCCAGCAAAGCCCGGGCGGTCAATTCTTCTTCACGCGCATTCATCATGTTCAGGTTTCCAATACGTCGAGATACACAAGGTTTTCCGAGGCGCGTTCACGGGCTTGCGGGTTGAACTTCGCAATAATTTCGCGCACGCGTTGCAAATCGGGACGATAACGGCTCACGAGAAATTGAATGTCGCCCAAATCTTTCGGATCGGCCCGGATCAGCTTGGCGGCGATGAGATTTTCAACCGGCGGACGACAAAGATGCAGTCTCCCGATGCGCTCGATGAATACCGGCTCAAACGCGCCCAGTTGCGTCAGTCCCGGCTCAACCAGTTGCAAATACGGCCGGTCGGGTTCAAGGGTTTGTTTGGGATCAAATAACAGGCCGGCTTTTTCCGCCGCCGCCTTTAATTCGCCCCGGTCATAATCGCTGGCGGGCTTCCAAATGTCCAAATCGGCGGAGGTGCGCCCATCCATGCCGCCGAAAAGACAGGCCGCCGAGCCGATGAGACAAAGCCGAAGCGGTGTGCCTTCTTTGCCGAGAGCACGAGCAAGGTCTGCCAACACCGCCGACCAGGCTTCACCGTCGAGTTGTAGTTTCAGAGACATTCAGAAATACGATGCTCATGATAGCCAAAAAAGGGTGGAAAATCAAACCTTCAAACAAACGAGTGAATTTGCCCGCGTCAAAATCGTCGGCCACACGGATTACGATTTGATTGCCGAGCCGGCATAATTTTCCTTTGCAACGAGCCAAGACGTTGCTTAAGAATTACACTGAAATGAAAGCACGGGCCGGGAATTATCTCGCCGTTTTGCTGCTGGTTTTTGCATTCACTGACACGGCAATTGCCCAGTCAGATTCAGAATCTTGTCTAAAAATTTACGAGACGCCGAAAGCCAAAATTCGCGCGGGATTTATTCCTTACAAAGCCCAAGTTGTCCTGGGAGAACCGCTGCAAGTGACTTTCTCGGTCGAAAATCTTGGGCCGACAAATTTTGAATTTTGGTTTGGTGGAGATTATCGCGGAACTGGTCGTCACGACCGATTCAAGGTTGCCGTGACCAATGCAAACGGCGAAGCGCTTCCCGATCCGATTGCTCAGCCTTTGGATTTTGGGGGATTCGTCCAGCAGGTGAACCTCAAGCCCGGCCAGTTTTTTACCAATGTTGTTGATCTCACAGATTTTCGTGTTGTTGATAAACCCGGCGTTTACACAGTTAGTTGCAGTTTTGCATTTGACGAACAGTGGCACACAAAGGAACACACCAACCCGGTGGTAAATTCCACTTTTACGCTGACAATTCTTGAACGCACGCCTGAACGTGTGGCCAAGGTTCTTGATGAACTTGTTGAAAAGGCAAAGATAAGCCGTGGCCAAGACCTCGGCGACACTCTCACTTTAATCGCCCATTTCGGAAAAAACGATGCTGTCTCCCGTCTGGCACAGCTCACAGAAAATGGATCAGTCGAATTGCGCAGCGCCGCTCTTGGCGCGTTTTCGCTCATCCCGACCGACGCTTCTTTGGACATTGTCTTGGCTGGTTTGAAAGATTCCGACCCCGCCATTCGATCAGCGGCGGCGAGTTCGCTTGGAGCCATGCAAAAGTCGCGTGGCGTTGATGCCTTGCTCGACGCACTGCCCAAGGAAAAATCCCCGGTGGCGGAAGCCATCCTTTTGGCTTTGGGCACATCAAAGTCTGACCGCGCTTTTCCTGTCATTACAAACACGCTTGATGCCGGCGAAGTAGAATTGCAGCGCGCGGCGATAGATGCGTTGGTGAACTTTGGTGGTTCAAACGCCGTTGCCGCACTCACGCAATGCATCACCACGAACTATCTTTCGCTGCGTTACGAAATTGTGTCGGCTTTGGCTGAAAAATTACATCAACCAATGCAAGCCGAATGGCTGCTACCAGTTCTCATGGAACGCGAATTTAACACACATCAGTGGCTTGACTCGCTCCGGCTATTGCGAATGTATGCGGGCGGTCAAGCTATTCCGGCAATGTTAAGCTGCCTCGATTTTGATGTGGCTTGGAGCGGCCGGAATTGGTGGATTCTCAATGAAGTCAAAGCCTGCCCTAACGCTCCTTCCATTGATTATACATACGAAGCTGATTTGGGCGGTAAGCCAGGTTATCCCGATGGCACTCCTGAAATGTGGACAAACAATCTTCGCACTCTTCAAAAACTCAAGACGCTTGCAGGTCCCATTTTTGTTGCTCTGCCAGTTAGGTGTCCGCTCGTTCCATACTTAAAAACCGACCCGCCAATTGATTTCACTCCAACTTTCAAAACGGTGGAAGAAGACGGCATGGAAATTAAATCCGGTTTTTTAACTGCCACAATTCATCACCTGTCTGAAAATGATGATTATTCGCCTTCCGAATCTTACCGTTCAGTTTATCAGCTGGCCGCCCATCTTCGCGCGCTGCCTAACGCTTCAAATCAACAGCGCGAAAAACCAAACATCACTCCAGAGCAAATGAAACAGCTTACGGATTTGCTGAACGTGTTTGCCAAAAAACTATGCGGCTCCAAAGTCTCCGATTTGTGGATTTCAAATTTCTACAATTTATTGGTTAATGATAGTGATTATTGTCCAGCTTCCGCTGCTTGCTTCGGGTTTGCGTTTACTGATTATCGGGAAGCTCCTCCAAATCTAAAAGAGCAGGCCAAAGCCGAATTGATGGATGAAGTGCGCATTTTCAGCCAGAACTACCATGCTGGCACGGTTGAATTTGTTGAATCAGCCAAGAGAATCTTCACACCAGCACAGCTTGAACAAATTTTGAAATAAAATTTAACCCGCCCTCGGCGCAATCCTTGATGCAGCCGGTTTGGTTTCCGGAGGCGCGGGCATTCCGGTTTCAAAATCGGCGGGCAAATCTTCCGGCAACAGCGCGGTGAGTGCATCGCGGTCGCATTGCCCGCTGGCGACCAGCCGCGTGCTTTGATTGCGCACGGCGGACTCGAACAGGTTCCGCATTTCGCGGGCGTTGCCGAATTGTGCGTTGCGCGCGGCGTGCAGGTTCGCGCAGATGGCCAGCACCTTTTTCTCCGTTTCCGGCGCGCACACCAGCCCGCTTTGCGCGGCCATGCGATGGAAAATCTCCAGCAGTTCTGCCGGCTGGTAATCGGGGAAATTGAGATAATTCGTGAAGCGCGATTCAAGGCCGGGGTTCGAGGCGATGAATTGTTTCATGGGATCGTTGTAACCGGCAACGATGACGATGAGCCGGTCGCGGTCGTCTTCCATGCGCTTGAGCAGCGTCTCGATGGCTTCGCTGCCGAAGTCTTCCGCACCCCGGCCGGCGAGTGAATAGGCTTCGTCAATGAACAGGATGCCGTCGAGGGCCGAATCAATCACCGCATGGGTGCGCACCGCCGTCTGCCCGACGTATTCGGCCACGAGCCGGCCGCGGTCGCACTCGACAACGTGGCCGCGCCGGAGCAGGCCGAGCGATTTGTAGATGCGGCCCATGAGCCGCGCCACCGTGGTCTTGCCCGTGCCGGGATTGCCGAAGAAAACGCTGTGCAAACTCGTCTGCACGACGGGCAATCCCTGCTGCCGTCGCATCACCTGCATCCGCGCGAAATTCGCGGCGCGATGAACTTCCGTCTTCACCGGCTCAAGGCCGACGAGCACGTCGAGTTCCTTCAAAATGGCGTTGAGGTCTTCCTCGCTGACGCCGGGGTCGGCGGCGCGCGCGGTGAAATCCACGGTGTATTGCCGCGAAACTTCCGTGAACTGCGCGGAGACGATGGTGGAGCGGCGGCGGCAGGCATCGGACATTTCGGAGCCCATGTTGGCGAGCGTCGTCACCAGTGTCTGCAACGTCTGCCGGACAAATTCAATCGTGACCGGCTGCAAACCCAAATCCAGCGTGTGGCGCGTGAACAGTCTGAAGATTTCGTCCAGCCCGTGCTTGTCCACCGGTTGCAACATGGTTTCCACGCGCTCCATCGCTTTGCGCCCGCCTTTCTCAAACCATTTCGTGAACGCGGCTTCATCGCCGTTGGCGGCGGCGTAACCGGATTCCAACAGCGCCTGCGCATCGTCCGCCTTCGCGGCCAGGCCCGCGACGCAAATGGAAAGCGCGCCGTAAGCCTGCAATTCCGATCCGTCGGTGGCCAGCCGTTGCCATAGCGCCAGTGTCAGCAGGCGGACCAAACCGTGCAGGTCGTCAATCAAATCAAATTCCTCGTCGCCGATGCGTTTGACGGTCGTCAGCGGCGGCGTGAGGATTTGCACGCATTCAATCAGGAGGCGCAATTGCAGCAGGCTGCACAGGATGGCTTTCTCCTTGTCGGCTTCGTAGTTAAAAACTTGCGCCCGCCAGTCGCTGTTGCGCTGCAATTGATAAAGCCGCCGCGAGTGCAACTCGATGCTGCTGCGCAGCCGCGCGGCGTCGTCCGGCGTGAACAGCGATTGCGACTGGTAATAATTCAGCAGGTAATCGCCCGTCATGCCGTCCAGTTCGGCCAATTCCTCGCGCTTGAACGACACCGTGCGTCCGGTTTTTGGATTGCGAAACAGCGTGGTGAGAATCGAGCCGGGCAGGAATGATTCGTGCAGCGGCACGACCGGTCGCGGCGCTTCCTTGACGCGTGGCAGATTGGCCGGAGCCCGCGTGACTTCCTCCAGCACACGGGCGTAGCGAAGAAACTCCTCCAACTGCTGGCGCAGTTTGACTTCTTCCGATTCAGGCTGCCGGTTCGTTTCCATGTCGCACGGTTTTCGGGTTGAGAATGGCACAAGTTGCCATCGGCGCGATTCACATGGCAAGCTTCGAGTTCCCATCGAAGTTAAAAATAAAACTTGGCCTCGCCTGCAAGTTGGCGGTTAATTCCCGCGTGGCCACCATCGTTTTCGACATCGAAACTTCCGCGCTGCCGCCCGGCACTTTTGACGCGGCGCAGCAGGAATATCTGTTCCGCGAGGCCGAAAAGATTGCCGACGAGCCGGCCCGCGAAACCAAACGCGCCGAAATTCGGCAACAGTTCAATCTCTGGCCGTTCACCGCCCAGGTCGTTTGTGTCGCCATGCTCAATGCCGACACGCAGCGCGGGCAGGTGCTGTTTTTGTCTGACGATTTTGAAGATGGCCGGGACGAAGGCCGGCTTGCCGCGTCGAATCCCGTAAAAGCGGGAGGAGACGGGGTTGAGTTCATGCCCTGCGCGGATGAATTTGAATTGCTCACGGCGTTTTGGGACGTGGCAAAACACTACGATTCGGTCGTGACCTTCAACGGGCGCGGTTTCGACGTGCCGTTCATGTATCTGCGCTCGGCGCTGCTCAACGTGCCCATCTCGAAAAAGAACTGGCTGGGCTATCGTTACGCGGTCGAACCGCATTGCGACCTGGCGGAACAATTCACGTTTTACGGCGTGAGCGGGCGCGAAGGCGCGGCGCGGCGGTTCAACCTGGATTTTTACTGCAAGGCGTTCGGCATCGAATCACCCAAAAGCCACGGCGTCACCGGCATGGACGTGAACACGCTGATGGCCGGGGGCAAATTCCGGGAAATCGCCGAATACTGCCTGCGCGACGTGCGCGCCACGGTGGAGCTTTACCGCATCTGGAAGGAAAGGCTGGCGGGGATAAAATGAACCGACAGTATCGGTGCCCAAAATTGTTGTATTGAAGGAACCGATGTTTGTTCGTGTTTTTTCAATCAGCAGTCGGCTGCATGAATTTGTTATAACCTAAGCATGACGCCAGTGAAACACGGTAAGAATACAATTCTCATCCTGGTTATTCTGGTTGCGATAATCTGGTATGCCGCCAGCCACGTCAAATGGCCGATTGCGCTCGACCAAGGATGGTCGCAGCCGGTCGCCGTAACGGGCAGCAGGGATACTATTTGGGAGTGGCTTTATCTGTATAAAATCCAAGACACCATGATGTGCTTACAGCCTTCGGGGAAAGGCACCGCTCGGTGTTTCTTCCTGACAAATAATTCATGGGGTGAATCAGACTCCATGAATTTTCCGAAAGATTATTTTTTGCAGGATTTGACAATCAACCATGAAGACCAAACAGCCATGTTGTCGGACGGGAGCATCACAAACGAACAAATCGTGATGAAAGCGTTTTGGGGGATGTTGACAAAAAATGGTTTTCAAAATGCAACGGAGACAAAATGGGCAATAAGCAAAAAAGATCTTTTTGGCGACACGGATGCCAGCGTTCAATTCGGAGGAACAAACAAGTATGCACGAGGATCGCTGAATTTGGGCGCCGGCATAATTGATGGTTCTGAAATCTATATTCCATATTGCGCAGCTGCCGAGACGATATCACACGCGGTGGAGAACGGGCCATTTAACACGGGAGTTCTTCATTCATCTGATTCGGGTAAAACGTGGCAAATGGAGCGAATATCAGGTTTCGAGATTTGGGTTCCGATAATTTGCAAGACCAAAAATTTTTATTACTATTTTGGACAAGGATATGACTTTTGGTCCAGCCGCAAGCCCGTTGGAGAAAATACATGGGAATCGCCTTTGACATTAACCAAAACTTTTTGCCATACGGCTTGGCGCGGAAGTTGGCGCGTGTCAGCGGATGTTGACATGGTTCATGCCTGTTGGATGGATTCGCGACACAACATGTGGAGGTTTTATATTGATACTGTCCCAAGCGAAAATGACGATATTGTTTACCGTCAACGAAAAGATTCAGACAGCAGTTGGAGCAAGGGCAAAATTTTATCAAAAGGGTTGGTTTATTGCTTTCCGCCAGCCATGTCAGTTGAAGGAAATAAAGTTGTCGTTGTTTGGGCCGGCTCTACCACAAGCGATAGAAATCACAGTCAAGGCGAGGAAAATGATATTTTCTACGTTGTCAGTAAAGACGGAGGTGACACTTGGACGAAGCCTGTAAGAGTAACTGACAAAGCAAAAGACGGTTTTGATTCAGCCACTCCACAAGTGATGTTACTTAACGGGGTGATCCATTTGTTTTTTATTCAAGGCAAGCCCGAGAAACGAGAACCGCTTTCAGATTGGACTCGTCCCGGCTGGCCAATTTATTACACGCAAAGGCCATTTCCAAATTAACAAATGCGAATTCTCATTTGCTTCGCACTGAAAGAAGAAGCCGCGCTGTTTCGGAAAATTGCGGCGGACAAACGGGATGTCGACATTATTGTCACCGGCGTCGGGCGGAAGAACGCCGAAAAATCCCTGCGCGAGTTTCTGGCCACGAATTCACCAAAGCTTGTGCTGACTTGCGGTTTTGCGGGTGGGCTGAATCCGGATTTAAAACTTGGAGAAGTCGTTTTTGAACTGACAGATCGGAGGGGCGAGTTCCACGAGCCCCAAACTGAAAAGAAAATTAGGGACTCGCAGAGCTCGTCCCTCCGAGAGAAACTGTTGGCCGCTGGCGCCAAACCGGCAAAGTTCTTTTGTGCCGACCGCATCACCACGACGGTCGCCGAAAAGAAAAGATTGCGCGCTGAAACCGGCGCGGACGCGGTGGAGATGGAATCGGGGGCGATTCATGCCGTCTGCCGCGAGCGGGGAATCCCGTGCGCGACGGTGCGCGTGATATCGGACACGGCCAACGAGGATTTGCCGCTGGATTTCAACGCGCTGGCCAAACCAGACATGAATCTGGATTACGGTAAACTGGCCCTGGCCATTCTCAAATCGCCGGGAAAAATCGGCGCGTTGCTGAAATTGCAGAAACAAACCCGGTTTGCGGCGGAACAATTGGCCAATGTTCTGGAGAAATTAATCCGGTAGGGACGCGCTGCTGAGACTGTCTCAAA
>DLMG01000409.1:21208-24446 GCA_002479245.1 Verrucomicrobia subdivision 3 bacterium UBA7542 | reverse complement strand
CGCCGCACTCGACTTCGACTTCAGAATTCGGCTTTAACTTTCCTGGAATTGACTTGGAATTGGAACGGCTAAAGAATGAACAAACATGAGATTGAATTTCATTTCAATTGTTTTCTGCGGAGTTCTCTTGGCCTGGGCGTCAGATGTTTCTGGCCAGGATGTGAAGGAAGTAGAGGCATTGAATAATCAGGTGCTGCAGCTTCATCAACAGGGGCAATACAAGGAGGCGTTGGCGTTGGCGGTCAAGGCATTGAAACTCTCCGAAGATACATTGGGACCGGAGGATCCAGAAACGGCCACCTGTCTGAACGATTTAGGAGGGATGTATCAAAGTTTGGGTGACTATACCAATGCAGAAACGATGTTCGAGCGCGGTCTTGCCATTCGCGAGAAAGTTCTTGGGCCGGAGCATCAATATACGGCGCGCAATCTCATGAATCTGGGATCGGTTTATATGCAGATGGGCAAATATACCAATGCCGAACCATTGCTGCTGCGCGCACTGACCATCAACCAAAAAGTTCTTGGATCAGAAACCATGGCCACCGCCACCAGCTTGGCGCATCTGGGAGTTCTATACCAAGACATGGGGGATTACGCCAAAGCGGAATCTTACGACGAACAAGCCTTGGCCATCAATCAGAAGGTGCTCGGGCCGGAGCATCCGAACACAGCCTCAGCCTTGATCAATCTGGCCGCCATGCTCATCAACATGGGCGAATACGCAAAAGCCGAGCCGCTGCTTCAACAAGCGCTGGCCATTCGTGAAAAAGTGCTGGGGTTGGAACATCCCTCTACCGGCCAATCCTTGCAAGCGTTGGGGAGTCTTTACTCTCAGATGGGAGATTATGCCAAATCCGAGTCCTTTTACCAACGCGCGCTAGCAGTTCAGGAGAAAAATCCCGGCCCGGAGCATCCCGACACGGCCATTACCCTGGGCAACCTGGGAATGCTCTACATGAATATGGGTGATTACGACAAGGCGTTGCCGCTGTATCTGCGCGCGCTGAAAATACAGGAAAAAGTTTTCGGCCCGGAACATCCGGCCCTGGCCAACACTTTAGCCAAGCTCGCAGAGCTTTATGAAAAAACCGGTAATTTCGCACAGGCGGATTTAATGGATCAGCGTGCCCTGGGGATTGACGAAAGAACCCTTGGGCCGGACCATCCCGAAACGGCGATAGCCATGCTGAATCTGGGCGCGCTGTATGGACGCATGGGTAATCTACCCAAGGCGGAATCGTTGAGCAAACGAGCACTGGAGATAGAGGAAAAAGTCCTCGGGCCGGAACATACTTACGTGAAGTCCTGCTTGAACAATCTTGCAGCAGTCTATGGCAAAATGGGAGAATACACCAATGCCGAACCCCTCTACTTGCGTGCCTTAGACATTGAGGACCGGTTGCTGACCCCTGAAGATCCGGATAGGGCAAATCTGTTGGCGAATCTTGCGACCCTTTATTTCGATCTCCAGAAGACGAATGAGTCGCTGGAATTTGCGGACAAGGCGGAGCAGGTCCGCTTGGGAATGCTGGACAACATCCTTTCGTTTACTTCTGAACAAGAGCGGCTGAATTATGAGACGCAAATTGATCCTTACATTCTGTTTGCGAGCCTGAACGACGCGCCCCGGGTCGCCTTGGCCATACTCCGGCATAAAGGCGTCGTGTTGGACTCGCTGTTGGAAGACCGGATTGTCGCCGAGGCAAGCCAGAACCCGGAAGATCGCGCGCTCATCGAACAATTGGGGCCGGCCAAACAACAACTGACCCAATTGTTGATGACCGTGCCGAAAGACTTGAAACCGGAAACCCTGAAAAGTCGTGCTGAAATGCGTGACAAACTTTTGCGCCAGGTCGAACAACTGGAAGGCGCACTGGCCCAAAAGGTGGCCGGATTTGGACACGCTCGCCGTGCCCTGACCGTGACGGTGGAAGAAGTCCAGAAAGCGATTCCCCCGCAAACGGCCTTGGTTGAATTCATCCGCTATCATCATTATCTCGGACGACAACAATGGGAAGACCGCTATGGCGCGGCCATTCTGGCTTCCAATGGAGAACCAAAATGGGTTTGTCTCGGCGCCGCTGCGGCCATCGAAAAGAATGTGATCATCTGCCAGCATTCGGTTCGGGAAAAAGAAGGAAAGGACGAGGCATTGCTCTCCACCGCACTCCACGGGTTGTATAAACAGGTCTGGGAACCGCTCGCATCGGTTTTACCAGCGGCTGGGAAAACCATCGTCATCAGCCCGGATGCCAGTTTAAACTTTATTTCCTTCGCCACCCTTTTGACGCTGGACAATAAGTTTCTGGCAGAGAAGTCTTCCATCCGATACATTGCCAGCGGCCGTGATTTATTGCGTGAACCCGTCCAGTCATCGAGCCAGGACATGGTCGTGTTTGCCGCACCCGATTATGTTGCAGGCGGTGAAATCAACTGGCCGCAGAGCGGAGTGCAATTACTGCCCCTTCCCTACTTCGCGAAGAATGCGGCTGCATTGGAAGCTGAAGTCAAAAAGTGGAACTGGCCGATTCAGATATATTCAGGAGCCGAAGCCAGCGAAGTCCAACTGCGAGCCATTCACTCTCCCCGCATCCTGCATTTTTCGACACACGGGTTCTTTTTGCCGGAAACCATGGGTGGTCCGGCACGTTTTTCATTTCTGGGTTTGGTGATTGATTCAAAAGGATCACAGCAGCAGGTCATCTTGAAAAATCCGATGTATCGCAGTGGCATTGCGCTTGCCGGAGCGCAGGTGACCTTGGATGCATGGAAACGCGGCGAGACTCCACCGACCGATAGCGATGGCATCCTCACCGCGGAGGAAGTCGGCGATTTGGACCTGCACGGCACCTGGCTGGTGGTTCTTTCGGCTTGTGACACAGGAATCGGCACCCCGAGATCCGGGGAAGGCGTCATGGGATTGCGCCGGGGATTTGTTCAGGCCGGTGCCCAAAACTTGTTGATGACGCTTTGGCCGGTGTTTGACGTGCCCAGCGGTGAACTAATGTTGGACTTTTATTCAGCCCTGCATCAAAACAACAATCCATCCGAAGCCCTGGCAAAAGTTCAAAGAGATTGGCTGGTAAAACTTCGTTCAAAATACGGACTGCTGCCTGCCGTTGTCATGGCTGGTGCGTTCATCGTCAATTCACAGGGGCCAATCCAGTAATTGAATTATCGTTCATGTAAAATTGTGCCCCAAGCGATTTAACAGGCGGTCGGAAAGCGTCGTCTT
>DLMG01000409.1:9841-21098 GCA_002479245.1 Verrucomicrobia subdivision 3 bacterium UBA7542 | reverse complement strand
TGCGAATATGCGCTGCGTCCATTCTTTTAAAGACCGGTGATGGGTGACACGTGACACGTGACAAGATGTTGCTGGCGTGTGATTCATTTCACCTGCCACCTGTCACTTGCCACCTTTGACGGAACTTCAAAGCAGGATAACCGGAAAGCGGGTGAAGAAAAGGAAATTCCCCTGACCTCTCCCCCGGGGAGAGGATTTAATCTGTTAGCTTTCTGGTTGCTTGGCAGCCCGTCCGGCAAATCCAGTCGCGCGGATTTTCAATGGGACGGCTAATGATTCTCCTACTTCGTGGTGATGACTGCCAATAACTTAAAACTACTGGCTTAAGCGGTAAAACATCTGCATGCTGGAAATGGCATTGGTCACAGCGTTCTGGCCGTTAACAATGGACGGTGCCGGAGAATTGGCACTCCAGACCGCCTGTGAAACAAAGTTCGTGGTGGATTGCAACGTGATTCCAGGGGCATAAGTCGGCCACGTCAAAATCACATTTGTTCCGGTATAAATTATTGTCAACTGCGGCGGCGGCAACGAAATACTGAATACCGTGCCATTGCCCGAACTGCCGCCACCACTCGCCGTCCCATAAAGGATGTTACCAGATAAAATCACGTCGTTCGGATCAACTCCATCGCTGCCACCAGTGAAACCATGCAGGACTCTAAAACCCGTGCCATCAGTGTTGACGGCGAACACAGAGCCAGCCGTCCCGTACAGGGTATTGTCAGATATAATTAATCCGGCATACGGATAAGATCCGTCGTTGACGCTGCTAAAATTATACAGGTTTGTAAAACCCGTACCATTTGTGTTGACGGCGAATACCGTGCCAAAGCCGAAACTGCCACCACTACTCGCCGTCCCATACAGGGTGTTACCAGATAAAATCAATCCGGCTTTTGGTTGAACACCGTCGCTGTTGGTATAGACACCTACAGAATTTGTTTTGCATGCCGTGAAGCTATGCAGGGTCATAAAACCAGTGCCATTGGTATTGACGGCGAATACTGTGCCATTGCCAGAACTGCCGCCTAAAACCGCCGTTCCATACAGGATGTTGCTCGATAAAATCAAGCCATTCGGACCAACTCCATCGCTGTTGATCCAACTAGTTTGAGGGGTTGCCGTAAAACTATGCAGGGTGGCAAAACCCGTTCCATTGGTGTTGAGCTTGAATATCGTGCCGCTGGCTGAATTTCCGCCATACTGCGCAGTGCCATACAGCGTTGTGCCGGATATAATCAATTCTGTCCTCGGACTAATTCCGTCGCTGTTTGTAGGATTACCTAAAGAATTAATGTTCCATGCCGTAAAACTATGCAGGTTTGTAAAACCCGTGCCATTGGTATTGACGGCGAATACAGTGCCATTGCCCGAACTGCCACCATTTTCCGCCGTCCCATACAGGGTATTGCACAACATAATCAATTCGGAATGGGGGTTAGCTCCATCGCTATTAGTGCCACTGGCATTATAGCCGGCATTCCCAATGGTTGCTGTGAAACTATGCAGGTTCGTAAAACCAGTGCCGTTGGTATTGACGGCGAAAAGTATGCCTCTACCGGAACTGCCGCCGTAATACGCCGTCCCATACAGGGTGTTGCTCGATAATATCAAACCGGCATAAGGTTCAGTTCCGTCATTGTTGGTAGAATGTGAGAGAGCTGTAAAACTATGCAGGTTCGTGAAGGTTTGCGCTAACACCCGACCAACCGGTATCATACCGAGAGCAACGATCAGCGTAGGCAGAAGGAATAGATTTTTAATGTATGCTCTCAATGGTTAGCTCCGTATTTTCTTCCAAAGACATATTCTAGCCAACGGGGGCCAATGCCGATATTGATACTTTGTACCCGGAATCGTCACTAATTACTAAAATATTCGATTCGCGATCGAAGTGCATTGCTTGATATTTCGGTTCTAATTTTAGGTGAAACTTGTCGGATGGGCATTGTTCATTTTCTTCGAGAATCTCCACCGCCAATCTGATTGTACCCGTTATTCATCGGCGATAAGCCGCGCGGGCAGGCGGCGATCTCCAGCTTCTTTTGTTCAACGATGGTGTCGAGGATGTTCATCTTTAGAGCGTGATGCTCTTGCCGCTAAACCTTTCCCAAAAGCAGCGCGGATCCAATGCAGTAGTTTGATTTGTTGTCTATTGGACATTCATCCCAACAAGGGGCAATCAAAGCGACTGCGTCCGCAGCCTTACTGATCTTTTGTATCCATAGCTCTCGAGCCGTTTCAAAATCTGGTTTGTCAGTTTGTTTCCAGAGAGGAGCGATGAAAGCAGCAGCGATCTTCTTGCCGAGAAGTTCATCGATCAAATTATTCGCCGAGTCTTTGGCTGCTTTAAAGTATTTCTTAATATCCTCATCAATGCGGTTTCCGCCTTCGTCAATACGACACCAATCTTGCTTGGCCTCAATAAAAAATTGCGTTTGTCCCCGACCAATCCATAAGTCATTGCGACCGGACGAATTTTTCTTTTTCGTCCCCCATTCTTGGAGTACTGCCCAGCCATTCAGCCAAGCCGCAATTGCAAAGAACCCTACCTGTGGCCGTTCGTCGTGAAACGAGAAATAATCCGGATTGCCATCTTTATCCTTCGGGGCGCGATAAGTGTATTCTCTTACAACGTGCAGCCATGAGACCAAGGTCGGTTCCAAAGGTGCAAAAATATCGTTGTCATTATTAATGTATACTTTTAAGTGTGTCATATATTCATTCTCTTCGTCCTTCAAGCCTTGCATTCGTTTCAACTGGGATTTCCCATTTGGTTTCTTGCCCACGACAAGCGTGGGGCTTTTTCGTGATATTCTTCCTCTTCCAAAGGTTTGCAAGTCCATTTTCCAGTCCGCTCTCGGTTTTTCTCCGGCACAGGGGCGCCCAGAGCTGCTCAAGATGCTCGACATATGCAGCTTTCAAAGGTGGAAAAAATTCCATGCGGCGTTTCGCCATTTCAAGAACAAGTGTTCGTGCATCGCTTGAAAGCCTTGCCCACGTAAAAGAAAATGGTGTAATATTGCCATGTACCGATAATAATAGTTTTCAACCGGCTGGCAAATTCGCGTCGCTGCCGGTTGCATTTCCTGCCGCCGCTGGTTTAACGTTGAATCATGGAAAGGAGCATCCTTGTCGCCACGCCGCCAGCCACGCCGTTGCTCGTTTTTGACGGCGACTGCAATTTCTGCACGTTGTGGGTCCGCCGCTGGCAGCAAATGACCGGCGACAGCGTGGACTACCTGCCCGCCCAGGACCCGCACATCGCCGCGCAATTTCCCGAAATTCCCAGCCGGCAATTTGACACGGCCGTCGTGCTCATCGAAACCGATGGCCTGGTTTATTCCGGTGCGGAGGCCATTTTCCGCACGTGGGCGCACAATCCCAAACGGCAATGGCCGCTGCGTGGTTATGAAAAATCGCCGCCGCTGGCACGCCTTACGGAATTGGCCTACCGCCTAGTCTCTGAAAATCGGCCCTTGTTCTCCCGGCTGACGCACTGGTTCTGTAAACATAAGTCCTAAATATCGACACAAGTTTGTTTGTTCAGGTGGTAAAGCCGCAATTTTTTCGCTCACCCCGCCGAAGTTTTCACCCGGAGCCGCGCAGGGTCAGGCCGGCGGTTTGTCATCTTGCTTTGCATCCAAGTCTTCATAACCAACATCTCCGGCCAAACCTTCGACGATGGAAAAGCGATGTGCCACACACGCTAAGATGACGCCGACTGGAATGCTCAGAACTAAAAAGCCCAGAGACAGGATATGTCGCCACGAACCTGATGGCTGACCCAACCAATTCAAACCAAGAAGCGCGAGAACCACCGCGCCAAACATACCGCAAGTAAGCCGGTGTAACCAACGCGGCAAATAGCGATTGCGAATCATAAAACGTGTCCGTCCGCTTGACTTGTCATTGACCGCAAAACTGTGGTTTTGTTTCCACAACAACGACCCTATTCACCGGTTTCACCCATGTCCACCAGAATTTGGCCGGCTCGGGATCATTCAATCCCTCATCCCCGTGGCCATGTAGCGCAGACATTCCTGTCTGCGGGTTCGGGCGACATTCTTGTCGCCAGTCTGCGAACACGGGACTGGAAAGTCCCGTGAACCAGCAGACAGGAATGTCTGCTTTACAAAAACATTTCATCAACTCCCCTGCCCTGCCAAGACTTTCTTTCGAGCCTTTTGTTTTTAACTTCAACAATGATATAATGGCCGCGCAATGAATAGTAACCTGAGTGCTCCGCCCCATCTCTTTCAACCGCTCACCATCAAATCGGTCACGTTGCGCAATCGCATCGGCGTGTCGCCCATGTGCCAGTATTCTTCGGATGACGGCGTGGCCACCGACTGGCATCTGGTGCATCTGGGTTCGCGCGCGGTCGGTGGCGCGGGACTGGTCATCGCCGAGGCCACGGCGGTTTCGCCCGAAGGCCGCATCACGCCGGGTGACGCGGGCATCTGGGCGGACAAGCACGTTGAACCGATTGCGCGCATCAACCGTTTCGTCAAAGCGCACGGCGCGGTACCGGGAATCCAGATTGCGCATGCGGGTCGCAAGGCTTCCGCCGCGCGCCCGTGGGAAGGCGGCGCGCACCTGGCCGACAATGCGGGCGGCTGGCCAACGCTGGCGCCCAGTCCCCTGCCCTTCGGCGACGATTTGAACAAAGTTCCGCGCGCCATGAGCGAGGCGGACATCGTCCGCGTGCAAAATGACTTTGTCGCGGCGGCCAAACGCGCGCTCGCAACCGGTTGCGAATGGCTGGAATTGCATTCGGCACATGGTTACTTGAGCCATGAATTTCTTTCGCCGCTCTCCAACCAGCGCGCGGACAAATATGGCGGCAGTTTTGAGAATCGCATCCGGTTTCTTTTGGAGACGACGCGCGCTGTCCGGGCGGCATGGCCGGAGCGGCTACCGCTGACGGTGCGGATTTCCTGCACCGACTGGGTGGACGGCGGTTGGGACATCGAACAAAGCATCGAACTGGCGCGGCGATTGAAGGCGGAGGGCGTGGATTTGATTGATTGCAGTTCCGGCGGAACGGTGCCGGACGCGAAAATTCCCGTGGGCGCGGGTTATCAGGTGCCGTTTGCCGAACGCATCCGGCGGGAAGCGGGCATGGCGACGGCGGCGGTCGGCAGCATCACCGAGCCGACCCATGCCGATGAGATCATCCGCAATGGCCGGGCGGATGTGGTGCTGCTGGCGCGGGAATTTTTGCGGGAATCGTATTGGCCGCTCAAGGCAGCGCGTGCCCTGGGGCGGAAAGATTCACTGACAACGCCGGTTCAGTACGGCCGGGCGTGGTGATTTTCCGGCGTGAACTATGCTGAAACCAGGATCGCCTTGTTCTTTTTCAGATATTTCTCAACGGTCGCTATGCCACTGCAAGAGTTGGAGCTTCTGACGGCGTCGGGTTTGGCGAGTTTGTAATGCACCAACAATTTGCCAACCATTCCTACACGGAGATTCAATTCTGCCATTCGCCAGATTTGACCGGTTTCCAGTGGTTGCAGGCGAATGCGGCGCGTCGGCTTATTATTCTTCATAACGGAGTTTGTACCGGAACTTTCAATTAAACCAGTTAAATCGAAAGATAATTGATGGCGAATTCACACACTGCTCCGGAGCGCGGCTTGTCCCAAGCCGCAGCACAGCAAAGGTAAGAGCCGGTTGGAAAATATTTATGAACCGGTCTCCGCGAATCGAACTGCTGCGAGTTGAGACAACTCGCGCTCCGGTGGTCGTACAAATGCGTCGTTCCTTTGCCTGCAAGCTGTTTTTAGGTCGCAAGCGCTTTGCCCCTCAAAGGCACACCAAGGGCGCTGATCGCGGCAGCCGGACCACAACTGTCCCGGCGATTTTGTCATGCCAACCCTGCTTCTCCCTGTCCCAACCGATCCAAAAGAAACCGAGAAAAAGCACGACGGCGGAAAATGCCGCGGCCAGTCCGCGCACGAGTGCCACGAGAAAAGTAAGCGGCCCGCCATCCTGGCGCACCACCTGCAGCTTGAGCACAATTCCCCCGATCGTGGTTCCCTTCCATGCCCACAGGCCGGCGAAGTAAGCCAGGGCAACAATAAAAAAGATCGGCGGGCCGTTCAGAAACGCCAGCAAAAATCCGAGTGGCCGGTGCGCAATCCCGGTGATAAAACCCACAACCACCATATCCAGAAACGCCGCTCCCATGCGCTCCCAAAAGCTTGCCTTCGGATACGACAACGCGGGAAAAACAAACGGCGGCGCGGCGGGCGATGCGCCGGCGATTGTTTGAGTTTGGGGCGTGGCGGGCGGTGGATTGCCCGGAGCCGAAGCGCCCGGTGATTCCGTCGCGCCTGCCGCCGACCCGATTGGAACAATGGCCGGAGGGATGCCTGGCGCACTGGCGGTTGACGCCGGGGCCGCTGCAGCCATTGCCGCCATGACGGGTGGTGATCCCGAAGCCGGTGGCGGAGCCGTTGGTTTCTCCGGCATTTCGCGGCGCATGCTGCTGAAGGCGGCTGTGACCGCGCAACCCAAACCCCAAACACTGAAAATCGTATAGGTCAGCAGCCCCAAAATGGGGACCAGGTAAAGCAAAGTCAGGAGGATCGTGCCAATCAGAAATGCCACCAACGGCTTTTGAAACCCGGTTCCAAAGCGCCGTCCGATTTGCAATCCGAGCCATTCCAAAATCGCGACCTTGCCCACGACCGCGCCAAAGAATAAAGCGGCCATCAAAAACGGCACGACGATCAAGCCAATTCCCGTGACGGCCAGGATTAAAACCACCACCGGCACGAGTATTTTTGTCAGCAGTCCCATCAGGAACGTGGTGGCCGGCCGCTGGGTCAAACCATCAACACAGACTTGAACCGGCCGTGGAAATACCGCCGCGACGAACAGGTAAAGCAGAAAGAACACGCCTGCGATGATCCACACAAAACCGACCTGGGGAGCCAGCGGTCGAAACTCAAACACGCAATACTTCAACCATTTGCCCAGCCATTCAATGTTCGAGAATGGCATTGGCAATCCCACGTTCACCTTCTGACCATGGATCTTTGCCCCGTCCGCGATGTTGAACTTGCCGCCGACCGACACCGCGTCACCAGCTATCTTAACTCCCGAATCCACCGTGAGCGTGCCCATGACCGCCACGGCATCCTTGTTAATTTTAGCCCCCGGTTTTAAGTGAACGTTGCCCATGACCGCAACCACGGCGTCGCCCACCTCGCCATCCACCTCCGAGCTGCCGCCAATCGTGACGACCGCTTGCCGGACTTTCCCGTGGACTTTTGCCGAACCACCGATGACCACTATTACGTCAGCCGAATCTCCGGCTTTTAATTCCACATTCTGGCCGAACATCACAATTGGCTGCGGCTCGCCTCCGTTCTCGTCTTCATGATTCGCCACCGCCTCGTTGGTTGCAGAGGCGGCTGGCGCGTTGGAAACGGCAGGAGTTTGCCCGTTGTCAGGGCTGTTCGTCAGCACGTACATTTGTGCATTCGCGGCGGCATCCGTTTCCTGGGCCGTTACCAGTGGGGCCAGCAACAGGCCGCAAGTGACCGTCAATAGAACGAACCATGTTTGTTTGGTAGTTTTCATAATTTGGATTCCTAACGTTTTGCGAAGGCGAGACGGAAATACACGGTGCCAAGGCCAACGCACATGGCATAGCCGATCCCCGCTGCGACCAGGCACGTGGCGATGACACCCGTGCCGAGTTTTTTCACCACAAGGACTGCCGCACTCACCAGCACGTTGAATGTATTTCCAATCATGCTGAGTCCGGAAAACCATTCCCCCACCCGGTGCAGCGCCAGCGTGGCGGTTCCGGTCTGCGACAACTGCCAGCCGCCAAGGCAAAGTCCGCCAAACAGCGCCAGCAACACAACGAGCGACGCTGCCTGCATGGCCACCGGCCACGTCTGCCACGAACGGCGATACCAGGGAACCCGGGCGCGTTGCTCGAGTGTTGCCATTACGCGATTCGCCAGCACAGCCGGCGCCGTCAATTCCGGCAGCGCTTTCAGTTCGCGGCTGATCGCCGCTTCCAATTGCTTGTTGTAATCCGGATTCATGCGTTTCCAGTCAGGTTGTTTTCCAGTTCCAATGTGAGGCGAAGCTTTTTGCGCAACGCCTCGCGGCCGCGGGAAATGTCCGTCTTCACTTTGCCCAGCGACACGCCAAGTTTCCCGGCGATTTCCTCGTAGCGCAATCCTTCGAGGTGATAGAGCACCAGCGGCACCCGTTGCGCCGTGGGCAGCTTTTGCAGGGCCTGCTCGACCACCGCGTGCCGGTCCCTGGCTTCCAGTTCCTCGCCCGCATTGCTTTCGTCGGCGAATTCCATTTCCGGCTCACCGTCCGCGTCGGGGTCGCCGGTGAAAATCTCGGAAAAGAAAGTCCAGCGCGAACGGTAGCGGGAAAGGTGATTCAAACTGAGATTGGTGGCGACGGTCTTGAGCCAGCCGCCGACGGTCGGACTGCCCTGCAACTCGCCGAAACGCTCGTACGCGCGCAGGAACACTTCCTGGGTGACATCCTCGGCTTCAGATTGATTGGTGAGCAAACGCATAGCCGTGCTAAATACCATGTTCTGGTAATTCCGCATGAACACCTCGAATTGTTTCGCATCTGTCATGGCCGGGCCGCAATTGTTGGCGGCTCATCCTATCCTCGAAACGTTGTGGAACGCAAAACTCTTGCATAATCGTTTGAAATGATGCTGTGTCATTGGCTGCTCAAGCGATCACCGAAACAATGCCTGGGACAGCCCCGGCGCATTTCCCGGCTGCGCTGCCGCGTGCAGGATGACGGTGCTGAGAAGGCTTTGCCCGGAATCGGGCCGGGGCTTTGTCGCCGCCCGAAATATCAACCAGTCGGCGCATCCCAGGTGCAGCCAATTCCTGCCCCCAGCGGTTGGATGGCCGGGCAGCCTTGGCAGGGGCTGGGCCATTTTGAAGGCCGGATTCACATTTGCTCTCGCAGAAAAACTTTTCATGTTCAATTCCATAACCCGGCCGGCGCACGGATTGTTTCAAAAAAGTTCCGCCCATGGAAGTCGGGCCGCGTTTCCGCCCGCCAAGTTGCAGCGAAGACGGATGCGCCAGACTTGCCAGCAAGCTGCAACCAACTAATCTCGCGGCATGACAAAGAAAGTCATTTCGTTACAAAATGATAGAAAGGCATGAAATGACCAAGACAACCTGGTTGCTCCGAATGGGATTGGTGGTTTTCTTTTGCCCAAGCCTCACAGGATTTCCCCAAACGACAAACACGACGGAAACGAGCGCCGCCCCACCGCGCGTCGCAGTGTTTGTTGAAGAAGGTTTTCCCACCGACGGTGGCACTCCATCGCTGCCACCTTTCAAAATGGTTGAAGTGCTTGCACAGCATGGCATCGAAGCACAAACCCTTTCAACCGCACAACTGTCGGATCCGGTGATTTTGAATGCGCAGCGTATTACGGTGCTGGTGATGCCGTATGGCAACGCCTTCCCCAGGATCGCTTTCAATAACCTGCGCAAATTTCACGCGGCGGGCGGATGCCTCGTTATGAATGGCGTTCCCTTTTGTCATCCGTGCGTCAAGGTCAACGGCGAATGGAAAGACCTCGGTCACATTGCTTATTTTGGTCACGATGCCAACGGCATTGACACGGGTGATTTTGGCGGTCCGATGGAGAAAGAGAAAAAGCCTCGTGCTTCCATCCCGGGACATCCGCTCAGTCTCAAAGAAGACATGTTGCCAGACGACGAAGGCAACCTTCAGTGGCTTGACCCGCAAAGTTTCGATTCCGGGGATCAGGTTCTCCCACTGGTTAACTTTGGTGTCGGTGATGAGCAGCATCCGGCGGCGGCACTCATCCGCCATCTCGACGCGAGTTTTCACGGCGCGCGTGATGTGTGGATGGGACAAGTTGCCGCGGGCGCTGATGAATCGGATCGTTATTTTGCCGGGCAATTGTTGATCCGCGGCATTCTTTGGTGTGAGTTGGAAAAAGGAAAATTAACCATCGACAGTTTCAGCGTCAGGCTCGCGGAGTTGGACCAGATTCAGAAACCGGAACCATTGCCGGGAAATCTCCCGTTCGTCGTCACACCCCGGCCTTGGGGAGACACTTACCTGCCCAAATCAAAGCCGCCGGCGCGCCATCTGTTGGTTGTGAATGTAGAACGGTTGAGCAGCGAGGAACGGGTCGCCATCGGCTGCCTGCAAGGATTGACGAGCCGCGACCAGCCGCGAATCTGGATTCAGCGCAATCAGGAGGATCGAAACTGGCTCGACTGGCTTAAAGAAAAGGGGCACATAGACGGTTACACAGTGGTGACGAATTGGCCGGACCTTTTCAAACAATTTTCCAACGCCTACAAAGGCGCAATTATTCCAGACCCAAAACTCTATCGCGGCGATTTGCTGGCGGTAAATGTCGCGGGTTGCGAGGACTTGATTGTTGCCACGCCGGAACTGGCAGACAAGCTCGGGTTGCCGGTCCAGCAGGATTTGCGCGGCCGTTTCAAAACGTATGTCGAGGGCATGCAATGGGTGTGGGCGAACTACAAGAACAAATTGAGTCATCATTTGTGCAACTTCCTGCACCCGCCCCGGCTCAGTAACTGCGCATTTGCTTACGACCTGCAGTGGCGTGGCGTAATGTTCTGGGTGGTTGGGCCGGTGGACGAAACCAAGCCGGGTTCTGATCGCTTTGCCGAACGCCGATTAATGGCGGAGATTTTTTCCGAGATGGATCCGAATGTCGCGGTGCTCGGATATCCTTGGGCGGGCGAAGGTGTCGGGATGGGTGAAGGGGACGGCGTCGCTTTTGCAAGTCGTTATGCCAAGGGACTCGTTTGCAGTGACTTTTTGGGCAATGCCTGTGTGATGAGCGGCGTGCATATTGACCGGATGATGCAGCCGAAACAGCCAACCCCCCCGCCACTGGACAAAAACTCGATTTACATCGCCCTAGTCATGTCCGATGGCGACAACGAACAAACCTGGCTGGGTCTTTTTATGAATTATTTCAATCATCCCGCCTTCGGCAAATTCCCGTTCGCGTTCGGCATGGGGCCGGTAATTCGGGAACTGATGCCCGCCATGGCGCAGTGGTATTATGAACATGCTTCGCCGCAGACGGAATTCATCGCGGATGTTTCCGGCGTCGCTTACATTCAACCGGAAAACTATGGTCTCGCCTATGCCGATCGTAACCGTGTGCTCGAAGGTTTTCTGGACTGGACGGCGCGGACAATGCAAGCGATGG
>DLMG01000409.1:0-9712 GCA_002479245.1 Verrucomicrobia subdivision 3 bacterium UBA7542 | reverse complement strand
CTTCCGTTCTGCCACTCCATTTTTGCGGACATGGGCCGCTATTCAGGCCTTGAGGGCATCGACAAACTGACCTACTCGTTGCCTGATGGCATGCCGGTTTTTCACGCGGTGACGAGCTGGCGATACGGCAATCATGGTTTCCTTCGTGAAGTTCATGAGCAGGTTGGCTCGCGCCGTCCGGCGTTTGTGAACGGTTTCGTTCACTGCTGGACCTTCGGTCCGGATGACCTTGCCCGCATCTACGAACAGCGGGAAACGAACATGGTCTTCGTTACCCCGACACAACTCGCTGCTTTGTACCGTCAGGCCAAGGACAAGGGCTGGGTTAAATGATCTCTGCGATTGGCAAACAAGCATTGGACAACTGGCAAAGCTGCAATTTTGTCCACCGGAAATTTTGCCGGCGAAACGGCAAGCCGGCCTTGCAGGTTATTCTTGAATCAAAACCGCCTTGTTCTTTTTCAAATATTTCTCCACGACCCGCTTGCCGCTGACCGAAGTCTGGATCCGGACGGCATCGGGCTTGGCGAGTTTGTAATGCACCAGCAATTTGCCAACAAGTCCCACCTTGAGATTTAACTCCGCCATCCGCCAGATTTGACCGGTTTCCAGCGGTTGAAGGCTGATCCGGCGCGTTGGCTTGTGATTCTTCATAACGGAGTTTGTACCGGAACGTTTAATTTAACCAGATAAAAATTGTAACGCGCGCAAAGCCATTCGCCGGACACGGGCAACGATTCCTGCCCTTTTGGCAGGAACCATCGAGAGCGCATCACGAAAGTCTTCTGGCTGCGGAACAAGGATTTCCGGTTCGTAAGTTAAAGGGTGGCAACGCCCCAATTTGATGCATGTATGACAAAAAGTGGACACTTGAAGAGTGGTTAGGGAGGTTGTTTTTGCCCGAAATGAAGCTCAACTCAGGGTAATTGAAGGATAAAAAACAGTCATAATCTACATGAATCAGTTGGGGTGTTGGCGACACAGGCGGATTAATATCTTATTTTTGCTCCCTCCATTGGCATTGTTATCGCTGATAAAAACAGGCTGGGCGGACTGTTCATTATCCACACAGTCGTCGCGCCAGTACTTGGTTTGTTAGGTTCAATTCCCCGCAGCAATGCGGGGAATTTTAATTGTGATAAAAAATCCCCGGTGCTTGAGCGGCCTTGCCTCAATCCGGCGCTGAATTTGCCGGCGAGTTTTGTTTTGGCAGGCGCGCCGCGTTATTGGGAAGAATCCCGGTAAGCCAGTTTGACAATCCAGTCGGCAAGGAAGAAACAAACGGCCCCCAGCACCAGCGATGGGACACCAAACGCGAAATAAGCAAGAGACGAAGGCTGGTCGGCATCGCCGCTTTGATTCATGGGCAGGATGTTTTCAAAGAAGTTTTCAAAGCCCGCCCACACGTTCCACAGGCCGTAGAGGATGACCAGAAAACCGATCGTCCGGACGACCACGCCAAAAAGTTCAGAAGGTTTCATTTTGTCAAAATGCCGAATAGTTCATGGCTGTCTGCCGGCATCGGGATTCATTTCAGCTTTCTGGTTTGTTTGGTTTGAGCAACATTGATTTTCGCCAATGATCATCCAACCAGCGGTCCAACGGCAATAACACGACCAGGACGATGACCAAACTGCCGACGGCCGCCATCACCCGGGAGTGGGTCCAGCGGACGATCAAGAACGTTGCCGGTCCAGCAATGATCAACGCAATCAGCACAGTGATGGCAAGATACAACCATGAGTATGACAGTTTGAACCGGCATTTGCAGGCAACACAGCTATGGCGACCCCAGATTTCTAGAAAATACTCCTTCCAGGTCAAAGCGAACGTATGATTGCAATGCGGACATTTCATCGTTTGTCGTCACACCTGACAGCCACAGGTTCAACCACCGCCATCGAAAGTCAAGCTCCGCGAAATTTTCAGGCGGTGGCCGGCAAGTTTTGCTTTGGCAAGCGCGCCATTCACGGATTAACTAGACGCCATGCAAGCCGTGCTCGATTACTTGAAACGCAACCAGGCCCGCTTCGTGGCCGAATTGTGCGATTACCTCCGCTTCCCCAGCGTCTCCGCCCAGCCACAGCATAAAAAGGACATGCGCGCCTGCGCCGCCTGGCTCGTTCACCACGCCCGGCAAATCGGCCTTGAGGCGCGCGTGTACCCAACCGCCGGCCATCCCATCGTCGTCGCCAAAACGCCCGTCTCCGCTGCGCTTCGGCGCGGCAAGCCGCGCCCGCACTTCATGATTTACGGCCATTACGACGTGCAGCCGCCGGAGCCGCTTGATTTGTGGAAGTCGCCGCCGTTCGCGCCGCGCATCCAAGGCCGCTCGATTTACGCCCGCGGCAGCATGGACAACAAAGGCCAGAACTTCGTGCATTTCAAGGCTGTCGAGGCCTATCTCAAAACCGGCACTCCCCTGCCCTGCAACCTCACGTTCGTCATCGAAGGCGAGGAGGAAGTCGGCAGCGCGAACCTCGCAAAATTTCTCAAGGCGCACCGCGCGGAGTTGCGCTGCGACGCCGTGGTCATCTCCGACACCGACATCCCCAGCCCCAAACATCCCGCCCTGGCTTATTCGCTGCGTGGCATCATCGCGTTTGAAATCATGGTGCGCGGCCCGTCGCGCGATTTGCACTCCGGTGTTTTCGGCGGCGCGGTGGAAAATCCGGCGATGGCCCTCGCCCGGTTGCTCGCGCAACTCCGCGATGCCAGCGGCCGCGTGACCATTCCGGGTTTCTACGACGACGTCGCGCCGCTTTCGGCATACGAACGGAAACAATTCGCCCGGCTGCCCATCAAGGACCGCGACCTCCAGAAATTGCTCGGCGTAAAAAAGTTATTTGGCGAACGCGGCTTCACGCCCGCCGAACAGCGCAGCGCGCGCCCGACATTCGAGATCAACGGCCTGACGAGCGGCTACCAGGGGGAAGGCAGCAAGACGATTGTGCCGGCGTGGGCGCGGGCGAAAATCACCTGCCGCCTCGTGCCAAACCAAAAACCGGCGAAAATTCGCGAACTCGTCTGCCGGCACATCGAAAAAATCTGTCCGCCGACGGTGCGGCTCGAAATCGAGTCCGGTCATGGCGCGGAGGCGTATCTGGTTTCGCCCAAGAGCGTGCGGGCGCGGGCGGCGTTGCGCGCGCTCCAAGCCGCATTCGGCTGCCAGCCGGTATTGATGCGTGAGGGCGGCTCGATTCCCATCGTCAACGATTTCAAAAAAATTCTCGGCGCAGATTCGCTGCTGCTGGGTTTGGGCCTGCCGGACGACAACGCGCATTCGCCGAACGAAAAGTTCAATCTCGATTGCTTCGCCAAAGGCCAGGCCATGAGCGCGCATCTGTGGCAGGAACTGAGCCGGGCTTGAATCCGGTCACCGGCTTCATAGCAGGTCCAGTTAACATTGGCACAGTTTGACATGCTTCTGGCAAAAGCGGCGGAGGGTCGCCGCCCGTCCTCCGTAGCAGTACTGCGGAGGGTGGACACTCCAAGACGCTGCGCGCGGCACGATGATTCTGCTAATACGCGAAGCGTCTTGGAGTGCGCCAGTCCCCTGGCGCTTTGTGAGCAGACGAAATGTCCGCAAGATCTCCACATGAACTTTTGTGCGCCAATAACAATATGAACTGCAATAGCGTCTTTATCAGAACGGCCTGCTCCCCTCCATAGCAGGCAAAAAGTCACAAAAGAATGAACCTTTTGGCGTGCTCACGTTATCAATGGGCAGATGCAACATCGAAAAACTATTATGAAAATCACAAAATTCACCTGCCTTGCTTTGCTGATTTTAACCCTGCCTGCCGCGCGCGGCGAACCGTTCCGCACGGACATCAATCCGGCGCTGCTCTATTATCAGGCGTTTCTGTTGGCGCCGGAGTTGTCGCAGACTGACCGTGACTATCTGTTCGAAACCAATTGGCATGGCCAAAAACTCCCGGAACGGTTCGGCGAACTTATAGCCAGGTATGACAGTGAGTTCAAGTTGGTGCGACAAGCGGCACAACAAAAAGTGCCCTGTGACTGGGGCATTAATATGAGTCCCGGCCCAGCCACGCAACTTCCTCATTTGGCCCCCACCAAGAAGGTGGCCCAAGCGTCGCAGTTGCGCGCGATGTGGGATTTGCAACATGGCAATCAAGCCGCCGCGTGCGATGATTTGCTCGCGGCGTTCGTGCTGGGCAGAAATGTCTCCCGTGACGGCACTTTGTTTGGCACGCTGGTTCAACAGGCCGTTGAAGCCCTCGAGTATGCCACAGTGGCGGGAAATTTCGGCCAGTTCTCACCGGAGACCCTGAAGCAGTTGATGGATGGATTCGATGCGGCTCCGGCCCGGGGCACGGTGGCCACTGCCATGATGTCAGAAAAATTGCTTGGTCCTGATTGGCTGGCAACCAAGATTCAGAAGTTGCAGCAGGAGAATCCAGGAAACGACATGAAGGCAATGGAAGACATTCACACAGATTTCGATCGTTGCGGTTTTGATTTCGTGTTTCATGGGGAACGCGGAGAAAAACAGGACACCAATGTCTGGCAGCGCATTTTTGTCGCATCAGGCGGAACAAGTGATGGAGTTCTCAAACTGATCCGTGACATGGAACCGCTCTATCCGCGTCTCGCCAGCATCATGGCGTTGCCGCAGCCAGAGTTTGAAGCACAGATGCAAAAGTTCGACACGGAAATTCAGAAATCTCAAAACCCCTTGGTTCCTGTCATTCTCCCCAATCCATTGCTTGCGGTAGGAGGGCCGCGTCGGCGGGAATTCAGAGCACAAGCGGAACTGGCAATGGTTCATGCGGGGGTGGAATACAAACTGCACGGCGAAGCGGGATTCAAGACTGTGATGGATCCTTTTGGAAACGGCCCTTTTGCCTTCCAACGTTTTGTGTTCGAGGGGGTGGACCGTGGATTTAAACTCGAATCCGCCTATTCTCTCGGCAAAGTTTCCTGCGGGATCATCTTTGTCGAGAAAGAGGGACCTCCATTTTCCGTTTCTTCACCAAATATTGGCAAAGCGGTAAAACCATGATTCATTAAACAAAAAAACGGGCGGACAGTTCCACGATGGAACTGTCCCGGTTTTTCGGCTATAATCGAAATGTGTTCAGCCTGAGTCCAACGTTCGTGGAAACCGAAATCTCAGACCCGCGAAGTCTTCTCGACCAGGCCCGGGCCGGCGACGCCGAGGCGTTTGGTGAGATTTGCCGCGTCCATGGAACCCGGCTGTTGCGACAGGCCGCCGCGTTGTGTGGCAACCTTACGCTGGCTGAAGAACTGGCGCAGGACACGCTGGTGGAAGCGTGGAAGTGTTTGCACCGCTACAACGGGCGCTGCCAGTTTTTCACCTGGCTTTGCGCGATTCTGTTGAATCGTTACCGCAATGTCCTCCGGAGAAATCGTCTCCGGCCGGCTGCCACGTCCGGTGCGCGGGATCAAGATGAATTTGAGAAACAAACCAATCTGCCCGACCACGCCGCCCTGCCGGACCAGGCCGTCGAACTGCGTGAGCAGGCGGTGCTCGTGCGGCAATGCGTCCAGGCATTGCCGGCCAAACACCAGCAGGTCATCTTTCTGCGTTTTTACGTGGATGATTCATTGGAGGGCATTGCCGCCGCCCTGGGTTGCTCGGTGGGGACGGTCAAATCCCGTTTGTTTCATGCCTTGGACAAGCTTCGGAAAATGAATGCCTTCAGCGCCCAACGGTCCGATTTCAAAACGAAAGGCGGTGTGTTATGAAACCTTGTGCTCAAAACCGGAAACTCATTGCCTGGCTGGCATCGAACGCTCTGGATGCGCGGCAGACGCGGCAGCTTCAAGCGCATCTGGAAACCTGTGAAGGCTGTCGCCGCTATCTGGCGGAAATTTCAAACGTGACTGAAATGCTGGTGGCAACAGAGTCAAATCCGGATGTTCAGGCGTCCGAAAGTTTTCACCGAAAATTGGCCGGTAAATTGCGGGCGGCAAAACCGGATTCCCTTGGGGAAATCCTGGCGGCGTATTTTCATGGAACCCTGTCGAACTGGCGCATGTCTTTGCCGGCCATCGCGGTATTGGTGGTGATCGGCGTTACCGTCGCCATCTGGCGGCAACCACCGGAGGTTACTCCACCCCCACAAACCGGCACCCAAACCGTGTTGGTATCGGAAGCGGACAATGATCTGGCGCCGACCATTGCCAACTACCAGAGGGTTGCCAATCAGTCCTTGGATAAACTGGATGCCTTGCTGACCCGGCAAGGCAACCGGGCGTTGCCGTCCATGCCCATCTATACCGCCTCGACGCCTGGCCTTGCGCAAGAGTCGTTTTGAAAACGGCTGGTGGATGAGCACGTTGCGGTGGCAGGAATTGAGTCGGTTGTTGCCTAGTTACGACAAACGTTAAGGATGTGCTAGACGGAAGAATAAATTGTCTGTCGGGGATGAATTGGTCACGCTTCTGATCGCACCGTCGTCGCCGATCGTATCGCTGAAGTTCATCCAATTAGTTGTGTTCAGGTTGGTATTCTGCTGCAACATCCAACCGGCCCAACCAGTCCAAGGCGAAGGCCACGACACGATCACACTGTTGCCCGAATATTTGATAGTCAATCTCGGCAAGAACGTAGAAGAGTTGGTGACCACCGTAAGCGTGCTTGCTAACCGGTTTGCGCTGATCAAATCCAGCCTACCGTCCCCGTTGACATCTGCTGCCGTCACACCGAAAGGGCCATTGCCTACAGGCACCGTAGTGGCAAGCACGAACCCACCACTGCCGTTGTTGGTCAGAACTGTCAATGAATTGCTCTGGGTGTTTGCGCTAATCAAGTCGACTTTCCCATCGCCATTGACATCAGCCGCGACGAGGAAAGAAGGTCCGTTGCCTACAATATAAGTTGCATTCGATCCAAAACCACCACTGCCATTGTTGGTTAACACCGTCAATGTGTTGCCGGAACCACCATTACCCCAGTTTGCGCTAATCAAATCAACCTTGCCATCACCATTGACATCTGCTGCAACAACCGCATTGGGTCCATTGCCCACATTGTAAGTGGCATTGGAGCCAAAACCACCGCTACCATTGTTGGTCAACACAGTCAGATTGTTGCCGTTAAGCGAAGTGCTACCGAAATTCGCCGTGATCAAATCCAGTTTACCGTCGCCGTTAACGTCGGCTGCTACGACTGAAACCGGATCGAAGCCTACAGTGTAAGTGGCGTTTGATCCAAAACTTCCGTTGCCATTGTTGGTCAGAACTATCAAAGTGTTGTCTACGCCGTTTGCAGTAATTAAGTCCAGCTTTCCTTGACCTTTGGTGTCAGATGCAATAACCGACGTTGGACGGTTGCCTACACTGAGTGTCGCAGAAAGTGAAAAACCTCCGTTTCCATCGTTGGTCAGAATCGTGAGGGTGTTGCCATAGGTGTTCGCACTTATCAGGTCTATTTTGCCATCACCATTGATATCCACTGCAACAACACAACTAGGATCATTGCCCACACCTTGTGTTGAGGCGAGTAAAAAACCACCTTTACCGTCATTGGTCAGTACTGTCAGAGTGTGAGTTCCAAAATTAGCGCTAATTAAGTCTACTTTGCCATCTCCGTTAATATCTGCCGCAACCACCATGTTGGGAGCAGTTCCAGTCGTAGGCGAGGAAGAGAGCACGAAGCTTTGGGCAGTGGCGTCATACGCACAAGTAAGCAACGCCAGTGTCATTATAAGGATGACGTTAAGTTTCATCGGTTGGCTAGAAGTTGACGATGATTTTTAATTCTAGTTCATGCACAATTTAATTGCAATTCAAATCCGGTTGTCCATGGTGGGGGTCACTACAATTGTAGTCTGGCAATTTCCGCGCGCAATCGTTCCAATGGCAAACCAACCACATTGCTGTAAGAGCCGGAGATTTCCGCGATAATTTTTTCGCCGTGCTCTTGGATGGCATAAGCGCCCGCCTTGTCCAGCGGATTCACCTTCGCCAGATAGTCGCGGATTTGTCCGGCATCGAGCGGATGAAATATCACGTCCGTGCTCACCGCAAAAATCCGTTCCCGGTGTGCGCGCAAATGAATCAGGCTGATGCCGGTGACGACTTGATGCGTCCGGCCTTGCAGCCGCGTCAGCATCCGTTCCGCGTCGGCGGGGCTTATGGGCTTGCCCATGATTTCGCCGCCGAGAAATACCAGCGTGTCCGCCCCGAGCACGAGCGAGTCGGGGTTTTTCTTTGCCACCGCGCGCGCCTTGCGATGGGCGTTGGTCTGGCAAAGTTCGAGCGGCGACAGTTGTTCGTACAGAATTTCGGCTGCGTCGCTGGAAACAACCTGAAATTTCAGTTTCAATTGCCGCAACAATTCCGCGCGGCGCGGCGAGGCCGAAGCAAGAATGAGCGGCGGCAAATTCACGCGGCAAATTTAAGCAATGTCGGTTGAAGTGTCGAGGGTGCGCAACCCCGCGCCTCATTGTTTGGTGTCCAGCCTTCAGGCTGTTCCCCTGGCGTTGCCGCCTGTCCGGACCGCGTAAACGCGGGACTCCAAACTGTCGCGTGAGGACACGCGACGCTACACTTACAATTTGAAGCGTGCGTTGGGGCGGAAATTACGTTAATCCGTTCTGCAAACAAAAGAAACCCTGCCATGACTGACCGACAATGGAACGATCTGCTCGCCGTATTGCGTGGTGAAATACTGAACCCGCTACCCGTGGGTTTCATTGTTGACTGCCCGTGGCTGCCCGGCTGGCAGGGGCTGGACATTGCCGATTATCTGTCGAGCGAGACGCTCTGGTTCGAGACGAACCGCAAGGCCATCGAAACGTTTCCCGATGTCTGGTTCCTGCCGGGGTTCTGGTCCGAGTTCGGCATGTGCACCGAACCGTCCGCGTTTGGCAGCCGCTGCGTTTTTCCGCGCAATGAATTCCCCTTCGCCGACAAAATCATCACCGACGCCGGATCGATCGCCGCTCTCAAAGTTCCCGATCCAGCCGCGGACGGTTTCCTGCCGTTCATGCTCAATCGCCTGCGCTGGGCGCGCCCGCGCATCGAAGCCCTCGGCCACAAAATCCGCTTCTCCGTCTCGCGCGGCCCGCTGAACGTGGCGACGTTCCTCATGGGCACGACCGAATTCCTGATGGCGATCAAGACCGACCCCGAACCGGTGCACCGGTTGTTGCGGGTCATCACGGATTTCCTGAAGCAATGGCACGCGCTCCAGCGTGAGACGTTCCCCACGATTGACGGCATGATGATGCTCGACGACATCGTGGGCTTCATGGGCGAACCGGATTTCGTCGAGTTCGGCCTGCCTTATCTTCGTGAATTGTATGACGTAAAGGTCACGGTGAAATTTTTCCACAACGACGCGCCGTGCGCCAAATCCATCAAGTATTATCCGGACTTCGGCATCAATCTCTACAACCCCGGCATCCAGACTTCGCTCACCGAAATGCGGCGGCTTTCCGGCAACAAACTCACCATCCTCGGCAACATCCCGCCGCGCGACGTGCTGGCGCAGGGCACGCCCGACGACGTGCGCGCCGCCGTGAAAAAACTGCTGGCGGAGGCGAAGGACCCGTCGCGACTCATTCTCTCGTGCGGCGGCGGTGTGCCGCCCGGCGTGACCACCGCCAATCTCCAAGCCTTCCTCCAGGCGGCGCGCGGATAACCTTGGGCGGTTTTATCTTGGAGTGCCGGCGCTTCCCGCACTGTGAAACTTAATCCCCAGGAAATCCTCCGG
>DLMG01000163.1 GCA_002479245.1 Verrucomicrobia subdivision 3 bacterium UBA7542 | reverse complement strand
CCGATGCCACGGAAACTTCGACTGGAATATGAAGGGGCGATTTATCATGTGATGAGCCGGGGCGACCGGCGGGAGCCGATATTCAACGATGATGCGGACCGGAAGCGTTTTCTGGAAACCTTGGGTGAGAGCTGCGGTAAGACCGACTGGCGGGTGCATGCTTTCTGTCTCATGTCCAACCACTATCACCTGGTGGTGGAGACGCCCAAGGCCAATTTGGTGGCGGGGATGAAATGGTTCTTGGGCACCTACACCGGAAGATTCAACCGGCGGCACAAGTTGTTTGGTCATTTGTTTAGCGGACGGTACAAGTCCCTAATTGTGGACGGCAGCGGTAATGGCTACCTGCGGACGGTGTGTGATTATGTACATCTTAATCCCGTGCGGGCGAAACTGCTGGCGGCGGGACAAACGCTGCGTTCATATCGGTGGAGCAGTTATCCGTGGTATGTGGCTTCACCCAGCAAGCGGCCCAAGTGGTTGCGCGTGGACCGGTTGCTGGGGGAGATGGGCATCCCCAAGGACAGCAAAGCCGGGCGGCGGGAATTTGAGCGGCGGATGAGGCAAAGGCTGGAACTGGAGAAGCCCGGCCAATACAAAACGTTACGGCGGGGTTGGTGTTTGGGGGACAAAGCATTTCGGAAGGAATTGCTGGGGCAAATGGCTGAACGGGTTGGGGAGAGTCACTACGGAACCGAGCGGCAGGAATCTGGGGAAACGAAGGCGGAACAGATCGTGGCGGAGGAATTGAAATGCCGACGATGGGAAGAGGCCAGTCTGGTGAAGCGGCGCAAGGGTGATCCCGAAAAGGTGAAGATCGCGTTGCGCCTGAGACGGGAAAGCATTATGACGTTGAAATGGATTGCGGAGCGGCTGCACATGGGAAGCTGGACGCATGTGTCGAACTGTCTGGCGACGAAGATGAAATGAATCCAAAAGTGTCAATAGTGAGGACTGACCCGTTTAGGAACAGGATGTCACCGATGGATTTGAGCCGGATGAGCAGTATGTTTTCGCGCGCGTCCATGTTATCGGGGCGAATCAATTATTCCCGGCGAAGCCGGCGCGGCACACACATGGGTCTGCGCGAAAGCTTGCAGCAACACCCGGCGAAATTCCGCGCGACTGGACTGCTGGGCGTAACGGAAAGCGGCGGCCCGCCATTGTGCCAGTTCCTGAGACTGAGCGTTCATTGCGCGCACAATTGATTGTTGAAACGCATCTGCATCTCCTGATGGGAACAGCAGGCCGAGATTGTGCTTTCGCACCAGCCGGCCTACCAGTTCTTCATCCGAGGCAATGACCATTTTGCCCGCGCCGGCGGCACGCGAGAGCACCGCGCTGTTACCGAAATGTTTGATGTACGGCAGCAGCACGATGTCGCTGGCGGCGAACAGCAGTTTTTCCTCCTCTTCGAAGATGTAACGGCTGATGACCCGCGCCCGGCCTTGACTGACGAGTGTTTCCAATCCGCGAAGCGTGTGCGGATCGTTTACTTGCTGCCCGGCACAAAGCAAAAATACCGGCAACTCCACCGGCAATCCCGATAATGCCTCAACTGCCAGATGCAATCCTTTGCGGCGATAAGCCGCCCCGTAGAAAAGTAAAACCTTTCGCCCGCTCGGGATCTCAAAATGATTCCGCGCTTTCAGTTGGTCGCCGAAAAAGTCATCAGGACAGGGATCCGGCAGGGAAAACACTGGCGTTTGCGGGAATTGGGACTGGCAGCTTTCCTGGATCCAAGGGTCCAGGAATAGCAGATGACTAAACCAGCCACTTTTCATGAGCCGCGCAAAACCAAAAGTTTTGAGCCAGTTGTTCGGGGAAAACTCGTTACCCGCCAGAAAGCGTGGACGCAAATAAATCCCCCCAATACACCCGCGCAACAAGGCGGGCGGCATCCGGCCCAGCGCGGCACGCCGGAGGAGGGAAGACGCGATTTCATCGAATGTGTCCAGAAACACCAGGTCCGTTTTCGCCTTGCTAAAACATTCGGCAATCGACTGTGCGCCCCCTCCGCCAAGCCTGCGCCCGGATTTTTCCCACACGGGTAGAATCGTGACTTTTTCGAGCAGCAATCCCAGACGTTTGCGAATGTGGTCGAATGACTCCGGGCGGGTATCAACGGCCAGCGTCAGCCGCCAACCCGCCGACAAGAGATCCTCTACGATGAATTTAAGCCAGACAAGGTGGTGGCCTTCCACATTCGGCTCATAAAGCAACGCTGAGCGCCCGGTTGAAACGTCGGAATTCATTTCTCCGGTCGGGTTTTGTGCTGTTCTTCCAACACGCGGGCATAACGGAGAAACGTGTAAAAAGCCCCCATCCATGCCACATGAAAACCCTGCCAGCCATCGAGAAAGCCCAGACGCAACAAATATCCGCGTCCAAAACGCCAGGCCGGACGCCCCCAAACGTCCAGCGATGAAACCTTCCTGCCCATCTCAATCTGTTGCCGCAGGAAGACATCACTATAAACGAGCGTCTTCCGCACCAGATGCTCAAGGTCTTCCATGCTGTAATGCAGCATCTCGCTCCGCAGCCGTCCGACACGCCCCTGCACAATCAGTTTGTCATGCGGATCAACGCCGCTCCAACGTCCCATTCCGCACCGCCACAACCGAATTTTGCGGTCAGGATACCAGTCGCCATGCCGGATCCAGCGTCCACCGTAAAGGGTACAGCGCGGGAAGCTGAACGCGGCGAACACCCGGAGTTTTTCTGGTTCAGTAAATAATTTTCGGATCTCATCTCCCAGTTCCGGTGAAATTTCCTCGTCGGCATCCAATCCCAAAATCCAGTCGGAATTCGCCTTTTGCGCGGCGGAATTTTTCTGGGCGATGTGGCCTTTCCAAGATTCGCGGAAGACCTTCGCACCGAATGATTCCGCAATCTTGTCCGTGCCGTCGTTCACGTCGTCGTTGAGCACCACGATGATTTCGCTCGTCCAGCCGGCGACGCTTTCGAGCGCGCGGCGGATGCGCGCGGCCTCGTTGCCGGCGATGATGCAGACGGAAATGGGCAGTTGTTTGAGCGCGGTCACGCAATATCATTTGAGCCGAAATTTCCCCGGCGCGCAAAAAAAATCTGCGTGACAAGATACATTCGAATACGATGATATCTGGCGGGCCAACGATTTCCGGTGGCCGGGCACCAGTGTTACATTTGATGTTTACTGGATCGTGATGAAAGAAAAAATACATATCGTATTCTCACCTGATGAGAATTATGCCGTTCTGGCCGGCGTGGCGGTGACATCCATACTTCACCACGCATCCGAACCGGGGAGGTTTCATTTTTATTTTTTACAGGGAAATCGGAAGCTGTCCGACCGTTCGCGCGCCAAATTCAGCGAGGTGATCGAAACTTATGGTGCGGCACTGGATTATGTGGAGGTTGATGTCAGGTTGCTGGCTGAATTTGAAAATCTAGGCCCGGAACGCCTCTCCCCTGCGGTATATTATCTCATGATGATCCCCAATCTGCTCCCGAATTTGGAGCGATGCCTTTATCTGGATTGTGATGTGCTGGCACTGGGCAACCTGGCGGAGTTGTGGGACACGGTCAATCCTGATGCCGGCGTTGCCGCGGTTGCCGATTGTAATATTGACCGGGACCGAGTTAGCCTGGAAAAATATGAGGTCATCAAACGTTATTTCAACGCTGGAGTCATGCTGATGAATTTGCAGCGGTGGCGAGAACGCGAGCGCGTAAAAAGCTGCCTGCAGTTGTCGGCCAACCCGAGGATGCATGACCGGTTCGCCAATCAGGATGTGTTAAATGTGATTTTTTGCGACGATGTTTATTTTTTGCATCCGCGTTGGAACATTCAGGGGGGGCAAAAACCCATAGTCAAGACGAAGGAGCTGGATCAGGAATGGCGGGAAATCTTGCAAGCTCCCCGCATCGCCCATTTCGCGGGCAGTGGCAAACCTTGCAACATGGGAATGGCCCATCGCTGGTCAATGGAATATTGGCGGATGCTGGCAAAAACGCCATGGGGTCGGGAAATGCCGGACTTGGGGGGAAAAATGCGGGTGGCCAGTCTTCATAGACTGAAAAGAGTGACCCAAAGAACTTTGCGTTGGATGCTGGATGCCAGGATGAATTTAGAGGCTGGAACCTGCCGCATCGTTTTGTTCGGTCATGTCCTCGTGGACCTGAAACCCCGAAAACAGACTGGTCAATTCCAACCCTAAATTTTCTGTTTCGGCAAACTGCTCGCTTGGCGCTTCGCTTTGCCATGGTGCGGGAAATTTATGCTAGCCTTTTTATTCAAAGTTTGGAATCTGGCCAGACCCAACCGCGCGCGGCTCTTCCTGGGCGTGCTCACGGGCATCGTCAGCGGCCTCACCGCGCCCTTGATGATCGGCTCGATCAGTTCGTCTACCCGCGCAGCGTCAATTAAGAGAGGGACCATGAAAAGCAATTTCTTATCAGTCAGTAATCGGCGAGGAACAAGCAGCCGTTTTTTATCAGTCTAAATTTTATCACTGGAGGTTTAGCATGGGACGAAAAAGAAACAGTTGGGATGTGATGAGGAGACAAAGCCGCGTTTCTGCAAAAGATAATCCCACCTTTATGCTGGACCCGCGATATATCTCCGATGAAGGGGTGTCCGATTTAGAAGGCACCGATATACCGCCGTCCGCTGCAAATACAGCTTACATGGCACTAGAGAAACGAATCACCGAAGCCTTAGGCATCAGTCCGGGTGCACTGAGGAAACGAATCGCCGAATATTTAGACATCAGTCCGGCTGCACTAGAAAAAATAATCGCCGGAGATTTAGGCAGCAGTCCGGCTGAGGCAAACCCGTGGGTCAAGCACCTCAAGGGAATCAAAGCATCCGACTCTGAACGCCGGGTCTTGCTCGCGCTCTTGAGTGAGGCCGAGCTCAGCACATTCCTCCGCGCCGAGGAGCGCGAGGAGCGCAAGCGCAACCCTGATAAATGGTCCCCATACGGGAGACTGGATGAGCCCACAAAGCAGTCGCCGTCCTAGCATCAGTGAATGATTTCAAATTGACTGGCAAAATGCAGTCACCAGACTGCCGTGGTGCAACGGAATGTTTCCAAACAGATTTGCAGTCCGCAATTCAAACATCCCCCCACCAATGCCGCTCAAAAAAATCCCGGTCAATCCGCACCGGCTCGATGCAGCGCGGATCATCCGTTTTCGGGCTGTTCACCAGGTCGCTGACCGAATAAATCTTCAACGGTCCCTCCAGCGGATGCCCCAGCGCCATCTTGTGCGATTCACTCCGCTCGTCTCCCTCTTTCAGCCACCAGTCAAAATGATTCGGCGCCATGATGACCGGCATCCGGTCATGCAGCGGCGCAACGGCCGCGTTCGCCGCCCGCGTGATGATGGTAAACGATTCAATCAGGTGAGAGCCAGTTTGCGCGCCTCGCGGATGCGATTGGACAGATTAAGAAGACACTTTCCATTTGGGCAACGTGTCACCCGCTCTTGAAATCCCGTGTGTGTGGCACGCACTCCCGGTCACTGTTTCGCATAAAGTTTCCATTGTATGAATGGTAAACGGAAAGTTTTTTTGAGTGTCATGCCGCCTGCCAGTGCTGGCGTGCGGGACGCTGGCACGGTGGCGAGTGTATCGCAATTGCAACCACGCTTCGTGCGGCTTCCGAAGCCCGGCACACTTTGCCCATTCACCGGCCTGTCGCGCACGCAAATTTATTTGCTCTGCAAATCCGGCAAGGTCAAATCGCACAGTCTAAGCCGGAACGATGCCGTCG
>DLMG01000238.1:18602-19760 GCA_002479245.1 Verrucomicrobia subdivision 3 bacterium UBA7542 | reverse complement strand
ATCGGACAAAGAAGGTGAGACGAAGGTTTGGGCGAGCCGCCCCAACCGGCACGCGGGCCGCGTGCGCTACCATTCTTATTTCGGAGTACGGGTTCAAATTTCATTGAGGAAAACGCTTATTTTTTCCTTGAAATTATTGGCCAGGAATCTCCGAGCCCCACCTCTGGAGCCATTTTTAAAGCCCAACCTTTTCAAGGGCTTTTTCAAGACGGGTCCCGAAGGGTTAAGTGAGGGGTTGTAGGTTCTCCCGACGTGTCGGGATGGAGCCATTTTGTTTCAACTGCCGGGCAAAATTTCCACCTGCGGGCGCTGGAGCCAGCCGATTCTTCCGGAACCGTCGGTCACTTGCAGCCAGTTGTCGCGACGGTCCAACACCGCGAGTTCCGCGCCGTTGTGGGCGGTGAATGCGCTCTGCGCCTCCTCAAACGGCCCGCTGCGTGTCGTCACATCCGGTACGACGACCACGGCGGTTTGCTTTGAAAAGTGGATTGCGGCGTTCACGCCCAGGCACGCACACGACAAAATGGCAACCGCCACCGCGCCCCGGGTAAAACCGCCCAACGCCGTTTTGAGCGACGGTCGGATTTGCCTTGCCACCAGCAATGCAAACATCAGCCAAAATGCGACCACGGCCAACCCCGTCCACTCGTTCAAAGTGAGCAGGCCAAGCCATCCCGCACTGCGGGACCAGCGGCTTTCACGGAGCATCGGGCCTTGCACCTGGTTGCGTGCGAAATCCAGGTTGGCCCGCACCTCCGCGTCGCGCGGCGTTAATTGCGCCGCCTGGCGATACGCGGCAATCGCGCGGCCCAAATTGCCGGATTTGAATTCCGCGTTGCCGTAATTAAAATAAAGCGCCGGGGATACCGCGCCGGATTGAAGGATTTTTTTGTAGGTGTCGGCGGCGTCGGCAAATTTGCCCTCGGCGTACAGTTTGTTCGCGGCGTTAAATTCGGTCGAAGTGTCGGCGGCCATGGCGCTGCCGGTGAAAATCCAGGCAGTGGCCATGGCCAATACAAGGCGCGGAAACAATTTCCGGTTACTCGATATTTTCCGCGGATGACATGATGTGAAGCAACACGCTTCGGTTGCTGCCACGGAAATGGCAGTGACGTCCGCCCTCACCCCGGCCCTCTCCCCCAGGAGAGGGGGAATCGT
>DLMG01000238.1:0-18533 GCA_002479245.1 Verrucomicrobia subdivision 3 bacterium UBA7542 | reverse complement strand
CGCCGCGTTTTGAGCCGTATTACAGGCCGTGTGGTCGTGCCTCTCACTGCCGATGACACAAAACCAGTGATGACACCAAGGATTGAGAAATGATCCGGCGATGTGACGTTGCTCACCCTCTCCCCGGGGGAGAGGGCCGGGGTGAGGGCGGATGTGAACGGTAACTTCATCGAAAACATTGAAAAATCGGTTTTCATGCGTTCACCTTTTGCAGTTCGCGGACGGCGTTTTCAAATTGCGGAATCACCGCGGCCAGTTCTCCGCTCGTTCGCATCGGCGCGTAACGCGCCTGGTTGCAGAGTTGAAACAATTCGCGCAGGCCGGCCAGGGTCAGTTCCGGCGTGCCCAGCGGGACCAGGCGCTCATCAATCACGGCTTCGGTGATGGACGACGCGGGACAATCCAGCCGTTCGCCAAGCTGCTCCTGCAGCAGGCGGAACAGCGTGGCGAAAAATTCGTCCGAATTGTTTTCGGTCGCGAACTGCCGCAAATCATCCAGTCCGCTTTGAACCAGCCCGGCAACGCGCCGTTGCCGTCGCAAACGGGGATTGTTCGCCAGACTGTCCGTACGTTTGCGCCACACGAAAGCCGCGAGCCACGCCAGCACGGGCAGACTTTGCGCGGCTAGAAACACCGGTCGCGTCAACAGCGGCGGCCTGGCTGGCGTGAGCGCGCCGGATTGCTCTTTGATGGGCAGAAGGTCCTGTGGGGCCGGAGTCTGCGAGTTGGCGGTTTTCGTGGCGGCAATCATCGGCGCGGGTGTCGTGCCGCCGGAATGCACGGCGAGCTGCATCGGCGGCTGTGTGAGCGTGCGATAGGTTTTTGCGCCGGGATCAAAAAAACTGAACGAAAACGCCGGCAGTTCATGAACGTCCGTGTTTTGCGGCGTGACGATTTGCTCGAAGGTTTTTACGCCTTCAATCCCGAGCTGGTCCGTTGTTTTAATGTTCTGCGTGGGCGGATAGGCCTTGAAATCGCGCCAGGCGGGCTGGTCGGGCAGGGTGAGCGCATCGAGTGCGCCGTGGCCGGAAATCTGGACGCGCACGGTGATGGGATCGCCGACGGCCACATTGGTCGGTCCGGCGGTCACGGTCATGGTGTAATCGCCGACCGCGCCGTTGAAATTCGGCGGTACACTCTCGGCAGGCAGTGGCAGCGATTCCACGTTCAGTGTTTCCGTGGCGAGCGTGACTTGTTTTTGTTCGCCGGTGTTGAAGAATTGCCGGAAAAATGGGTCGCCGCCCCGGTTCGACGAGGGCAGCACGACAACGATGTTTCCCGTGACCGGGCCGACGCTCGCCATTCCGGTTTTGGTAGCCGTCAGGGCGATGGAAGCCGGGATGACCGTGTAAACCCGGTTGCCAATTTGTTCGGAATAAGCATTTTGATAAGTTCCTTTGCCGGCGGAAAAGCCATCGGCCGGCAAACTTGTGATTTGAGGCTGGCTGTGGTTCTGAACGTCATCGCGGAGATAGATTTTTATATTGGCAGTGGTGACCTCACCGATATAGAAATTGGTTTTGGCCAATGAAAGCCTCATAAACGCGACTTCCGAACCGGAATTGATTGCTTCCGGTGGCGGCGAATTCGGCGGCAGCACTTTCAATTTCAGCGGCGATGAACTAAGCCGCTGTCCGCCAACATCGGCGGCCAGCGTCGGGATGGTGAAATCGCCGGCCTGCCGCGGGGTCAGCGTGAAATTGTACGTGACCGTGGATTTGGTTTCACCATTGACGAAGCTGAACTGGCTCGACGGCCCGATGTAGGCGATTTGCAAACCGGCGACATTCGGCGGCATGGGGACATTCCGCGGCGACCCATCCTCAAACGTCAGCGACAGGGTGGCGCTTTCGCCCAGCGCAATGGTGTCACGGTCGAGTGACGCCGTGAACGTGGCGGCGTCCAGCCGCGGGCTGCCCAGGCACAACACGACCAAACCCAGGCCGAATAAAAATGTATTCCTTAACAAACGTTCCATTTTATCCAAAACCATTCAGAAGATTATGAAAATAGACAACCGGAAGCGCAAAATGTTCATGCTTCAAACCGCCTTGAGCAGCGCGGCCAGCAAGCCTTCGGTCGTGTGCGCCTTCGCTTCCAGCGCGGGTTCCAATCCCAGGGCGCGGATGGCCTTGCTGGTTTCCGGGCCGATGGACGCCAGTTTCATTTGCGGGAATTTCTTCAGCAGCTTTGGCAGATCAAATCGCGCGTGGAAATGCTCCACCGTCGAACCGCTCGTGAAGGTAATCCAATCCGCGCCGCTTTCGAGCATCGCTGCCCCCGCCCCCGCCGGGTCTTCGGTTTCCGCCACGGTTTTATAAATCGCAATGTCGTCCACGATGGCGCCGAGTTCTTCCAGCGCTTTCGGCAAATCGGGGTTCGCCACCTCGGCGCGCAGCAGACACATCTTCAGGTTCTCGATGCTCTGGAATTTTGCAAACGCCGCAGCGATTTTCTTTCCGGTAAATTCGTCCGGCGTCAAATCCACCTGGAGATGCAGCTCGCGCAATTTCGCCGCCGTGGCCGGGCCGACCGCGGCGATGCGCACGCCGCCGATGTCGCGCATATCCTGGAACCGCCGGAAAAAGATGTCGAAAAACGCCGTTACCCCGTTCACGCTTGTGAACACCAGCCAGTCGTAGGCGTTCAATCCCAGCAGCGCATCCACGATGGCGTCGGTCTCCTTCGGTCGCGTGATTTTGATGGTCGGAACCTCCAGCACGTCCGCGCCGAGTTCCGTCAGTCGTTGCGCGAAACTGCCCGCCTGTTCCGAACGACGCGTGACCACGACGCGCCGGCCGAACAACGGTCGCTGCTCGAACCAGTTCAATTTCCCGCGCAATTTCACCACGTCGCCGATGATCGTCAGCACCGGTGGCGACAGTTTTTTTTCAACGGCCAGACCGGCGATGGTTGCCAGTGTCCCGGCAACAGCCTGTTGCCGGCCCGTCGTGCCCCAGCGGACCATGGCCACGGGCGTGTCCGGCGACATCCCGTGCGCGATGAGCGATTTGGTCCAGTCGTCCAGCCGGTCGGTGCCCATGAGCACGACCTTGGTGCCGGGGATTTTGGCGATTTGATCGTGGCGCAAATCCGCTTTTATGTCGGAAGGGTTTTCGTGCGCGGTGAAAACGGTAAAGCTGGAGCAATGCTCACGGTGCGTGAGCGGAATGCCGGCGTAATTCGGCGCTGCCACAATGGACGAAACGCCGGGCACAACCTCAAAATGAATTTTCGCCGCTGCGAGCGCCTCGGCTTCCTCGCCACCTTGGCCAAAAATGTAAGGATCGCCGCCCTTGAGCCGCACGACGCATTTGCCTTCGCGCGCCCGGGCGATGAGCAACGCGATGATTTCCTCCTGCGGCATCGTCATGTTTTTGCCGCGCGCGATGAGTTCGGCGGACGGCGGCGCCAACCGGAGCAAATCAGGATTCACCAGCGCGTCAGGGAGCACCACGTCCGCGCGCCGGAGCAATTCCGCGCCGCGCAACGTAAGCAAGCCCGCGTCGCCCGGCCCGGCGCCGACGAGATACACTGTGCCTTTGGATTTCACCCGCACACTTTATTCGAGCAGCGGAGTTAATCAATGAAAGAGGGATTGTTGCCTAAATAATTTTGGCGACGGCGGAGCGCGGCTTGTCCCAAGCCGCAGCACCAGCAAACGCAAGAACAGGTTGGAAAGTTATTATGAACCGGTTTCCGCAAATGGATCTGCTGTGGGTTGGGACAACCCGCGCTCCGGGGGAAGGCGCCTGTCAAGCACTGTGTAACGTGAGTCGGACGTGTTGGAAATTTCAGAAATATCTCTTGCCATTGGAACAGTATGGCGTCACAACCATTCTTGAAGTGAAACTTGGATGAAAATGCAGTGCTTATCTGCCCTGCTTGTTGTGGTGGCGGCATTGGTTGGAGTCATGCTGATGCTGTTCGGGCGCGAACCGCGTTATCTAGGGCGGTCGTTGGTGAGTTGGTTGGAACAGATTCATGATCCGCCGTGGGATGAGACACAGGTTCAGCAGGCCAAGGATGCGGTTCGTGCCATTGGTGCAAAGAAAGCCCTGCCAACGTTGTTAAAGTTAATCAAAGCCACGGATGATCCGGCCAGTCAGTGGATCGCGGTTAAAAGCGAAGAGTTAAAAATTGGATTTCTCAAATGGCATTCGGCGGATGATTTTCACGAACTCGGTCTCGCCGGTTTTGAAGCCTTGGGAACAAATGCCGCGCCTGCGGTTGGCGCGCTGACAAAACTTCTTGATGAACCCGATACTGCCTTGAATGCATTTGGAGGTCTTGCGTGTATCGGCAAACCGGCAGAGCTTTCAATGTGCCGAGGTATCACAAACCGGGACGAACGCGTCAGGCAGGCAAGTGTTCTCAGATTGGCGTCTGTCACCGATGACGTTGAAATTTACATAAATCGCATCAAAGGTTGTCTTGAAGATCCATCAGCGTATGTCAGGAACGCCGCTGTGGACGGTATCGGTACCCAATCAGCGGCACCAGACCTTGCCGTCCCGCTACTCATCACGGCGTTGAACGATTCGTCCGACTTTGTCAGTTCGAGTGCGGCGGGATGGCTGGGTGATTTCGGCACCAACGCGTTGAGTGCGGTGCCGGCGTTGAGCAATCTCGTCGAGCACGCCGGGCTAAATACAGCGAACGCCGCATTGAGAACTTTGGTGAAAATCGCACCAAACGAGTCGATACCCATTTTGGCCAAGTGCCTGGCACGTGGAAGCCCGGCAACGGGTGGGGCGTTGAGTGTTCTGGTAGCCAGTATGCCGGATAAAGCTGTGCCACTCATACTCGCTGGCACTCGATCCCCGGATTTGGGACAACGCCGCACATCGTTCAGTTTGCTGTACGATTGTCCGCTAACGCCGGAAGTTCAATCTGCCATTGAAAATAGTGTCACTGACCCGGATTTCGCCATTTCCCAGAACGCAAAAAAGTTTCTCACCGAACAGTATCGGAAGACGCATCCGATTGAATCTCAATTTACCAATGAACCCGTATTTCAAGGCAAAGGGTTGGGTGAATGGTTGAAAACGAGGCGAAACCCGGACGGCTCATTTCCAAACGATACAATGGATGCTATTCAACACATAGGCACAAATGCGATTCCAGCGTTGCTGGCAAGGCTGGTGTATGCGGAGCCGCCGTTCGGTCTTCGTTCCCTGGTGAGCGGTACAGTGCAGGTTGAGGCGATATGCGCGTTCATTGTCCTGGGAGAAAATGCCATACCGGCGCTGCCCCAATTGCGGATGTTTATGGACGGCACGAATGGTGACCTCGCCGTGCGCGCCATGATGGCGACATGCGGCACCGGCTCGAACGCCATACCGTTTTTCATCAGCGGACTGACCAACCAATTTGCGGATGTGCGCAACGAAGCTGCCAATTACATTTCGCAAAATTTTACCAATCAATTTCTCGGCCAGCGCGACCAGTTGGCCCCTCTTTTCGTAAAACTTTTGGATGATCCGGATGAATTTGTTCGCATGAACGCGACGAATGAATTGAAACAAATTGCTCCTGAAGCCGCGGTCAAAGCAGGTGTAAAATGAAATCACATTTCAAATTTATTCATTGCGTCCGGTGGTTTGGAGTTGTGGCAGCGGTGGTTTTTTTGGCCGCCTCCGCGAAGGCTAACCCGATTTCACTGCCTGAAAAATCGGTAACGCCGGAAATTTCCTTCGCTATCGCCCTTGCCATTCTGTTGGAATTGATTTGCGTTTTGTTAATTCTCCGACGCTTCCGAAGACCGCGTATTTTTATTATCTGGCTGATCGGCATGCATCTGCTCACGTACCCGTCATTTCTGGGCGTGCTTTGGTTGCTGCAAGACATGCGTCCGGCATTTGCCGCAGCCAGTGGTGAGGGACTCGTTGTGTTTGTTGAAGGCATTTTGATCTATTTGATTTGCCGTTTTGCGCCTCCGGCCAAGTCCGAACTCACGGCACCGTCAATTGCCAAATGTTGGCTGGCTTCATTTATTGGCAACATCTGTTCGGTCGCTGCCTTCCCTCTTTTACTGGCGTCTTACGAATATATCTTTTCCTCCTAAATTCACCGCACCAGACTTTGCGCTTTAAACCCGCGCCATTGCCGCATATAAATTCTGTGTGTCTCAACCGGTTCAACCCGCCATCAATGCCGCCACGCGCTGTTGCGCGGTCTATGGCTTTCCCATCCGCCATTCCGCGTCTCCCGCAATGCACAACGCCGCGTTCGCCGCGCTCGGCCTGAACTGGCGTTACCTCGCGTTTGAAGTCCGCCCCGACGATTTGCGCGCGGCCATCGCCGGTGCAAAGGCCATGCAGTTCTCCGGCCTGAACCTCACCGTTCCGCACAAGCTGCTCGCGATGCAAATCGTGGATGAGCTTGATGAATCGGCAAAAACGTGGGGCGCGGTCAATACCATCCGATTTGAGGGACGAGATGACAATGGCGCCTGGCTGCCGTTGCATCAGTTTGGAGTTCCGTCCCGCCAGTTGCGGGACGGCCAAACGCAGCCCGCCAAACCGCCTGAAGGCGGAACTCCGAACGAAATCCGCGCCGTCGGCTTCAACACCGATTCCGATGGGGTCGCCCGTTCGTTGCGTGAGGACCTGGCCTTGAAACTGGAGGGGGCGAAAGTGTTGCTGCTCGGGACGGGCGGGGCGGGGCAGGTGGCGGCTTTAAGGCTGGCACTGGAAAACGTGTCCGAATTGTTTCTGGTGGATTTCGTGAGTGCCAAGGCCGAGGCGGTGGCGCAGGAAATCCGCAAGCGGCATCCGCGGGTGAAGGTTAAGGTTGGCTTTCCGCCGGGGCCGGTGGATTTGTTGTTGAATGCCACGCCGCTCGGTTTGAAGCCCGGCGATCCGTCGCCCTTGGACGAAAAACAGTTTCCCTTGCGCCAGGCTCGCGCGGTTTACGACATGATTTACAACCCGGCGGAAACGTTGCTGCTCAAAGCGGCCAAGGCCGCCGGTTGCCGCACGGCCAACGGCCTGGGCATGTTGCTGCACCAGGGCGCAAAGGCTTTTGAAATCTGGACCGGACAACCCGCGCCGCTCGATGTAATGCGCCGCGCGCTGGAAGCGGAAGTTTATCAGTCCACAGTCCACAGTCGGCAGTCCGCAGTCCGCAGTCGGCAGTCCACAGTCCGCAGTCGGCAGTCCGCAGTCCGCAGTCGGCAGTCCGCAGTCCGCAGTCCACAGTCTTGAGTTCGTAACGTGCAATTGCATTTGAATAATCGCCTTTTCTTGACTGTGGACTCAAGACTATGGACTGTGGACTGAAAGATATGGGTAAAATCCAGAAATTTGAGGACATCCTCGCATGGCAAAAGGCGCGGGAACTGACCAGGGAAGTCTATGCGCACTCCAAGACAGGAGCGTTTGCAAAGGATTTCGGATTGAGGGACCAAATTCAGCGCGCCTCGGTTTCGGTCATGGGAAATGTCGCGGAGGGATATGACCGTGGCGGAGACAAAGAATTTATTCAGTTTCTTTCAGTTTCAAAAGGCTCCTGCGGGGAAGTAAAATCACACCTTTACGTTGCCTTGGACCAGCAATACATCAATCCCACGCAGTTTAACCAGCTTTACAACTCAACTGACGAAGTGGGCCGGCTGCTTGCCGGGTTTATGGCTTACCTGAAACAATCTGATTTGCGCGGCAGAAAATTCAAATGATACATTCAGTCCACAGTCCTCAGTTCACAGTCCTCAGTCCGCTGGCCGGATGTTTATCGGTTTTAGGCTCTGGGCTTTGGACCGTGGACTGGCGACCGTGGACTGCGGACTGGTCACTGGTGCCATTCCATTTTTGGTCGCTCGTCTTCTTCGCACTCGGCTGCATTGTCGGCAGCTTTTTGAACGTGTGCATCTACCGGTTGCCGCTGGGCATGAGCATCATCACGCCCCGATCGCATTGTCCGTACTGCAAGTATTCCATCCCGTGGTATCTGAACATTCCGCTGGTGACGTGGCTGGCGTTGCGCGGACGCTGCAAAAATTGCGGCGCGCCCATCTCATGGCGCTATTTCGCTGTTGAACTGCTCACGGGCGTGGCGTTTCTAAGCTGCTGGCTGGCGTTCGGCAACGCGGGCCATCCGCTTCCGTCCATGCCGGTGGCCCTTGTTTACGCGGTTTTTCTCGCGGGACTGATCGCGGCCACGTTCATTGACTTCGAGCATTTCATCATTCCTGATGAAATCACGTTCGGCGGCATGGCGGTGGGCTTCGCCGCGTCATTTTTCGTTCCGTCACTGCACGATGCGAGCACGTTGAATGTCGGGCTGAGGCGGAGTTTTATCGGCGCGATTGTGGGCGCAGCGACAATTTACGGGATTCTGCGGCTGGGTAAATTGTTGTTTGGACGGCAGTGGGTGAAATGGCCGAGGGACGCGAAAATTATTTTCACCGAAACATCCGTGCATCTGCCGGACAAGGAAATTCCCTACGACGAATTGTTTTACCGCAAGTCAGATGTGATTATGCTGCACGCGCGCACGGTTGAGCTGGTGGACCGCGGCTACCAAGACGTGCTGGTGCGGCTGTCGCCGTCGGCGCTGGAGATCGGTGAAGAAAAAATGAATCCCAACGACGTGCCGTGCATGGAGGCAGTGAGCACGGAAATCGTGTTGCCGCGCGAGGCGATGGGCTTGGGCGACGTAAAATTCATGGGCGCGATTGGCGCGTTCCTCGGCTGGCAGGGCGTGGTTTTTTCGCTGATGTTCAGCTCATTGATTGGCGCGGTGGTGGGCGTCACGCTTATCGTAATGCGCCGGCGCGAATGGTCATCGCGCATGCCTTACGGGCCTTACATCGCGCTCGCAGCGGCAGTCTGGATTTTCGGCGGAAAGAAACTGGTGCCGTGGCTTTTAGCCATGTGAGCGATTCAGATGGCAATTTGCCGTTCGCGACAGATTACAAGTGGTTTTATCACCCAATGCACAACTCCTGATGCCGGGCCGGATCCCGCTTCGCCAAGGCTATGCAGGACAGGGGCTGGCGCTCCTCGCTCCTATCTGAACTGCAAATAAACGCGGCTGCCGTCCGAGCGTACACCGCCGGTCTGATTTTCTGAGAGGAAAAGGCGCGTGGCTTCGACCTTGCCCGTCTGAAGGATGTAAGCACGGACGGCTTTGGCGCGGTCGGACGCGAGCGCTTCGAGGTCGTTGTCAGTGACGGGAATGGAGGCCAGCAGCAATGCCTCCGTCGGATTGGTCGGCGCGGCGGGTTTGGGCTGATTTGAAATGGCGGCGACATTGGATGATTTGGGCGCGGTGGTTGGCGAACCTTTCATCAAAATGGTCGCGCCCTTTTCAGTTTTGTCCGATCGCGATGGAATTTGCGCGGCGATGGCGATGAGGTTGGTGTTGGCGGCGATGAACGCAGCGTTGATGACATCTTTGTCCAGCGCCTCGCCGTAAAGTTTTTTCACCCAGGCGGCGTATTGTTCCGGGGTCAGCACAAGCTGGTCGGGCGTGGTGGTGGCGCGTTCGGCTTTGCGCAGCGACTGCCATTGCCGGGTGCGGATTTGTTTGTCCAGACTGGTGCGGCGCAAGCCGTCGCGGTCGGCCTCCGGATCAATGCTGCCGGCGATTTCCAGTTGCAGGCCGGGCCGTTCGTAAAGTCCTTTCACCAGGGAATCCAGCTTTTGTTCGTTGGCAGGCAATAACACCGCGTTGCCCGGCGCAAAGTCCTGATAACTGAGTTCCTCGCCACCGCCGCCAAACGCCGCGCCCAGCAGCGAGAACGGCGACGTGGCGACTTTTTCGAGAAGGTTCAGAATGGTGTGCATGACAACCTTGCCAATGCGGAACTGCGGATCGTCGAGGCTGCCCTCGATGGGCACGTCGAGCAGAATCTGGCCGTTGCGGTCCTTCAGAATGGCGATGGCCAGGCGCACGGGCAAATGCGTCGCGTCCGGACTGTTCACCTTTTCGCCGAAGGTGAACCGGTCAAGGGTGATGACATTCTTCGATTTCAACTTCCGCCCGATGAGATCATACGCCAGGTCCAGGTTTAATTTTCCCTGGACGATGCGGTACCCGGCGAATTTTCCGGAGTACGGGCTGGTCGGTGTCAAATCCACGTTCTTTGCCGCAATCTTCAAATCGTTCGTCCCGGTTTCGTTGAAGGGATTGATGTGGCCGGTGATGTCCACCGGGCCGATGCCGTCCACGACGGCGTGCAGATTCACGTCGGCGTGCTGCAGTTCCGCGGACGAAAGGCCGGCGATTTCGCCGCCGATCTGTTGAATTGCCAGATTCACATTTGGTGTGAGCGAACGGTCGGTGAAGCTGGCGGCGGCGTTGGAAATGACGATGCTGGCAATGGAAATTTGTGGCAGCGACGATGCTGCGGCCGTGTTGGTCGTGGTGGCGGCGGATTTTCCGGCAACGGTTGCGGCTTGGGTTGCGTTGGTGGTTGCCGGCGCGTTGGTATTGGTCAGGCGCAAAGCGGTGAGCAGATTGATGGTGTGATTGGTTTCGATGACGACGCGCGCATAGGCGTTGTCCACGGCGATTTCCTTGATGGTGACAGTTTGCGGGTTCAGGTTTGCGTCAATGCCGGAAACGCGGACCGAATCCCATTTCAACAAATCCTCGCCTAGGACGCCGTCCACGGTGTGGAAATCGTCCAGGCGCGCGTCGCCATGGAAGGTGACTTCGGGCAGCGCATCCTTGGGCGTGCGCAGATGAATCTGGCCGTTGAGGCCGAGCTTGCTGCCGAGAATGAAAAGATTGAGTTTGGGTTCGAGATACGGGTCGAGCGTGCCAAGATCAAGCTGGTCGAGCGCGAGCTGGATGTCGGCGGTCGGTGGCGAGAAGGAAGCGGCGACTTCGGTCTTGATGGTGCCGTTGGTGTTCCACCGCAAAGAAAGTTCGGCGGTAAGATTAGTGTTTGGGAGGTTGGAAATGTTTTTGACACTCAGCGCGATGTCGTCGAGGTCGAGCCGGGCGGGGCGGGAATTGACCAGGTCTTCGAGGTGCAGCGCGCAACTCGTGAAATCCACGTCATGAATCGTACCGCTCCATTGGTTCGTGCTGTGGAGGAGCAGGGCAACGGCGTTGGTGACGGAGCGGAGCAGCAACAGGATGCCGCCCGACGCGTTCGCTTCCGCCGGTTTGGAAAGTTCGACGACGTTGACGGAATTGTCCTTGTTGCGGCACAAAAAAAGTCTGCCGCCGGCGGCGGACACGGAACCAATTTCGACCTGCCGGGCCACGGCGTCAACGTTCACGCCGGTCACGGCAAAATTGGCAAGCTCGACGATGTTGGTGGCACTGCCCGGTTCGGCGAGTTTGAAATCCCGCAGGGCAAAGGCGGTGTCGGTCACGGCGATGACACGGTTGGTGGGGGTGAGTTCCAGATGGTAATTCAGGTGCAGGCCCACGGTGCCGTCCCGGATTTCAAAGTTTACCAGGTCCTGGTACAGCGGGGCGTATTTGTTCAACGTGAGGTTGTCGAGCGTCATCTCGCCCCGCGAACGCAACGGGTCGAGGTAGAAAAACCCGCTCCACGAAATTTTCTCACCGGCGTCGGTGGTGCCGGCAAAGGCATAGGGATTTTTATTGTCCGGATCAGTGCGAAAATTGTCCAGGGTCACATCCAGCGGACCCAGAATGCGCTTGAACGGCGTGCGCGGCGTCAGGTCGGTCACCGAGGCGGTGGCGTTCGTGATTTGCAGCCGGTCAATGCGCAGGGCGATGGGCTTGGCCGGTTCCTTGGGCGGTGCGGCCGGTGCGTTGGTCGAGAACTTCGTGATGAGATCGGAAAAGTTAAACGTGCCATCCTGATTCATCTGCACGCGGGCAAAGGGTCCGGTCACGCTGATTTCCTTGAAAACCCAGGGATGGGCAAGGAACGACGAGAGCTGGAAATTGACATAAACCTCATCCCACGAAACAAACGGTTCGCCGTCCTTGTCCTTGATGAGCAGGCCACGAATGGTGGACGAAAGCGCGAACGGGTTGAGCCTTACCTTCTGGATGGAAACCTCGCGATCGAGTTGTTTGGACAACTGTTTGACCGCCACGGCGCGGATGATGGGTGGCAGGATGAGAAAACCGGTGACGGTGTAGAACAGCAGCAGCCCCAAAGCCCAGAACAGCAGCTTGCGCCGCCGCGGCGAAAGGGAATCCAAAGCGCGAAATTTTATTTTGTCACCCAAGCGAATAAAAATGTGTGCGTGACGCCTCGCGCCGTCAACTCCTTCGTGCGGGTTGAGCACATTCTTCACAGAGAGCGCCGTTGAGGTCGGCGTTGCCTCGGGCCAGATCCCGCAGCTCGGCGTGGCCGTTCCGCCCGGTCTGGGGATGGGCTTTGCCGCATAGGGGACAGGCGGGCAGAACCCTGGCCGTCGCGCGCAAGGTCTGGCGGGCGGCTTCGAGTTTGGCCGCCAGCGCGTTGCGATGTCTTAGTTCCAGCTTGATTTTCGCAATGGTCACGGCGTTGATCACAAACGCCGAAAAATGAATGGTGCTGTTCCACCAAAAAGAAAACCGTGAGGAATATTTTGCTCCGGCCAAAGCATCTGCCAGCCACCAGGCTATCGTTGCCCCCAGGGCCATCCAGATGCCAGGCCAGCGTCCCAGGTACCAGGCGGCCAGCCCAATCGGCGCGGTGTAAAATACGAAAAACCCGAGTTCATAGCCCGTAATGTAATCCACCCAGCCCAGCAGCAGCAACAGCAGCAAGCATCCGGTGAAAATGAAAACCGCGCGGCTTCTTCTCTGTGAAGCCGCGTCTCCGGTGGCACCATTTTCAAGAACGGGCAGGCGCATCTTTTCAAAACAATTCTCTCAGCACTGCCGAGTGTAAGCGTCGTGCCGAAAAGGTGTCATCCATCGGCATGAGCGGTCAATGGCGAAAAAACGTTTCCAGCAAACAAACTTTTACGAACCGAAGTCCGGCCCGGCGATTGCGGCAGGAGACAAAAATGACGTTGAAATGGATGGCATACCATTAACTATGGGGCATGGACTCATGTGGCCAACCAGCTTTACCACCTAAAAAACTTGTGTCAATACTCGGGACCCGTTTATGCATCCAAAATCGCACTTGCATCAACGAGCCAAAATCCACTCAACTGACAAGATGAATACCAAACACTTGTTGCTGGTCTGCCTGCTGTTGGCCGCCGTTCCGGTTTACGGGGCGTCGTTCTATACCGCGTGTCCCGATGACCCAGGCGCGATCCGGCTTTCAAAGGAATCGTTTCCGGAGTTGAAGGGAGACGGTGTTGCGGATGACACGGCCGTGATCGAAGCGGCCATCAATCAGGTCACGCAAACCGCCCTGGGAAAAGGTGTCGTGTTGATCCCCGAAGGCCGTTATCGACTTTCACACACGCTTCAAATTCCGCCCGGTGTCCGTCTTTTCGGTTACGGAACGAATCGTCCGGTGCTCGTTCTCGGCGCCAGTACTCCCGGCTTTCAGGAGGGCGAGCGCAAGTACGTGGTCTGGTTCACGGGCGGGCGCCGGCGCAATTTCGGAGGCGAATCCGGCGGTTCCGAAATTGCCGATGCCAATCCGGGCACGTTTTACAGCGCGCTGGCCAATATTGATTTCGAAATCCAGGACGGCAATCCCGCGGCCGTTTGTGTCCGGTCCCATTATGCGCAGCACTGTTACCTGGCGCACATTGATTTTCACATCGGTTCGGGCCGGGCTGGCATTGAAGAGGTTGGCAACGAGGCCGAAGACCTTCGCTTCCACGGGGGCGATTACGGAATCCTTGCAAGAAAGCCTTCCCCAAGCTGGCCCTTTGCCCTGGTGGATGCCTCGTTTGAAGACCAGCGCCGGGCGGCCATCAAGTGTGAAGAAGCCGGTCTGACGTTGATTCGCAACCAGTTCAGGAATGTGCCGACCGCCATCGAAATCAACGAAAACCGCGCCGAAGAATTGTGGTTGAAAGACTCGCGCCTGGAGAACATCAGCGGTCCGGCGCTGATCATCAGCGACGAGAAAAACGCCCGCACCGAGATCAGCCTGGAAAACGTCGTGTGCCGGCAAGTCCCCATCCTGGCCCAATTTCGTGAAAGCGGCCGGCAGATCGCGGGCACCGGCGGGCTTTACCGGATCAAATCATTCATTCACGGGTTGCACATCGCTGATCTTGGGGAGATTCCGGTGGTCAAGGAGACCTGCGAAACCGAAGCGCTAAAATCAATGCCGCCACTGCCTCCTTCCGACATCCCCGCGCTGCCTCCGGTGGAAACCTGGGCAGGCATCAAGTCGTTCGGCGCCAAAGGCGACGGCACCAACGATGACACGGAAGCATTTAAAGCTGCCATCGCCCAACAACGCGTCATTTTTCTGCCGAAGGGGCGGTATAACATAACCGACACACTCGAGCTCAAGCCCGATACGATCCTCATTGGCCTCAATCCCATCACCACCCAAATCAGCCTGGCCGATGGCACCCGGACATTTACCGACCTCGGCAGCTTCAAACCGATGATCCAAGCGCCCAAGGGCGGATCAAACATCATCGTCGGCATCGGGTTGGATTCCGGCGCCAATAACACCCGGGCGGTGGCGCTCAAATGGATGGCGGGGAAGGATTCGCTCGTGGACGATGTCCGGTTTTTGGGCGGCCACGGCACGTTCTACCCCGACGGAACGCGCGTCCAGCCCTACAACAGCAACCGTTCCGGCGATCCCGATCCCAACCGCCGCTGGGATTCGGAAGGTTACAGTCTCTGGGTGACCGACGGTGGTGGCGGGACGTTCGCAAACATTTGGACACCCAGCACGTACGCGCAGGCTGGCATTTGCGTTTCCGACACCGCAACCGAGGGTAGGATCTACGCGCTCTCCAGCGAGCATCATGTTCGCAATGAAATGATCTTCCGAAACGTATCCAATTGGCAAATCGATGCCTGCCAGATGGAAGAGGAGCGGGCGGAAAGCCCGAATTGCCTGCCCGTCTCCATTTCCGATTGCCGCAACCTTTCCTTCGCCAATCTCTATCTCTACCGCATCGGGTCCATCGAGGCGCCGTTCCGCAGCGCCGTGGTTCTCGATGGAGCTTGCGCTGATCTTCAATTCCACAACATCCATGTTTACGGCCCCGGCAAACTCAACTTCGACAACGCTCTCTTTGACCGGACCTTTGACGCGGAGGTCCGTTCCCGGGAAATAGCCTGGTTAAAGGTTTCCGGCCATGCGCCCAAACCTCGTCGCTCACCCTCATCTCCGGTGCTCGCGTCCGGCGCAAAAATCGAAAAGCTGGTCTCCGGATTCAACGATATCGAGTCCGCCGCGGTTGATCCCTCCGGGAATGTTTATTTTGTGGATTCGCGCTGGAACCGCATTTATCGGTGGTCGCCAGAGAACCACGCGCTCAAGATTGTGACCGATCGTTCTCCGAAACCCGTTCAGATCGCATTCGATCGCGCCGGCAACCTGATGGTCGTGACAGCAAGCCGGGCCGTGTATTCGTTCCGTCCGGACGGCAATGAAGACGAGCTAACGGCACTTGATCCGACCTCAACGGCGCCACGGCCGGGGCTGACGGCAATTCTCCCGGTAAACCGCTGGCGCGATGGCCATGACTATGCGCAAGCCAATGCGACGCCGACGCCTCTTCAGTTCCTGTCGCCTGACGGCACAACGTTCATACCCGCGCCGCAAAATTTTGGACGAACAAACGCGGCGGGCAGGAATCGATTCGGCTTCGAGGGAACGGCCGATCTGCTCCGGACTTATGGACTGGCCCCCACTTCCACCGCCCATCGGTTCTACGTTGCCAACGAATTCGACCAGACAACCTGGTCGTTCACCGTGAATCCCGATGGATCCTTGTCTGACCCGGTGAAATTCTGCGAAGAGGGCGAAGGTGGCGTGGCGGTGGATGAGCGGGGCAATGTTTACGTCGCGGCCGGCAATATCTTCGTTTACGAACCATCCGGCCGGCAGATTGACTTGATCGAAGTGCCGGAGCGTCCGACGAGCCTTGCATTTGGAGGAAAGGATCGCCAGACACTCTTCATCACCGCCCGCAGCTCGCTGTACGCAGTCCGCACCCGATATCCCGGACGATAAACGTCACAATTTTGGTTCTTCGATATTTTTAGTGGGTGACACGGCGTGAAACCGGACTTTTCGGGTGCAGCCACAACATCATGGATGCAAAGATGACATCCGCCCTCGCCCCGGCCCTCTCCCCCAGGAGAGGGAGAATCGTTCGCCGCTCCTTTGAAAATTTATATGGCTGAATTGGCCGGACGCTTATCCGCAAAACCAGAAACAATCGAAAGCTATCTCCTCTCCTGGGGGAGAGGATAAAAGGTGAGGGCGGGCGTAACACTCATTCCGCTGAAAACGTCGAGGAAGCATATTTTTTAACTGCATGAGGTGGCTTTGGATTCCCGCGATCAAGGCACGACATCTGCAAAAGGTGCTTGCTGTTTCAGGCCCGGCTTATAGCCTTTATGTCCATGAACAAGATTCTGATTTTATTGATCCTTTCGGGCACATTCACCCCTGTGATTCAACCGCAGGGTGCTGAATTAAAGGAAGCCTCCTATTATTTGACCGCCAGGTCTTCCCAATCCAGGCTGGAGTATAAAGGAAGACTGGCTTTTGCACCTTTGGACCAGCCGGATGAAAACTATCCGACCGTCATGGTGGACCCGACAAAAACTTTTCAGACCATCGAAGGTTTCGGCGGCGCTTTTACCGATGCCGCATCGGTGACTTTTTCAAGATTGTCTCCCGAGAAAAAGAAGGAATACCTGATCGCCAGCTTCGATCCGGTGAAGGGCAACGGATACACCCTTTGCCGAACAACGATCGAAAGCTGTGATTATTCCGAAGAGTCTTATACGTATGACCCGGTTGAGGGGGACAAGGAACTGAAATATTTCACCATTGACCATGAGAAAAAAGATCGGATTCCCTTTATTAAAGCGGCCCAGAAAGTTGCCAATAACGGCATCAAACTTTTTGGTTCACCGTGGAGCCCTCCGGCCTGGATGAAATCCAACAACGACATGCTGTATGGTGGAAAGCTGAAACCGGAATACGACCAGACTTGGGCGGATTTTTTTGTGAAATACCTCAAGGCCTTCAAAGATGAGGGCATCCCCATCTGGGGGATCACCGTCCAAAATGAGCCGATGGCTGTTCAGATTTGGGAATCGTGCATTTTTACCGCGGAAGAAGAACGCGACTTCGTCAAAAATTATCTGGGTCCGACACTTAAGAAAAACGATTTATCGGATGTAAAATTGATGATTTGGGACCATAACCGGGGAATCATGTACCAGCGCGCCCAGGTGGTTTACGACGATCCCGAAGCTTCAAAATATGTCTGGGGCACCGGCTTTCATTGGTATGTGGGCAACCATTACGACAATGTGAGGCTGGTCCATGATGCCTTTCCTGATAAACACCTGATTTATACCGAGGCCGGGCTGGGCCGGGGCAATCTCGATGACCCGGAGAGGCTGAACGAGTGGGATACTTCCGAACGTCTGGCCAAATCAATGATCCTGGATCTCAACAACTGGACCGAAGGCTGGGTGTTCTGGAATCTGTTGCTGGATGAAACCGGAGGCCCTTGTCACGTCGGTTGTCATGGCACTTCACCGATCATGTACGACAGCAGGAAAGATGAACTGGTGTACCTGAATACGTATTATGTCTTTGGCCATTTCTCCCGGTTTATCAAACCCGGCGCAAAAAGGATTATCGCCTCCTCAAACGATGATAATTTGCTCACCACTGCCTTCCTGAATCCCGACGGCAAAGTGGCTGTGGTCATTCTCAATGTTGGAAACAAAGACACTATCTTCCAGGTTTGGACCGATAAAAAAGCCGTAAAAGCCACCATGCCTTCACAATCAATCGTCACGTTTGTTTTTAACAACTGATTGTCCTCTTATCGTAGCAGCCGACGTGAGTCGGCTCACCTTTCTCAGATTTTGCATGAGATTGGAGCGGACTTACCTCCGCTGCTACAAGTTTTGAAACAGCCTCAGCGCGATATCCCTACGGACCGAAGTCCGGCCCCACGACTACGGGGGTGCATCTTGAGGGCGTGTTGCCCAAATGGAACGGAGCGTAGGTGTCCCACCCGCAGCAGCCCGGATTGCCGAATGAGCGCACAAAATTCCATGGGTTTTTGGGTTGTCGAACGTGCTGCGGCTGAGGCAGCCGCGCGCCGGGGCTTCGAGATGCGACCTAATTGCGGCAGGAGCCGACAATGACGTTGAAATAGATGGCGGACCGGTTAAAGATGGGGACATGGACTCACGTGGCCAACCGGCTTTACCACCTGAAAAAGCAAACTTGTGTCAATACTCAGAACCCGTTTTGCTCTCGTTGGTGCCTCAGATTTTTACATAACGAGATAACTTCTGGCGCATTGGCGACGATCGAAGAGATATTCCGTTTTAGGTGTCTTGGTTCTTTACAGAATCGTGCGTGCGATTCGGAGAAGGTGTTTGGAATGTAAATCCCCCAATGACATGCCGCCCTGAAATTAAATCCCCAGGAAATCCTCTGGCTCTGCCGGAGGACCACCGAA
>DLMG01000283.1 GCA_002479245.1 Verrucomicrobia subdivision 3 bacterium UBA7542 | reverse complement strand
AAACGCATCTATTTTGGCCATAAGTTCTTGTTTGCAAAAAATGTAGCTAGCGCCGCGCCAAACGCAAGCCGTGAACAACCTGTTTGAAATCATCCGCCGCGAAGCCGCCCAGCGCGGGGTTTTGTCATTTGCGCGTTTCATGGAACTCGCCCTCTACTGTCCTGTTCATGGATATTATGAAACGAAAAAAGACAATCCCGGCCGGCACGGTGATTTTTACACCAGCGTCGGCGTCGGTGAATTGTTCGGCCAGTTGCTCGCGTTTCAATTCGCCGAATGGCTGGAGGACCAAGTCCATAGTCCATGGTCCACAGTCCAAATTGTCGAGGCCGGCGCCCATGATGGCCAACTGGCCAGGGACATCCTGACTTGGTTGCAATCCAACCGACCGGAACTGCTCGACCAGATCGAATACTGGATCATCGAGCCTTCAGCCCGCCGGCAGGAATGGCAGGGTGAAACTTTGCGTGAGTTCGTACCGCGTGTTCGCTGGTTTGCCGGCTTTCAATCGCTGCTTCAGGAGCGAATGTGCCACTCGTCACCTGCCACTTGTCACCCGCCGCTGCGCGGCGTCATTTTCAGCAACGAACTCCTTGACGCCATGCCAGTCCACCGGCTTGGGTGGGACGCTCAAAACAAAAAGTGGTTCGAATGGGGCGTGGCGGTTGACGGCGAAAAATTCGTATGGGCACGGATTCCTGACACCCTCGCCCCGCGGAGCGGGGGAGAGGGCGTAAAGCCCCGTGGGGCCACGCCCCTTTACGGGGCCGGGGCGAGGGGCACGTTTGAAAATTCCCCATCTTCCATCTTCCATCTTCCATCTTCGCTTTTGGCCGTTTTGCCTGACGGCTACACCATCGAAACCTGTCCTGCCGCCGAAAGCTGGTGGCGTGAGGCTGCCGGCATTTTGGAACGTGGAAAACTGATGACGATTGATTACGGTTTAACTGCCGACGAACTGTTTTCACCCAGTCGTCCGCGCGGGACGCTGCGCGCTTATTTTCGTCATCATGTCAGCGACGACCTTTTGGCGAACGTCGGGGGACAGGACCTCACCGCGCATGTCAATTTTTCCGTCATCCAGTCCGCCGGCGAATCCGTGGGATTGAGAACGGAGATTTTTTCGACGCAATCGCAATTCCTGACGCGGATTTTGGAAAAGACTTTGCGGGAAAAATCTTTTAGCGAACTTGTTTCGCCGAAGTCTGACGGAGGCGGAAGCGAAGACGGATGGACTCCCGCCCGGGCGCGCCAGTTTCAAACCCTCACGCATCCGGAACATCTGGGCCGCGCCTTCCGGGTGTTGGTGCAATCAAGGTAAGGCGCGCCATCGGTGGAACGCTGGTCTTGGTTTAACGCGTGGGAGTTGAAGTTCGGGCTTCAGCTGGTTTGTGATGGCAAGTTAGAGCTTGGACTCCACCACGGAATTCAATTCGTAATTCAAAATCGAGAGGCAGTAAATCGCCGCGGTCTCGACGCGCAAAACCAGACGGCCAAGTGAAATCGGCAGCGCGCCCGACGCTTGGATCGCTTCCAGTTCCTCAGGCGTAAAATCGCCTTCCGGCCCAATCCAAACGCCGACACTTTGCGGTAACCGTCCGTGCTTCGCCTGAAACCCGCTCAAGCATTCACGTGGATGATGGCGTTCCTTTTGGAGGGAACCTACCAATGCCAGTTCAAAATGCGTCGGCGTAGCGGCTTTCGGAAGAGAGCCGCACTTTTCGTTTTCCCCGACAAGTCCGGCGGTCTGCCGACCGCCGCTACGATAAGATGCCAGAAAATTTTCGATAGTCGTTGGCGCTTCAATTTGCGGCAGCCACGCCGCGCCGCACTGCTTGATGGCTTCAATCGCCACTTGCTGCCACTTCTTACGCTTGTCTGCGGCGTCTTCTTCGTCGAGTTGCGTCACCACGCGTTCGGTCAGCAGCGGCACGATGCGCCGCGCGCCAAGTTCAACGGCCTTTTGAATAATGCTTTCGATGATTTTCCCCTTGGGCACGGCTTGCAGCAGCGTGATGGAGCAGGGCAGGGGTGGCGTGAAATTTTTCAGCGACACGGAAAGCGTGACGGCATTGCGCGAACTGGTTTCGACCGCACAAAGAAATTCATTTCCGACGCCGTCCAAAACGGTGATGAGTTCGCCGCGCTTCAAACGCAAAACATGCAGCGCGTGATGCGCCTCGCGTCCGTCGAGACGGAGGGCGGCGCCGGCGCAACGTTCGGGCGGCAGGTAGAAACGATGCATTTGTTGAATTGGAGGAGACGACGTGAGGAGTCTCACTCTTTTTCCGTGAGTTCAGTCAGAGACTCGTTACCTCGTCTCCTACAGAATTCATTGGAACAATTTTTTTGCTTTTTCAAAAAAACTTTTGCTGATGGGGTTGGCGTCTTCGCCGCACAATTCAGCGAATTCCTGCAATTTGGCTTCTTGTTCGTGGTTCAAGCGCGTCGGAACTTCGACCTGAACGCGGACGTGCAAATCGCCGTGGCCATAGCCCTGCAGATTTTTCACGCCTTTGCCTTTGATACGAAAGGTCGTACCCGGTTGCGTGCCGACAGGAATCTTAATGGTGGCCCGGCCATCGAGCGTGGGCACTTCAATTTCCGCGCCGAGAGTCGCCTGAACAAAACTGACCGGCACTTCGCATAGCAGGTCGTCGCCGTCGCGCTGGAATATTTCATGCGCCTTGACATGCAACACGACGTAAAGATCGCCCGGCGGCCCGCCGCGAAAGCCGGCTTCGCCGTTGCCGGGGGAACGCAGGCGCGCACCCGCGTCCACACCCGGCGGAATGCGGAGTTTGATTTTGGAACCGTGTTCGCGCTTTCCCTCGCCGTGGCAGGATTTGCACGGTTTTTCCAAAATGCGTCCCGCGCCTTTGCAATGCGGGCATGTTTGCGCGATGCTAAAGATGCCGCGGGACGTGAGCACCTGCCCGCGTCCGCCGCAGGTTGAGCACGTCCGGATTTTTGAGCCGTGCTCCATGCCGGAGCCATTGCACGCATCACAACGGTCGAGTTTCGACACGGAAATTTCCTTCTCGCAGCCGAGCGCAGCCTCTTCCAGTGTGATTTCCAAATCATAACGCAGGTCGCCGCCACGCTGCGGTTGCGACGGGTCCCGGCCGCCGCCAAAAAAACTTTCGAAGATGCTTCCGCTGCCGAAAACTTCGCGGAAGATTTCGAACGGATCATGAAAGCCGCCGGCGCCGCCGAATCCGCGGCCGGCCCGCGCCCGCGGATCGAATGCCGCGTGGCCGTATTGATCGTAGGCGGCGCGCCTTTGCGGATCACTCAACGCCTC
>DLMG01000060.1:1750-3868 GCA_002479245.1 Verrucomicrobia subdivision 3 bacterium UBA7542 | reverse complement strand
CCTCTGTCGAAAACCGCGCCCTATCGTCGAGTGACTTCGATCACCCCCGGGAGATTCGCTTCCATGTGGCTGATGCTCCTTATGGCCCCTGGAGTCCGCCAGTTGCCCGCATGGAAATGCCCAAATATCGCCAGGGAAAACGCCTCGGTTTGGTGTATTGCGCCTATTTGCACCCGGAGCTGTTCCGGGAGCATGGCCGGGTGATGAATCTGACCTACTCGCCGGGTTTGCAGGATGCCGGTTTCGACGGCAACTGTGAAATGGTCGAGATTGGACTGAAACGCAAGAACTGATTATCCGGATTTGTCTTGAAGTGGAGAAGACATCAAACGCTTGTAGCGCAAAACCGGCTTGGACAGCCTTTGTGCACCGGATGAAATAATATTGAGCGCATGAAACGAAAAATTTACGCGCCGGTCACGGATTGCACTGGTTGAGAGTTGAGAGTTGAGGGTTAAGAAAAAAAATGCATGAATTCCTTGAACCGAAAAAAGCATGTTCCGGTTGGCCGGTTTGAGCAAAAGACCAGTTATTGTCCGCTGTATCTGGCCTGGCACATTTTGGATGAGGCGCGCAATTATTTTCGGACACCCATCCCGGAAGCGTTCGCGGACAAACTCGCCCACCGCGCCGATGTGGTCTTTGCCCATCAGCCCTCCTGGCAGCGCCGGTTCAAAAGCCAGCACGGACGCACCGCCATCCTGATGATCATGAGACATTGGCTGGCCGGCGTGCTGGCCCGGGAACGGCCGGCCCTTTTCCGCGACCTGCCGGAAAGTTTTAAGGTTGGCCAACCGTTGCCGCCTCACTCGCCATCGCGGACAAAAGCACCTCACCCCGCCCCTCTCCCCAGAGCGGAGAGGGAGAATCATCGTCCGCGCTTTGTCCACGGCTGCGAATTGCTGCCGGCTTAGACTGTCATTGTCTCACACTGTCTGTTAATCAGGTCGCCTGTCCCTTTTGCGTCGCGCCGCGTCCGGCGGTATGCTTACAATCATTGAGCCATGAATGCATCGCTGGAAAAGAGTTCTGGGCGCGGCGGTGAAACCGGGCAATGCCTCGCGCGCTCGGTCGTGGACACGCTCGCCAAGGAACCGGCGCTCGAAGCGGTGACCATTGACCGCGCGCACCAGAAAATTTCCGTCGCCACGCTGGGCCGCATCCCGCAAGGCGGGATCGGCCGGCTTACCGAACGCATCCGCGCTGAATTTGAAGCGGCGCAATCCGTCTCCGCCGCACGCCATTGCAACCTGCTTACCGGCCAGGACGATTGCCGGAGTTGCGACCGGCCGTTGTCCGAAACCGAGCGGAAAAAAATCACCATCCAAAACGACGACCAGACGACCACCATCGCCCGCGTCACTTGCCCGACCGCGCCGAAATTCTGGCGCTGGCGCGACATTCCGTTTCCCAAGGTTGTCCAGCGTGACGTCGAGTTTCTCGAAAGCGCCGAGCACATAGACGAGCATATCAATGAATGGAAAACGCAACTTGCCGCTGCGATTCTTTGCGGCGTTCTCGGATTGACCGCGCATTTTCTGTTGACCGGTTATGGGTCGGTGGCGGCTTACGTTTTTGCCTATCTCGCGGGCGGTTTTTATCCGGCGGAAGACGTTTGGGAACGTCTCCAAAAACGCACGATTGACGTGCATTTTCTCATGATCTTCGTCGCCGCCGGTGCTGCCGGCATCGGTGCGTGGGCCGAGGGCGCGACGCTGCTGTTTTTGTTTTCGTTTTCCGGCGCGCTCGAACATTACGCGCTCGGCCGGACGCAAAAGGAAATCCGCTCGCTCTTCCGCGACGCACCGAAAGTCGCCACCGTGCTGGATGCCCGGGGCAGCGAGCGCGAGGTCAAAGTCGAGCAGCTCACGCGCGGAATGCGTTTGCTCATCAAGCCCGGCGCGCAATTTCCCGTGGATGCCGAGATTGCCAAAGGGAACACCGCCGCGGACGAATCGAATCTCACCGGCGAAGCCACGCCCGTCGGGAAGAACATCGGCGACATCGCGCTGGCCGGCACCCTCAATCTCTGGGGTGTGGTTGAAGTCGTCGTTGCGCGGCCCGCGGCCGAAAGTTCGCTGCAAAAAATCGTCACGCTCATCAAGGAAGCCCAGCAGC
>DLMG01000060.1:0-1633 GCA_002479245.1 Verrucomicrobia subdivision 3 bacterium UBA7542 | reverse complement strand
AAGTCAGCACTTACTACACTTACGCCGCCCTGGGACTTTCGTTCGCCATGTTTTTTGTCTGGTGGCTTGGCTTCCGGCTCGCGCCGTTTGAGTCCGCCATCGAATCGCAAAGCGCGTTTTACCGGACCATGACGCTGCTCGTGGTCGCGTCGCCGTGCGCGCTGGTCCTTTCCATTCCATCCGCCGTGCTCGCGGCCATCGCCTGGGGCGCGCGCCACGGCATCCTGTTCCGCGGCGGCGCGGCGGTGGAAAAACTTGCCGGGGTCAACGTCGTCGCGCTCGACAAAACCGGCACGCTCACGACCGGTGAATTGCGCGTCGAAAAAGTCGAAAGTTTTCCAGCCGGCCGCGAAGCCGAAATTGCGCGGCTGGCTTACTCGCTGGAAAAACTCTCCACGCACCCGCTCGCCCGCGCCATTACGCGCCATGGCAAACAGCAGCAACTGGAACCGGTCGCCTTCGAGCAGTTTGAATCGGTGACCGGTGAAGGGTTGCGCGCGAAACGAGATGGCGTTGAATGTTTGCTGGGACGTCGCGAATGGGTGTTGGAACGCCGGCTTCCAGCACGGCGGGATGCCGTTTCAAATCCAGTCGGACAATACGCCGGGCCGGACCAGCCTTCGCTCGGAAGCTTCGGCGCGGCAGGGGCCGGCGCTCCAACGGAGGCGGCCTTTTCCGAAATCTGGCTCGCGCTCGGCGATCTTCTGGGCCGCGTCATTTTGCGCGATGACATCCGTCCCCAAGCCGCATCGGTCGTGGAAGAGTTGCGCCGTGAAGGCTTGCGCACCGTGGTTTTGACCGGTGACCGCCAGGCGACCGCCGGGTATTTGCGCGACAAATTGAAGTTGGATGACGTGCGCGCCGAATTGAAACCGGAGCAAAAAGTCGAGGTGGTTCGTGAGTTGAGCGGGCATGGGAGGAAGGTTGCCATGATCGGCGACGGCGTGAACGACGCGCCGAGTCTGGCCGCCGCCCACATTGGCGTGGCGATGGGCGCGCGCGGGTCGGACGCGGCTTTGGAGCAGGCGGACGTGGTGCTGATGCACGACCGGTTGGAAAATTTTCTGGCCGCGTTTCGTCTGAGCCAGCGCGCGCGCCTTGTCATTCGCCAGAATCTTGTCCTTTCGCTCGGCACGGTGGTGGTTCTGGTTTCATTCGCGCTGCTCGGGAAAATTCCATTGACGATTGGTGTGGTCGGCCACGAAGGCAGCACGGTGGTCGTGGTGATGAACAGTTTGCGATTGCTTTTCGGCGACACGACGGCGAGGCAGAAATAGTTCAACTGCTGATGAAACTGGGGTTGAACACGAATAAAAATAATCGCGCCCCTCGCCCCATCCCTCTCCCCGCCTGGCGGGGAGAGGGTGTCGCGCAGCGACGGGTGAGGGGGAATCTTTTCTGTTCATCCGTGTCTTGACCGTGTTTAATCAACGCCAGTTGCATTTGTGAACCCGTTTAGAAAATTTGTTTCGGAACACGCACGGCTTTTCCAAAGCGGAAAAAAGTTGCCGCCGGGCCGTGCGCAAAAATTCCCGCGGCATCGGAAGGCGCCGGACGACGCGCCGAAAGCATTGATTTTCTCGCCGCATCCGGACGACGAGTGCATCGTCGGCGGACTGGCGTTGCGGCTGTT
>DLMG01000407.1:3974-6183 GCA_002479245.1 Verrucomicrobia subdivision 3 bacterium UBA7542 | reverse complement strand
GCCGGAGTTTTGAGACAGTCTCGGCAGCCCCGTCCTGCCAATCGGGATCGGTCCCGACCGCATCGCGGGACTGATAACACCCCGTTCTGATTGGGAAATTTCTTCCGCTCGCCCGTTCGCACTCATAAACTGCCGGCGTGAAAGCCGCCATCCTGCACGGCAGGGAAAAAATTCAAATTGAGGACGTCGCGCCGCCCGCGCTCAAACCGGGCGAAGTCCGCATCCGCATCGAAGCCGCGCTTACCTGCGGCACGGATTTGAAGGTTTTCAAACGCGGTTATCACGCCAAAATGATAGTGCCCCCCGCCGTCTTCGGCCATGAACTCGCCGGCATCATTTCAGAAATCGCCCCCCTCGCCCAGTCCCTCGCCCCGCCCGGCGGGGAAACGGTGGTCCCGTGCGCGGGACCGGGTGAGGAGTTGTCAAACATTTGGTCTGTCGGCGACCGCGTCGTGGTGGCCAATTCCGCGCCGTGCGGCGGTTGTTTCCATTGCCACGCCGGTCAGGAAAATCTTTGCGAAGACTTGTTGTTTCTCAACGGCGCTTACGCTGAATCCCTCGCCGTTCCCGAGCGGCTCGTCCAAAAAAATCTCCTGCGCCTCAAGCCGGAAACCGATTTCCGCGACGCCGCGCTCGTCGAACCGCTCGCCTGCGTCGTCCAGGGCGTCGAGGACACGCAACTGCGCGCCGGACAAAACGCGCTGGTCATCGGCGCCGGGCCGATTGGTTTGATGTTCGTGGTGCTGGCCAAAAATCTCGGCTGTCACGTCACCGTCGCCGGCCGGCGCGCGCCGCGACTGGAAGCCGCGCAACGGCTCGGCGCGGACGAAGTGGTTGACATCGGCGACGGCAGCGGATTGGCCACCAAGGTTCGCGAAGCAACAAAGACGCATTTTGACGCAGTGATTGAGGCGGTCGGCCACCCGGCGGTTTGGGAAGCCGCCGCGCACCTGGTGCGCAAAGGCGGCACGGTGAATTTTTTTGGCGGCTGCCCCTCCGGCACCACCATCACGCTCGACACGACGCTCATCCATTATTCCAACCTCACCCTGCTCGCGAGTTTCCATCACACGCCGCGCACGATCCGGCGGGCGCTGGAATTCATCGAGGCGGGCGTGATTCGCGCGGCGGATTTTGTGGATGGCGAATGTCCGCTGACGCAGTTGCCGGAGCTGTTCAAATCAATGGCCGCGGGCAATCGTGTCATCAAAACCTTGATCCGCGTCCACGAGTGATTTGGGAGGGACGGCGTGTCGCCGTCCCCAAATCAGGGTCGCCGACACGGCGACCCTCCCGGATTATCCCAAATTCCGAAATGGAATTTCAGCGTTAGCGGAGTGCGGCCGTCCCGGCCGCAGCAACGTGGGAAGGACAGGCGGTTGGAAAATGTTCTGTGGCTTGAATGAAGCCGGTTGCTGCGCTCGAGGACGGGCGCACTCCGGGGTGGCCTCGTCCACCCCGCCACCGTCGGCAACTTCGGAGTTCGGGATTATTTCAAAAAATCCTCCAAATCCCTCTGCAATTTCTGCAGGTCGGGCAGGTTGACATACATCATGTGGCCGGCGTCGAACCCGGCGTAAGTGATGTTCGTGCGGTAGGCGGCGTCGAGTTGCATGTGTTCGAGCGCGTAGCGCATCGTGTCAATCGGGCAGACCAGGTCGCACCGGCCACCAAGCACAAGCACGCGCATGTAAGGATTCTGGTTCATTGTGGAGGCCAGTCTTTCACTGGCGCTGGCATAGCTGTTGCGCACGCCGTAATTCCACGGCTGCACGCCGGCCAGAATTTCATAGGGCAGATCATCCTCAAATTTCAACTCGCCGCGCACATACGAATTCATCGCCGCGGAAAATGGCCCAAGCGTGGCCGCGTAGGACGGATCGAAATCGGGATACGGTGAAGCCGGGTCATCGTCGCGTCCGGTGATGCGCGCGTCGTAGGCGCCGAGAATCAAACCCTGATCGTGCAGCAATTGCTTGCGGAACACACCGCTGCCCACCCGCAGATGGTTGTCTTCGATGACTTGCGGCGAAAGGCCGGTGAGCCGCGCGAGTTCGGCGACGACCTTTTTGCGTTCGTCGGCGGGCAGCGATTTGCCTTGTTGCAAGGCGGAAGCGTATTCGCCTTTGGCAAATTCGCGCGCTTCGGCGAGCGCCTTGGGCAAATCGGGTTGCAAATCGGGCGGCAATTTTTTGTGGAACTGCGCCGC
>DLMG01000407.1:0-3830 GCA_002479245.1 Verrucomicrobia subdivision 3 bacterium UBA7542 | reverse complement strand
AGGCCGCTTAAATACATCCCGTAACGCGAGCGCAAGTGGTCGGCCAGCCCCGCCGCGCGAAAGACGCCGTAGCTTTCGCCGCAGAGATATTTCGGCGAGAGCCAGCGTTCGTGCCGCGTCGTCCAGAGCCGGATGAATTCGCCGACGGAATCGAGATCGGCGGAATCACCGAAAAATTGATCGGGCTTCTCGTCTTTGCCCGGGCGGCTGAACCCGGTGGCGACCGGATCAATGAACACCAGATCGCTGCCGTCCAGAATGGAATACTCGTTGTCCACCAGGCCGAATGGCAGCGGCGGCAAGGTGCCGTCCTCGTTCATTTTCACGCGGCGCGGGCCGAACGCGCCGAGATGCAGCCACACGGACGACGAGCCGGGGCCGCCATTGAAACAAAACATGACGGGCCGCCCGTCCTCTCCACCCTCCGCAGTAGCACTGCTACGGAGGACGGGCGCAGTAGCGCTGCTACGGAGGGTGGACGCGGCCAGGTTGGTCTGGCCGGTGCGCGTGTAAGCGACGTAAAAAACCGACGCGCGGGAAGTGCCGTCGGTTTTGAGAATGGGCAACATTCCGGTTTCCGCAACGTAAGTCACGCGCCGGCCGGCGATGGCCACGGTGTTCGTCGTGAAGACCGGCTTGTGCGTGGCGTCGGGAATCTTCCCGGCCTCGACTTTCGCGGCGGGCGGCTCGTTGGTGCCCGCCGTCGCTTCGCTTTGGCGCGGCGAGCCGGCGGGCGAATTGGTCGAATTGATTTTGGGCGCATCGGCGGCGTGCAGGCCGGCGGCGAAGGCAATGAGCAGCAACCAGTTGTATTTTTTCATTGGCAGTTCTTCGTTTTGCGTCAGGGAAAATGCGCTTTCGTCCTCTTAAACGCAAGTTGCGTGTCGGATCGGCCGTCATTTTGTGGACAACCCGGAACCCCGGTAATCTGGGACAGGCTCGTCGGGCCCGGTTCAGCCGTCGCACGCGGAAGTGGCCGTCTTGCCTTGGTCGCGGTGAATCAGATTCTGCCTTATGGGCGGGTGACCCGCAGCCGGATGAAGCCGGCGGCGGATGAACTGACCGGCGTGTTGTCGTGAACTTGCAGGAGGGTTGGGGTGTTTTGATCCACCGTGATCCCGTTGGTCGTCCAGGACGCAGCCAGGCTGGCGGTTGTTTCGACGTGGAAGGTGACGTCGGTCGCGTTCGGGTTCCTCGGCACAGTCAGGCGCAGATAGCCGGTGCTGATGTCGCCGATGATGGGGTTGGCGGCAGGAGCCAGCGGATCCAGGCCCAGGGCGTATTTAAGCAGGTTGGGCATGCCGTCGCTGGTTGAGATGGCGGTGTCGGCTGACGCGCCATTATCGGCGGTGGTTCCGAACCATTGCAACCGCCAAAACTGGATGGGAGTGAGGGCGATGACCGTGGTTGGGTCGCTGGCGGTGTCGTTGGCCGTGTTGATTTCGCCGCCGCCGGAGACGTTCACGACGTTGGTGAGGTTGGCGGCAGCGTTGGTGGAAACGTTCACAATGACAGTGATGGGCGGGTAACCGGCGCCTGGTGCCAGGCTTTCAGAACGGGTGCAGGTGAGCGTGCCCAGATCGGTCGCCCAACCGGTACCACTGATCGCCGTGGCCGTTAGCCCGGCAGGAAGCACAGCGATGACGCTCACCGGGCCGACGGTAGGTGCGGTGCCGTTGTTTGTAACAGTGACGGTGTAGGCATCACCGATGTCGCCCTGGGTGAAACTGCCCATGTGAGCCAGGCAGATGACAAGGTCGGGGAAATTGGTGACGACTGGCGCAATCTCCCCTTGGACGACAAAGTCCAGCGCCGGGCTGTTGGACACGTCGAAGACATACCACGTGCCCGAAGAGCCACCGCCGTAATTGACGATGCGGAAGGTGACGTTGGTGCCCGCGCCGACGTTTTGGAGGGCGGCAATTCCACTCAGGTTGATCGGACTTAACGAAGCTCCGCCACTGGTGCTGACCGGATAGGATAACGAGGTAATGTCGGTAAACGCTCCCGAAACGATTTGATACTGCAACACACCGCTGGCCGGACCGGTGGCCGAGCGCCGATAATCGAATTCGCTGATGGCGGTGTAGGATACCGTGTAACCACTATTGGCCGCTGCGCTGAACGTGATAAATTGGTTGGTGGCGACAGCCGCTGCGGCATCGGCACCCGTAAAGGCATTGCCTCCCCAGGCCCGCGCTGCGCCGGTGCCGGTGGTGCCCACGCCTGAACCGCGCGTCAGCCCTCCCCCCAGGAGGTTGGGTGCGTTGGTGGTGGGTGACAGCGGTGAAGGACCATAATTGGTTGTGCCTCCCGGAAGCCCGCTCACATCCCAGCCGAATAAAGTGGAAACGCTGCCGCTCACTACAGATGCATTAATGGCGGTGACGTCGTCGGCCATGTTGTTCGCCGTGTTGACATCACCGCCGCCGGCGACCATGGCGATGTTGGTGACACTGGCGGGGGCATCGGCAGAAACGTTTACGGTGACGACAATGGGTGGATAACTCGCCCCCGCGAACAAGGTATTGGAACGTGTGCAGGTGAGCGTGCCGAGATCCGTCGTCCAGCCGATGCCGCTGATCGCAGTGGCGGTAAGCCCGTCGGGCAGCGCATCAACCACGGTGATCGTACCGGTCGAGGCCAGATCGCCGGCATTGGTGACCGTGATGATGTAGGTATCCCCGGTGTCGCGCTGGGAAAAGTTGCCGAAGTGGGTTGTGGTGACAGCCAGAGCAACGGTTGAACCGGTCACGATAAAACCGTTGGAACTGACGACCGTGCCCGTGGGGGTCGTGACGCTGATTTGGCCGGCGGTGGAGTCGACGGGCACCGTGGCAGTGACCTGTGTGGCCGAATTCACGTTATAAGTCGCACTCACACCATTGAAGGTGACCTCCGAAGCGGAACTGAAGTTCGTGCCGCTGACAATGACGGTGTCGCCGACGGCACCACTCCCCGGGGAAAAGCCGGTGATGCCCGGTGGCGCATTGTTCTGGCCATCCACCTTGTTGCGCAGCGCGGAGACAATGTCCGGCGGCAGGGCGGTGAAGAACGTAAAACCGGTATCCACTTCAATCTGTCTGGCGGAGGTAATGTAATTCTGCCAGGCGCTGCTCACGGAATTGCTGTTGGGAATTTTCAGGGAAATCACCCGGGTGGCCGCCGTAAGCCGGTTTAACGCCGTACCGGTGCCGGGCGGAACCACCACGACAATTTTCCAGGTATAAGCGGGAGTAAAAACCCTTTGACTGGGCTGAATAAGCGAACCATCAAAACCGCTGGGGCCGCAAATGATCAGCAATTCATTGCCGGATAGTGCCAACGTGCGGCAATAATCTTCGAAGTTTCCCCATATGCCCTCATTATTATTTGGCGCCTGCGGGATGATGTTCGACATCAAAAAGACCAGCGCGTTATCCGTGTCATTATCAGTCCGGTCGGCCGAGGGACACATGTGACCGCGGTCATAGCCCGATCCGCTGTAGTCGGTGGTGATCACTTCGTAAAAATCCGATGGCAGGTTTGTATCGGTAATGAAATCAGGGGAACGCCCGCTCGAACCGATGTCACTGGCGGTCAGGTCCCAACTCGCCCAGTTGGGTTCGCCCAGAGTATCGCTGTAATCAATGGCCTCAACCGTGCGCTGAATCAGGTAGTGGTCGTGATTGTTCGTGTCGGTGGTGGCGCCGCTGGGGTTGCCCAATTGCATCTGCAATGTGGCGTCAATGACGGCGCTTGCCTGCGGGATGGTGGCGAACAGCGCCCATGCGCCCATCAGGATCAGAAACAAATTTCGTGCGGAGCACTTGAAAACGGTTTTATTCAAT
>DLMG01000361.1:9037-11600 GCA_002479245.1 Verrucomicrobia subdivision 3 bacterium UBA7542 | reverse complement strand
CGGGCAAGCCGCCGCAACTGTGCGACGCGTGCCAGTATCGCCTGGTGTTCGAGGCACTGCGCCAGCGCGATTGCATTGTGGCCGGCGACATCGGCTGCTACACGCTGGGCGTGCTGAAACCTTTTGAAGCCATGGATTCCTGCGTTTGCATGGGCGCGAGCCTCGGCGTGGGACTGGGCTTGCGTCATGTGTTGCCGCCGGAACAGGCGCGACGCGTGGTCAGTGTCATTGGCGACAGCACATTTGTGCATAGCGGCATCAGCGGTCTGGTGGAGATGGTCTATAACCCGCCGCCCGACGGGCACGTGCTCATCATTCTTGACAATGCCACCACGGCCATGACCGGCCACCAGGAACATCCCGGGACCGGCCGGAAGCTCAACCACCAGCGGACCAACAAACTCGTGCTGGAAGACCTGGCCCGTTCGCTCGGCGTGAAGCGTGTGCACGTGGTCGAGCCGCGCTCCGGATCAAACGAATTTGAGCGCACCCTGGACGAATGCCTCGCGAGCAGGGAATTGTGCGTCATCATCGCCCGCCGGCCGTGCATTCTCATCGTCAAACGGCTGCGCGAACTGGAACAATGCGAGTGCGAAAAGAAGGAGGCCCCATGCGCGGCCGGCTGATCAACGTGGTGGTGGCCGGGCTTGGCGGCCAGGGCGTGCTCAAGGCGTCGGACATTCTCGCCGACGCGGCGTTGCGCGCCGGCTTTGACGTGAAGAAAAGCGAAATCAAGGGCATGAGCCAGCGCGGCGGTTCGGTCACCAGCGACGTGCGTTTTGGCCAGATCGTGCTCAGCCCCATGGTGCCGCCGGGCGAGGCGGATTATCTGCTCGTGCTCGAACCGACGCAGGTGGAACCGCACAAGCATTATCTCAAACCCGACGGGATGTTGATCACGCCGGACGCGGTCGCCATCGGCAAACTGCCGAACAAGAAAACACTGAACGTGGCGCTGCTCGGCGCGTTGAGTGTGCATTTGCCGTTGCCAGAAGCCGGGTGGCTGGAAGCCTTGCGCGAAGGTTTTCCCGCCGAATTCTTTGACGCCAACCACCAGGCATTCCTCGCCGGCCGCGCCGGTCAGTCCCCCCAAAAAACCTGATTACCGCCTATGAGCAAGAACCGCGAAATTCCTCCCATGCACCCCGCCAGCGCGGTGGATTATCTGCCGCCGGCCCAGTTGCGCGACGTGCAATTCACCCGCCTGAAAGACATGGTCCAGCGCGCGTTCGACCATGTCACCCTGTTCCGCAAACGCATGGACGAACAGAAACTCAAGCCGTCCGACCTGCGGACACTGGACGACATCGTCAAACTGCCGTTCACGGTCAAGACGGACTTGCGCGACACGTATCCGTTCGGCCTATGCGCCAGCCCGATGTCGGAGATCGTGCGTTTTCACGCGTCGAGCGGCACCACCGGCAAACCCATCGTCGTGGCCTACACGCAGGAAGACCTCAATGACTGGACGCGGGCCGTGCTTCGCAGCCTCGCGGCGTGCGGCGTGCATAACGGCGACATCGTCCAGGTCGCCTACGGCTACGGCCTGTTCACCGGCGGCCTCGGCCTGCATTACGGCGCGGAAGCGCTCGGCGCCAGCGTCATTCCCATCTCCGGCGGCAACACCGACCGCCAGCTCATGCTCATGAAGGATTTCGGCGTCACCGTCATCTGCTGCACACCCAGTTATTTCCTGCACCTGATTGACCGCGCCACCGAAATGGGAATAAACATGAAGGAACTGCCGCTGCGCACCGGCGTGTTCGGGGCCGAACCGTGGACGGAAGACATGCGCGAACGCATCGAGGCCGGCAGCGGCATCAAGGCGTATGACATTTACGGGCTGTCCGAAATCGCCGGGCCGGGCGTGGCGATGGAGTGCGTGCATCAGGCCGGCCCGCACATTTTCGAGGACATGTTCTATCCCGAAATCATTGATCCGAAGACGCTCGAGCCATTGCCCGATGGCATGGAAGGCGAACTGGTGCTGACGACGCTCTGCAAGCGGGCCATGCCGATGATCCGCTACCGGACGCGGGATATTACTTCGCTCGAACCCACCCGCTGCGTTTGCGGCCGCACGCTCCGTCGCATCCGCCGCATTGGCCGGCGCAGCGATGACATGCTCATCATCCGCGGCGTCAACCTGTTCCCGTCGCAGATCGAAGCCGCGTTGCTGAAGGTGGAGGGCACGCTGCCTCACTACCAGATCATTGTGGACCGCCAGAGGGGCCTCGACACCCTGGAAGTGCAGGTGGAAGTGACCGCCGATGCGTTCAGCGACACCGTGAGCGCCATGGAACAGATGCAAAAACGGCTGGTCCATTCCATCGAAACCATCACCGGCCTGCGTCCCGCCGTGAAACTGGTGGCCCCGCGCACCCTGCAACGCAGCGAAGGCAAGGCGAAACGCGTCATTGACAAACGCATCATGTAACCCCGAGAAAGGCGAACTTATGAAAATCAAACAACTTTCCGTTTTTCTGGAAAACAAACCCGGCGCCCTCAGCGCTCCGTGCCGGCTGCTGGCCAAGGCCGATATCAACATCCAGACCTGCTCGCT
>DLMG01000361.1:0-8909 GCA_002479245.1 Verrucomicrobia subdivision 3 bacterium UBA7542 | reverse complement strand
AAGGCGCGGCGGCTGTTGCAGCGGAACGGCTTTGCCGTGAAGGTCACCGAGGTCATCGCGCTGGAAGTGGCGGACCAGCCCGGCGGGCTGGCGGCAATCCTCGACGCCCTCGAAGGCACCGGCATCAACGTCGAATACGCCTACTCGCTCACCGGCCGGACCAAGAGCGGCCACGCGCTATTGCTGTTCCGGTTCAGCGACCCGAACACCGCGTTGCGTGTGCTCAAGGAGCGAAACATCAACACCGTCGGCAGCGAAGAACTCACGAAGCGGCTCAAGGGGTGACGAGTGACGAGTGGCGAGTGACGGGTGACGAGGTGGGGAATACACGTCACACGTCACACGACACACGTCACGCATTTGAGCATGAAAGCAATCAAGGAATTTTTCAAAGGCGACCAGTTCGCCGCGCGCAACAACATCGAACTGCTCGAGGCAGGCAACGGCAATGCCAGGGCGAAGATGACGCTGCATCCGCACCATTTGAACGGCTTGGGAACAGTCCATGGCGGGGCCATCTTTACGCTGGCGGATTTCGCCTTTGCCGCCGCCTGCAATTCGCACGGGACGGTGTCCGTGGCCCTCAACGTGAGCATCACCTTCATGAAAGCCGCCACCACCGGCACGCTCTGGGCCGACGCCCGGGAAGTGTCCAAGAACTTCAAGGTCGGCTCGTATGCCATCGAGATAAAGGACGACCTGGGCGAACTCGTCGCACAATTTCAGGGCCTGGCCTACCGCAAGAAGGACAAACTGCCGTTCTGACGCGAAGCGAAGTTGGAAGATGGCAGGAATCAGAAGTTGAAAATGGGTATGGCAAACAATTTCAAATGCGAACTTCCCTGAGCCAAAATTCCGGGAGAACGCCGATGGTGTTCGAACATCTGGAACGCTGGGATCAACATGGTCATAATTTACGGCCTTGAACGACCATGAAGAACAATCTGAGACCCGTTGCCCTGGAACCGGTGGAGCCTTTGATCCTCGCAGTGCGGGGTGAGAAGGTGATTCTGGACGTGGATTTGGCGCGCATTTACGGCGTTCCTACGAAGCGGCTCAACGAGCAGGTCAGGCGCAATGCGGAGCGTTTCCCCGCGGATTTTCTGTTTCGTCTGACCGAAGGCGAAGCAAAGGCGTGGCTGCGTTCAAGGTCGCAAATTGCGACCTTGAAGCGTGGGCAGAATATCAAATACCGACCGTACGCCTTCACCGAGCACGGCGCCATCATGGCCGCCAACGTTCTGAATAGTCCGCAGGCCGTGCAAATGAGTGTCTATGTCGTACGCGCCTTCCTCAAGATGCGCTCTGTGCTCTCGGACAACCGGCAACTTGGCCGCAAGCTGGCGCAATTGGAGAAGGAACTCAAAAGCCGCCTCGACCTCCACGAAACAGCCATTGTGGAAGTCCTACAGCGCGTCATGGACATCCTTGACCCGCCGCCCAAGCCGGAGCCGAAGCGTCGTCGGATTGGCTTCCACGCCGACGAAGAGGAGACGGAATCCTAACTCCCATTCCCTGCCTTCAGCCTTTAGCCTTCCAATCTGTTTGCCTTTGCCCGGAAAATGCGTCAGGCTCGCCACGTTCAGCAGAAGTGGGCGCGTTCGGATGAAAACGATTCTCCTCCTGGAAGATAACGACGAGCGAATTGCTGGTTTCAAATCGGCTGTTCGTGAACTCGGCGAAGATTGGCAGTTGCATATCTGGCATGACGCTCCGACGATGATCGCTGAATGTGAAAATTGCTTCGATGATGTTCATCTCATTTCCCTCGACCACGATTTGGACCCGCAACCCGGTGCAACCTTCGATCCAGGCACGGGCCTCGAAGTAGCCAAGCTGCTCGCCGGCCATTTTCCGATTTGTCCCGTCATCATCCATTCCACGAATGCGGACCGTGCTTGGTCCATGCACAATGAATTGAGGTTCGCGGGCTGGACGGTGGATCGTGTTGGGCCAATCGGTGACGATTGGATCCGCAAACTTTGGTTGCCAAAAGTCCGCGAGATGCTGGGACAATTGCCGCGCAGCGAATTCTTTCAGCGGTCTTCCGACCACTCCGAACGAATGCAGCGAGCCTTGCTCTCACTAGAAGGTCTCGCCATCGGCGACGCGATTGGTGAGATGCTCGCGTATCGTCACGCCGACGCAGCCCGAATTATCGAGCGAGGATTGCCTGCGGGTCCGTGGTTTCACACCGACGACACGGAAATGGCACTTTCAATTGTGGACACGCTGAAGCTTTACGGCCACATCCATCAGGACGAACTGGCACGCCGGTTCGCCTGGCGTTTTGAACGGGAGCCTGACCGCGGTTACGGCAGCATGACGCGGAAGCAAATGAACGAAATCACTCGTGGAGGCGACTGGCGGCAAGGGGCTACCTCGGCATTCGGCAGCCAGGGTTCGATGGGAAACGGCGGGGCGATGCGTGTTGCGCCGCTCGGAGCCTATTTCGCCAATGACTTGTCACGCGCTGTGGAACAGGCGCGGGCTTCATCACTTGTCACGCACACTCATCCTGAAGGTGTTGCTGGAACGATTGCAATTGCCATCGCCGCTGCAAAAGCATGGCAACTCCGCGAAGCTGATTCGGCAGAACGCGTAGTCCGGCTGTTTGAAGCGGTCTTGGAGCACACGCCCGAGAGCAAAGTCCGGCGCGGACTTCTCATCGCATCCCAGACTCCAACCACAGTGCCGGTGGAAGCCGTGGCCAAAGCACTGGGCAATGGCACACTTGTCACGGCTCCGGATACCGTGCCGTTTGCGGTGTGGTGTGCGGCCAACCATCTCGACAACTATACGGAAGCCATTACATTGACAATTTCCGCAGGCGGAGATTGTGACACGAACGCAGCGATAGTCGGCGGCATCGTTGCGCTTTCCGTGGGACGTGAAAGAATTCCCGCCGAGTGGCGAAAGGAGAAAGAACCACTGCTGCTTATACCGAACGCGTAAAAGATACTCCAACTTTGTTGTTTCCGGCCTAATCTCCTGTCAGGCTTTTCAATTTGTGTGAATTGGTGAAATTAGCGTCAAATGTTTTTGTGCCTTCTGTGCCTCTTTCCGCCGTCATTTCATTTTGGCGCGACGAGTGCGGCAAATGAATCCGTGTCCATCCGTGTTTATCCGTGGTTCAAACCTCTGCGTCTTTGTCCACCCTCCGTAGCGAGGCTACTGCGGAGGACGGGCGTCTCGGCGGTTAAGTTCAGGTTAAATTTTTCACAAACCGGCTTGCGGGCGGAGCGCACACCGAATCAACATAAACCATGAAGCCGCTGGAGCCACCGGACAGCCATTATCTGTCAGCCGCCATCGGCTGGCTGGGATTGGGCAATGTCGCGGAGGCTGTCGCGGAATTTGAAAAAATCGCGCCGCAATTCCAGTCCCATCCGGACGTGCTTGCCGTCCAGTTCGACATTCACGCCGCTGCCGGGAAATGGGCTGCGGCGGCGGAAATTGCCGGGACCCTCACCCAACTGGAACCAAAACAACCTGGCGCCTGGATTTCGCTGGCGTATGCGACCCGGCGGAAGACCGGCGGGGGAATTCCCCAGGCCCGGGCAATTTTGATTCAAGCCCAGCGAACCTTTCCCAAGGAAACTATCATCGCCTACAACCTGGCGTGCTATGACTGTCAATTGGGTGACTTGGATGCGGCCAAAGCCTGGCTGGATAACGCCTGCACACTGGGCAATGTCGACAGAATAAAACACATGGCCCTGCAAGACCCGGATCTGGAACCGCTGTGGCCGGAAATCCGCAAGGCCTGACCTACCTGCCGGTGAAAACCAACTCCTCTTGCACCGGGTAAAGAGAACTGCCGCCGGCGAAATCATTTTGGGATGGACGATTGGGGGGAGCGCGGGCGTCTCGCCTGCGGCGTTCGGCGTCCCGCCGAATGCAGAGATGGTCGCAACGGGACGTTGCGACCTGCGACCGGGACGGTCGCGCTCCCCATTCCAATCGTAGCAGCGGACGTCAGTCCGCTCATTATTCCGGCGAGGGGAAAGTTTGAGTCGGCTCACCAGTCTTCGCTCCAAGTGCTACGACCCGGCAGGCGTCGGCTGCTACGGCATTCCGAATTCCGCATTGGTAACGGACACTTTTCCTGAATTCATTTTTGGATGGACGATTGGGGCAATTGGCGGTTGAATTACATCTACTTGAAAGTAAAACCATGAAAATAAAAATTATTATCGCGCTTGTCGCAACCGCCGGAATGCTCGGACTGGCGGGATGCAAACCCAAAGCAACCACGGTGTCGGGTCAAGTGTTCATCGTCACTAAAGGCGCGGATAATGTTAAACTTGGGGCTGTTGAGATTCTATTAATTGAAAAGTCGCAAGTCACAGGCTTTTTGCAAAAGAAGCAACCCGCTATTGATTTGGAAATGGCGTCAAAGCGACAAGAACTCACAAATGCAGAGCAAGAAGTCGCTACCGCTTTAGGAAATGCAGACAAAGCCCAAGCTTATTTTGATTGGTTCATGGTCAACAAACCTTACAAGACAAATGCCGACCGTGTTAATATAAAATCTCAATGGGACAATCTTTTAAAACAGTATGTGCGTCAAACTAACTATGTGGAACAGTTATCCCATGATGTAGATAAAACAGATGCTTTTTTTGCGGCGTTAAAAATGCGTGAGAAAATGGCTGAAAAGCTAAATTCATTAAACGACGAATTGGACGCCATCAAATTGGCTGCAGTTGCGGCAGAAACCAGTAAGCTCAAAGGCATAAAAGCTAATTTAGAGCAGGCCAATTCCCATGCAGAGACAGAAAAGACAAACTTGGATAATTCCCCAACAGTAGCGGATTACTTGGCGGACTTTTCGCCTGTCATCATCCAAAAAACGCTTTCCGACTCCGATGGTAAATTTTCTTTTACCTATCCTCGTGACAAAACGCTCACGATTTTTGCACACGCACAGCGTATGGTGTTGGACAAAACAGAAACATATTATTGGCTAGTGGACGCTCCGACAAATGCGGAAACCGCGCAAATATTCTTGAGCAATAACAACCTCGTTTTTGCTGATCCTGACAGCTATTTCAAGTTAAAGCCGAAAGAAGCGCCTCAAAAATCAACCGAACAGTAAGTTTATAAATCAAGAACAGGACACAACCGCGCCATGAACCTGCCAGCGGAACAAAAACCGCCCCGTTACGTCACTTGCCGCTGTCAGCACTGCAACGGCCATATTGAATTTGATGCGAATGAATTTACAGAGGATAACAGCATTGTGCCGTGTCCGCACTGTAGTTTGGAAACAAAAATCTTTATACCAGTCCTACAAGCCGAAAATGTCTCGACAGAATTACCGTCTCCCGTTACTACTCCAAACACAGTAAGATTTGAAGGTTTTTTTGATGGAATATCTGAAATAAAACAGGAACGTGTGAGCGACGTGCGTCCCGTGGCCAGCCCACAAGCGGCAACAATTATTCAGCCGCCTGTAAACTCACTTCCCAATAGTCCCAAAAAACTCCAGCGAAAAGCCACCGAAGCACAGCTTGATTACATTCGTGGGCTGGGCGGCAATCCCCCGCCCGACTTAAACATATCCGATGCCTCACGACTCATTGAACAACTTTTGCAAGCACCAGACCTGGAGGAAAAAAAGCAAGCTGCAAGGGAGCAAAAAAAACATGACGCTGCCGAAAGAGAGCAATTGCCCGCATATTATTTACATCAAGATTATGAGGAGGCTAAACGGGCCATTGAAACCGCTGAAAGAGGCGAAATAAAAGATGCGAAAATGTCATTAAAAGATGCACGAGACCAACGTCTTTGGTTCTGGCAAGACACGTTTCTTTCTCCCTGCAATATGGAGGGATTGGTGACAGAACAGTCAGTAAGACTATATCTTGAACACGGTCATCGTTTCAAAAAGCCATCTGAAAAAAGAATCCTAGCCATCCTTGAAACTCTGGATGCCAACTCGCCAACATGGGACAAAGACGGAACTGTATCATTTTACTTAACGCTTGAAGCCAGTTTTCCAGAACTTTTAAAAACAGAAATTGATTATGAAGACCTAGAAAATGACAAGGAGTGGCTAGATTTTAAATTTAGATAAAAGGTTGCCCCGCTGCCCATCGCCGCCAGGCGTCGGCTGCTACGGTGGAAGGCGCAAAGTTAATGGGCGGGCGTGGGGCGGCCGGCTTTGCGCGCGGAGGCTTCCATCAAAATGAAAAATGCCTGGCCTTCCGGCGAGATGCCCGGACGATCGAAGCGCGGCGCGCCCGCCACTCCTTGAACAAATCCGAGGCGATCCATTTTGGCGCGCACCGCTTCGCGCATCTGGTCGGCGCGAGGCAGATAACTCTCCGGCAGCCACCCGCCGCGCACGCTTTCGTAAATGGCATAAGCCAGCATGGCTGCCAGATCGGTTTCAACAAACGAGGACGGGTCGTCCACTTTGTCGTAAAACAATCCGTCCGGTCGCTGGTGCGCCAGGCAGCCATCGAGCAATTCCTTGAGCATGGCGGCCAGTTGTTCGCGATCGGCGGTGCGGTCGGCGGGCAATGAACGAAGGACCCGGGCAAACGCAGCGGCGGTCCAGCCGTTGCCGCCGCCCCAGAAGGACGAATCAACCAAAGTTTGTTTCGCCTCGGACCAGCGGTGATGCATCAGTTTTTTGTCCGCGTCCCACAGACGGCGATGAACGCCGAGCAACTGGGCCTGCGCTTCATCGGGTTGTCCCGCCGCCGCGAGAAAGGGCGGCGTGGTGAAGCTGCCGTCGGCCCACATTTCCTGCGAGCTGGCCTGATGAAACGGCGTGCCGTCCGCTGCGCGGGGCGCGCCCTTGAGTGCGAATTGCCGCATGTTATCCGCGGCTTTCACGAGTTCGGGATCGCCCGTCTGGCGGGCCGACCACCAGAGACAATCACCCAGCATGAGCGGGTCGGTGGTGGAACCGCCCTGCGCGGCGACCACGCCGTTTTGATTGACATAAATGAGCGAGGCGCGGGCCAGGGCGATGGCGGCATCCTGTTCTCCGGCTTCGAGCAAAGCCTGCCCGGCGACGCCTTGCTCCCACGAGGCGCGTTGAAATCCCATCATGGCGGCCATCGCTTTTGCCACCAGCGGATCCTGGCGGAGTTGCGCGGCAAAGGCGGCATCGGGCACGTAGGCAAATTCAGCGGCGTCCCGCCCCCAAGCCTCAAATTCGCAAAGAGCGCACCATTTGTCGGCGGCGGGTTTGAGGTTTTTGAGCACGAGCCAGGAAACCGTCCGTTTGGCCAGCGGGAATTCCTGACCGGCGGCGACCTGCTTCAACACGAGTTTTTCAGTGGAGCCATCGGAGAACTCGATGGTGGCCTCCTGCCACCAGGAATCATGCGGCGCGTCCGCCGGCGTCCAGGCGGCGCGGAGAAACAACACCAGCTTGTCCAGTTCAATCGGTCGTCCGAAATCGAGCCGCCACCAGATGTCCGGCTGCTTCTGCGGTCCCCACGAGCCGCAGCCATGCACATCGTCGTTGCGGCGGCTGCCGTCAATGGCGCAGCGGGCGGCGAACTCGCGCTGGTTATATTCGCTGTTGCTGGTGGCGTGGGGAAACGAAACCGGTTCGCGATTGGTGGTGTCCATCGGGTTCAAGGCCACGTTGCGATAGTCGGCGGCCGTCTTGCCGGGTTCGAGATACATGCCACGGAACTGGTTTGTTCCATCGGCCCCGGCGGCGGATGCCAGCGTCAGAATTAGCAGCAAGGCCAGAAATTTCCGTTTGAGAGGAGTTAGTGTTTTCATGGATTTCGCATCAAAAGTTTTCCTGGCAATTGCTTCACCCGGCGCAGTTTCATCAGGCCGCTCCTGTGTCGCAAGTAAAAGCTGGGAGGGACGGCATGTTGCCGTCCCCCATTTCATGGACGCCGACACGGCGTCCCTCCCTTGTTTATTGATGTAGCAGCGGACGTCAGTCCGCTCATTCTTAGCCGGTGAAAGTTAGAGCCGACTTACGTCGGCTGCTACGGTGGAAGGTGACGCGCCTCGACCTTTTTAGTTTCTTCTCCCGCGCCGATGCTCCCGTGATGGACGTCCCGACGCTCCGCGCGGAGTTGGGTTCCACCTTCCAGATGGCGGACGTGCCACCGGCTTGAGATCTTCCACGAGCCGGAAGTCCACCTGCTTCTTGAACGTGTCCACCTTGGCCACTTGCACCGTTAAATTATCGCCCAGACGAATCGTGCGGCGGGTGCGGCGGCCCACGAGATTGTTGCGCCCGGCGTCGAACACATAAAAGTCATCCTCCATCGTGGACAATGGCACCAATCCGCTAATGGCCAACCCGGGCACATCCACGAAGAAGCCGAAGTTGCGTACGTCGGTCACCAACGCGGGATAACGCTCCGGCCGGCCGGATGCGAGTTGCGCCTTCAGGAACGCGAATAATTTCACGTCCTTGCTGTCGCGTTCGGCGTCGACGGAATTGCGTTCGGTGACGGAAATGTGTTCGGCGGTTTCCTTGAGCGCGGACACCGGCGCGTGGCTTTTATCGAAGAGCGCCCGATGGACGACGAGGTCGGCGTAGCGGCGGATGGGGGAGGTGAAGTGCGTGTATTTCGCCTTGGCCAAGCCGTAATGACCGAGCGGTTCGACTGCGTAACGCGCGCGCATGAGCGATTTGAGAAAGCCGATCTTGAGCGCGGGGCCGATGGGCAACGTGCCGAGCCGGTGTAACAACTTCTGCACCTCGGCGGTCTGGCGCAGGTTGCCGCACGGTACGTTTTGGCTCAACACTTCCTCGCGATATTCCTGCAAACGCCGCTCGTCCGGCACTTCGTGGACGCGATAAACCGCCGGCGTGCGCTGGCTCATCAACCGCGTCGCCACCGCCTCGTTCGCCAGCAACATGCATTCCTCGATCAATTGGTGCGACACGTCGTTCACGGTCTTCTCGATTC
>DLMG01000108.1:2998-7536 GCA_002479245.1 Verrucomicrobia subdivision 3 bacterium UBA7542 | reverse complement strand
TTCGACTTCGGAATTCGGGCTAAGCAGAACGTGTCCACGTAGAAGGTCCGAAGCGGTCACTTTACCGTCGAGCCGATTCGGTAATCGGCGCTCTACAGCTCGCCGAAAATCGGCGGCTGTAGAATCGTCGAAACTCTCCCCGAGTGCGGGCATCGCCTGCCCGCGACGTTATTGGAGTTGTTCGGCGCGGAAGAAGCGGTATGGCACCACGGTGTTGTTGATGTAGAGCAATGAGGAGGTTGAATTAGTCATCACCAGGTCACCGATGAAATCCCAATTTTGGAAATCAAATGATCCCTGGATTTCGTTGGCGGTGCCGGTGGTCCCGGAGACTGTTAATTGGAACTGGTTGTTCCCGAGATAAGTCGGCGTGCCGCCCACGAAGGACGGATGCGAAGAGGGCGCATTGAGGAACCCAAGCCAGAGTTGAACATCGCTTGCAACGCTGCTACTGCTGAAACCGAAGAGGTATTCCTCGTCCGGCACGGGATTGAGCGAAGTCAGCGCGCCGCCGAGGGCGATCCTGCCGCCGCTGTTGGCCAGCGCCGCGCCGAGGAAGCTTCCGTTGAGTGGAATACTCGCGATCATTCCGCTCTCGGAAACGTACACATTGCGCCCGCCATAGACCACGCCGCTGCCGAGGTCCGCATATATGTTGGTGGCTCCGGACGCGTTGTTGGTGAGTACGGTGATGGAGGTGGTGACGTCATAGAGCTGGTAGGTATCAACACCGGATGGACTCACGTTGGTGTATGAATTGACCAGGAGTTCGGCGTCCACAAGCTGACTGGATAGCGCCGGCAGATTGAAGACAAAGAAGTCGCGATATAAGTCTGCCAAATCGCTGTCGTATCCCACGGTGTAGTTCAGGTTGTTGGCAGTGTGATTCCCCGATTCGTCATACCAACCGCGATTGGCGGAAGTGATCACCAGGTTGGTGCCGAAGGTCAGGCGCAATTGCACGTCGGCGGGGTTGCCGTAGCTGTTACCGAACAAGTACTGATTGTTGGTTGGATCAAGGTTGGGGATGGACCCGCCCAGCGCAATCTGGCTGCCGCTCGCCGCAGTGGCATCATTGAAGAACTGAACGTCGAGCGGAATGATTGCCGTCTGACCCGATTCCACCACAAAGACATTGCGAATGCCGTAAATGCCACCATCGCCCAAATCATTGTAAATGTTGGTCAGCCCTGATCCGCCGGCCTCCAGTGCGGAAATGCTGTTTGTAACCTGACGAAGAAGATAGGTTTCCTGGCCGTAAGGGCTGACGTTGGTGTAACAGTTGATGAGCAATTCGGCGTGAATGATGGAACCGCTGAACACCGGCACGTTGAAGACGAACCAATTGTTGTACGTGTTCGCACCCAACCTGCCCACCAAGTAGTTCTGGTTAAGTGGAACGTGATAGCCCGTGTTGTCATACCAGCCGGAGTCCACTGCATTAAGGGTCACGGTTTTGTTCGTCACACCCCACAACGTGAGGACGACGTCATTGCCCGTGCCGCCTGCGTAGTTGATCCGGAACGTGTAACCGCCGGTGCTGAACTGCGCGCCATTGGCCAGGCCGTTGAACGTGCCGGTGATCGCGTCGGCCAGATCGTTGTTGATGATGGTGAATTGCTGGCCGATGGACACGGGTGTGGTGAAGTTGGGAATGACGGTGAGCGTGGCGCTGGCGAGCGAAGCCGTGCCGGTCACATTCAATTGATCGTAGCCGCCGACGCCGGGATTCGGGCCGGTGAGTTCAGCCGTAAAGTTTCCCAAGGAACTGAAAGTGACATTGCTGCTGTTCAGGATGCCGACGCTGTTGCCTGGGGAAATAATTCCGTTGGCCGTGATGGGGCCGACCGTGCCGGAGCCGCCGAGAGTGGCACCGGCATCCACCGTGACGGGGATTAGCGGTTGGGAACCGTTGATCACGACTTTGCCGGCGAGCACGTGAGTAATGCCGGCCGTGTAAGTGCTGTTGCCGCCAATCGTGAAAGTGCCGCTCCCAGTTTTCCCGACCGTCCAACCGGAGGCGTAGCCGGTGCCGGTGAAGGTGCCGTCAAACTCGCTGCTGCCATTGTTCAGGCCGACGTAGATCCAGCCGCCGACGCCAAAGTTGACCGTGCCGAGACCGTGCAAAGTATTAAGGTAGGAATAGTAAGTGGAAAAGTCGAACAGACCGCCGCTCTCAACCTTGACGTCGGCAGCATTGACTGTCTGAAAGCTTTGCGCAAGGCGCACGGTTCCGAAAATATCCAAATTCCCCGGGACGGCTTCGTCAGCCGAGTTGTTCAGCACCAGCGTGGTGCTCCCATCCACCGTGGTGGTGCCCGCATAAGTATTGGCAGTGGAGCCTTCAAAATAATGTGAGCCGCTCCCAAACAATTCCAGACCTCCGGCGCCACTGATCGGACCAGCAATATGCAGTGATGAACCGGCATAATATGAGTCGAGGGTGCTGGTCGTGTTCACGATAATCGGCCCCGCCCAAGTGCTGGCGCCACTTTCAACATCCAACGCACCATAAGTAGGTTCACCCGGACCATTGAGCGTTAACGTTTTGTTGGTAATTCCGATGTTGCCCGCCAGGACCAATGAAGCGCCATTGCTGACGATGATTCCGCTGCTGGTGCTGCCCAAAGCCCAAGAGTTTTCGGCCCAAAGCCAGCCCTGCTGGACTACGGTCAAGCCGGTGTAGGAATTCGAGGCCGAGAGATAAAGATTGCCGGCCCCGACCTCGGTAATTCCGTAGGAACCGCTGATGCTGGCTGGTATGTACAGGCTTGCGCCCAAATAATTGGTGATCACCACTCCATCAGACAGAAGAACATTGCCCGAGATAGTTGCGCCGGCTGGCAAGACCGTTACGGTGCCGAACAGCCTGAATTGGCCGGCACTGCCGGTGGTGATTTGCCCGCCATTCAAAGTAAGTGGCGCGGCTTCGTCCACATAGCCGTTCACATTCAGTACGCCGGAGCTGTTGATCGTCACGGGCGTGACGATGGACCAAATCTGACCGTTGTTCAGGCTCCTGACCGTATCGGTCCCGGTGCCATCTCCTATCACGAGTCCCGGGCCAAAAGACGGTATGGCCAGTACGTAGGCCGTCTTATTGAGGTCCAGTTCCCCTTCGTTGACCGTGGTGAGGCCGGCGTATGAATTGGCACTGGAACCGGACAAGGTGAGCAGTCCGGGCCCGATTGTGGTAAAGCCGCCGGAACCGCTAATCGGGCCATTGAGGTTGAGCGCGCAATTGGTAAAAACGTTTATCGTGCAGGCGGAGCCGAGCGTGAAATTGGCCTGCCAAGAGTTGGTTGATGGCCCATAAACATAAAGTGCGCCGTAGGGATAGGTACTGTTGATGGTCAGGGACTGGTTGGTGATGTTGATGTTGCCGGTGATGAGAACCAACGCTTGTCCGTTGAGCGTCATGGCGTTGTTGGTGTTCCCGAGCGCAAGCGAAGTGAGGAGATATACATAGCCGCTGCCATTGGCCGTGTAGTTTCCCGTGTAGGTGTTCGCGCTAATCCAGAGGGTATCTACATCCTTTTGCACGATATTGGCTGAACCGCTCACGGTTGCATACAGATAGAGACCGCCACCCCCTTGAAGGGTAAGCGTGCCGGTACCAGTGTTGAGATTGCCGTAAATGAAGGAGTCGTAACCGTTGGTTGACGTGATCGTGCTGTTCGCCGACAAAGTCAGTGTGCCGGTGCCGGTTTCAATCGTGCCGCCGCTCAATGTAAGGCTCGGGTTGATGTTGTAGTTTTCGGAAAAGTTATTCAAGTTGAGCGTGCCATTGAGGTTGATGGTGATGGGGCCTGTGTTTTCAAGTTCGACACTTTGAAGGTCTTGAACCATGGGACTGCCTGTACCTGTGCCGTCGCCGATCACCAAGGGACCTTCGAAGGCGCTTACACCGCCCACGTTCAACTGCAAGGTGCCGCCGCTGACCAACGTGGTGCCAGTATAGGGATTACTGACTGGGCCTTGATAGGTTAACGTGCCCAAACCAGCCTTGTTCACACCCACGGAACCGCTGAGGGTGCCGTCCAAAGTCAAGCTGACGCCGTTGCTGACGACCATCAGGACATTGGCGGTAGCCAAGGTGATGCTGTTTTCAATGATGTTCGCCCCGGCGGTGTTCGTGGCCATGATGCTGTTGGTCAGGGTGAAGGCATTGCCGCGAATGTCATAGCCGCCGCCCGCGCCGACGAAGCGGATTTGATTCAAGGTCAGCCCGGCAATGTTGTTGGTGTTCAGCAAATTTGGCTGGCTGGCGGGAAAAATCACCGTGTCGCCATTGGCCGGAATGCCGGCAAATCCCCAGTTGACGCTGTTGTTCCAATAGGCATTCGCACCACCGCCCGACCAGCTCCATGTCGCGGCATGGATGGGATTTGAAAGCAGAGCCGCGCACACCGCGACCATTCCGATCAAGGATGGGATAATTGTGGAAAAGGACGGAAACCGAATCGTACGATTTGCTTTTTTCATAGGTACCTTTCTTCAAGAACGTTCCTTCGAGAGAACTAGTGAGATGATCTTAG
>DLMG01000108.1:0-2902 GCA_002479245.1 Verrucomicrobia subdivision 3 bacterium UBA7542 | reverse complement strand
CTTAGATCAACGGTAAAATTAGTTCAAGCTTTTTATTATGTTGGCTGACAAGTTCTTAAGCTATTCTTACAAAGCGTGCCAACTTCATGCCGAGAGGCAAGCAAAGCGGAAAACTGTTCCTGACAACCATGCAGGGAGCGAATACGCGCATTGTCTCTCTGCTTACGGGTTCTGGCTTTTCCGCGACTCCAAGCCAGCTTACTTCTATCGGGGTTCTCTTGTGAGTGAGATAGTGGACATGGAAAGCAGACAATTTCGGGCTCATCAATTAGAGGAATCGTCACCTCCGCTTGTCACCCCCGTCGGAAAAATTTGGGTCCCTTTGGGAGCAATTGGGTCCAGGCAACACAAGTCTGTGTGTAAACGAGAAGCTTTTCCGCTGAGCTAAATGATTCGCCGGTATGTTTGCTGTCAGCGTGAGCCGGCATACACCCTTGTCCTGTGTAATAATGAAAGCGCTGGCTGCATGGGATTTCAGACTATTTCGGGGCTGGCCGGAAGCCTCAAAACCTCACCCAATTTGCTCCATGCTGCCGGTGATGGGAATGAGTCGCCAACCGAATCTTTCACGCCAACGGTAATGCGGTCGCAAACTTGATTAGTAAAAATACTATTCGCCATCACAAGAGCTAATGCCAGGATGAGGGCGAGCGTCAAACACAAATTTTCCTTCCGCAAAAAATCCAAACGCCACTTCGCGTTGTCGTCCATCCCAAAATGATTTCAGGAAATGAGTTCCCTTCCGCCTTCGCTCCCGTCTTCACTGCGTTACGACGCGACAAGTCCGCCCATTTCCCATGCGGAATTCGGATTGCGGATTGTGGAAAGCGCCAGAGGACTGGCGCACTCCAAGACGCTGCGCGCCCGCCGAACCGTTCCCGGATTTCCGCCAGGTCTTGGACTGCGGCGGCCCCCCGCCGCTTTTCCCAGCGCCATCGGCGCGGCATATTCCGATGATGTCGCTCCTGAACGGAGTTTTGAAATGTTTGCGATGTGTTTCTACAAAGATGCCAGCCCTACGGGCTTACGCCGCCAATAACTCGCGGCAGGCAGTTTGAAGTTTCTTCAAGCCAGCCTTTGATCTCGCCTCGATGTAGCAGCGAATCAACGGCTCGGTGCCGCTGGCGCGGAACGCAACCCATTCGCGGTTCGGCAGCAGAAATTTGTAGCCGTCGGTGGTGATGAACTTTTCCACCTTGAACGGCCCGAGGTTTTTCAAGCCGCGGCCAAGCTTCGCCAGCAACGCGTCCTTTTTCTCCGGCGCAAAGCTGACGTTGATGCGGTCAGTGTAAAATTCGCCGATTTGTCTGGCGAGTTCCTTCAATATTTGTCCCAACGATTTCTTTTCCGTCGCCACCAGTTCCGCCATCAGCAGGCACGCGAGGATGCCGTCCTTTTCCGGCACGTGGCCCTTGACGCTCAGGCCGCCGGATTCCTCGCCGCCGACGATGATGGGTTCGCTTTCCATCAGCGCGCCGATGTATTTGAAGCCGACGGGCGTCTCGTAAACTTTCACGCCGAACAATTCCGCCACGGCGTCCACCTGATGGCTCGACGGCACGGTGCGCACCACCGCGCCCGTCCAGCCGCGATTCTTCTTCAGGTGATACAGCGACAGCGTGAGCACCTGATTGGGCGTCAGCCAGGTGCCGTCCTTGTCCACAATGCCGAAGCGATCCGCATCGCCGTCGAGGCCGAGGCCGATCTGCGCTTTGCCGCTGCGGACGAATTTGCTGACGCCGGCCATGTTCGCGGCGTTCGGCTCGGGATGATGGCCGCCGAACAGCGGATTGAGTTCGTTGTGGAACAGCGTGATCTGGGCCCCGGCTTTTTCGAGCAATGTGTCGAGGTAACCGTGGCCGGTGCCATAGCTCAGGTCCACGGCCACTTTGAGCTTCGCTTTTTTGAGCGTGGCGAAATCAATGAGCTTGTGGAGTTGTTTGAAATACGCAGGCTGTGGATCAAACGTTTTGCATTGGAACATGCCGATGACCACGCCTTTGAACGACCAATCCGCCGCCTGAAGCTTGACGATGTTCGCTTCAATTTGCCTGGTGACTTCCGGCGTGGCGGGCGCGCCGTTGCTCGTGGAAAACTTCAAGCCTTGATACTCCGCCGGATTGTGGCTGGCGGTCATGTTGATGCCGCCGATGGCTTTGCGATGGCGGATGTTGTGGGCGATGACCGGTGTGGGCGTGTCGCGATTGCAAAGGAGGGGTGTCAGCCCGTTGGCGGCGAGCACCTCGGCGGCGGCCAAAGAAAACTCGCGCCCGAGAAACCGCGTGTCGTAGCCAAGGATAACAGTTGAGGGTTGAGAGTTGAACCCCGAAGGCATTCGGGGTGCAGTTGAGAGTTGCTTTAGATAATCCGCAATACCCTGGGTGGCGAGGCGGACATTGTCGAAGGTGAAATCGCGGGCGATGATGCCGCGCCAGCCGCTGGTGCCAAATTTGATCGTCATGGGAGGGGACATTGGAGCAATGGAGTAATGGAGTGGTGGGTGTCGGAATGTCGGTTTTACATTACTCCATTACTCCGCCACTCCAGCACCCCAGGTTTTCAGCTTTTCCAATCAAATGCCTTTTTCTTCAGCGCGTAGATGTAACCGGCGAACAAAATCAGGAGGAACGAAATCATCGAGCCCAAGATCAAATTCCTTGTGGCCGGGTCTTTGAGCATGTCCTTGTAAACGACCGCCCATGGATAAAGAAAGACGACCTCGATGTCGAACAGGATGAACAGCATGGCGACAAGATGGAATTTGACCGACATCCGCGGGTTGCCTTCGCCCACCGGAATCATGCCGCATTCGTAGGCGGTGTCCTTGCTCTGGCTGCGTTTGCCGCGTTTGCCGACCAACGTGGACACCAGAATCATCCCGAACGGCGCGGCGATGGCCAGG
>DLMG01000227.1:2914-7592 GCA_002479245.1 Verrucomicrobia subdivision 3 bacterium UBA7542 | reverse complement strand
CCGCTCGTCAGCGCGTTGAACAGCGCCACGCGCTCGGCGCAACACGTCAAACCGTAACTCGCACTTTCCACATTCGCACCGGAAATGATTTCACCACTTTGTGCGAGCAATGCCGCGCCGACCTTGAATTTGGAATAGGGCGCCACCGCACGTTCCCGCGCCCTTGCCGCCGCCCGCACCAACTGCTGTTTGTCAATTTTGCCCATATAACCCGCAGAAATATTTGAGCAGTTTAGCTGCCAAAGTCTTCACTCGTTCGGCGGTTTCGAGCACCTCGGCATGTGACAATTTCTCCTTGCCAATGCCCGCCGCCAGGTTGGTTATGCACGAAATCGCCGCCACGTTCAAGCCGCATTGCCGCGCCACAATCGCCTCCGGCACCGTGCTCATCCCCACCGCGTCCGCGCCCAGCCGTGCAAACGCGTGGATTTCCGCCGGCGTTTCATAGCTCGGCCCGCTCACCGCCAGATAGACGCCGCGTTGCAGCCTCAAGTTGCAACTTTTTCCGGCGCGGAACAACAGCGCGCGCAATTTCGTGTCGTAAACCTCCGTCATGTCCACAAATCGCGGCAGACCAGGGCCTGCCGGGCCGCGTAATGGATTGGCTCCCATCAAATTGATGTGGTCGGTCAATACCATGAAATCACCGGCACGGAATTTTTTATTGATGCCGCCCGCCGCGTTCGTGAGCAGCAAATCGCGGATGCCAAACGCCGCCAGCGCACGCACGGCGAACGTGACGCGTTCCATCGGATGGCCTTCGTAAAAGTGCGCCCGTCCGCTCAAAACCATCACCGGCGTTTTGCCCAGATGACCGAAATACAATTCGCCCGCGTGGCCGCTCACACTCGGGACCGGAAAGCCCGGAATTTTGGCGTAGGAAATTTTCTTCGCCACGCGCAGTTCCGTCAGCGCGTGATGAAATCCACTGCCGAGCACGATGGCAAGCGTTGGGCGCAGACGTGAACCTTTTTTGAGCCGTGCAGCGGCCATCTGTGGTGTGGCATTTGGTTTCATGCGGCGCTGACTTGATTTATTCACTCTTTGCAATATCCTTATTAACTTGATTTATGGAACTGAACAACGACGAAATCCGCCGGTACTCGCGACACCTGATTCTGCCCGAAGTCGGTCTGGCAGGCCAAACGAAAATATGCGTCATCAGTTCACCTTTCTCGACTTGAGCATCCGGTCAAATGGGTTAAATTGATTGGCATGAAGAAATGGATTGTCGCTGATCCGGAACACTTGGGCGGAAGCCCGCGTGTGCGCGGCACGCGCATTTCCGTAGCGCTCATTCTCGAGTCGCTCGCCGCCGGCCTGTCGGTCGCCGAAATCGTGGATGCTTATCCGAGCCTGACCGAGAAATCGGTGCGCGGCGCATTGGCTGAACTGGCACATCAAAAAGAATTGCAACCGGCGTGAAAATCCTGCTGGACGAGAATCTTCCGCGAAAGCTCGTCGCGGCGTTGCGCGCAGAAGGCCATGAAGTCGAGTCGGTCATCACCTTGCGGATGCAAGGTTTGGATAACGGCAGGCTTTACCAATTTGCGATCCAAGACTTCGATGTCTGTTTTACACGCGATTTTGGTTTTGCCAACAATGTTCGTCAGGGAAAACCGCCCGCAAAATTCAAATTGCTGCGCGTAACGTTGAAGCAAAAACCGCAGGATGAATTTGTAACGGATTTTATTTCAGCTTTCCGCGCGAGTGATTTAGCGCAATTTCAACACGGCGACGATTGGCCGTAATTTCATTCAGCCTGCGCGGCTTGATTTATTCGTCGATTGCAATACTTTAGCTCGCTCGATTTATGGAATTAAACAATGACGAAATCCGCCGGTATTCACGGCACCTGATTCTGCCTGAAGTCGGTCTGGCAGGCCAAAAGAAAATCAAGGCCACCACCGTCCTGTGCATCGGCGCCGGCGGCCTCGGCTCGCCCATCGCCATGTACCTCGCCGCCGCCGGGATAGGAAAATTAGCTATAGTGGATTTCGACACCGTGGATTACTCCAATCTCCAGCGCCAGATTCTGCACACGGACGCCGACGTGGGCCGCCCCAAGGCGCAATCCGCGAAGGAAACCATCCACGGCATCAATCCGAACTGTGAAGTCGTCATCCACAACACGCGCATTACATCCGAAAACGCGTTCGACCTCATCCGGCCTTACGACATCATCGTGGACGGCACGGATAATTTCCCGACGCGCTATCTCACCAACGACGCGTGTGTCTTGCTCAAGAAGCCGAATGTTTATGGCTCGATTTTCCGTTTTGAGGGCCAGGCTAGTGTGTTCGCGCCGCATCTGGGCGGGCCATGCTATCGCTGTCTTTATCCCGAACCGCCGCCGCCCGGCATGGTGCCGAGTTGCGCGGAAGGCGGCGTGCTCGGCGTGTTGCCCGGCATCGTCGGCTGCATCCAGGCGACGGAAATTTTGAAGCTCGCCATCGGCAAGGGCAGTTCGCTCGTCGGACGATTGCTGCTGTTCAACGCGCTCGACATGAAGTTCCGCGAATTGAAATTGCGGCGTGATCCGCAATGTCCCGTCTGCGGCGAACATCCGACCATCAAGGAATTGATTGATTATGAAATGTTTTGCGGCATCGTGCCTGAACCCGCAAACCCCACCGTGAATCCCGATGAAGTCACCGTCCAGGAAATGAAGAAAGCGCTCGATGATCCGAAGCTTGGCATCAAGGTCATTGACGTGCGCGAACCGGACGAATACGAAATCGCCCGCGTCAAAGGCGTGCCGCTGTTGCCGTTGAGCCAGATCCAGCAGCGTTTCACCGAGCTCGACCCGAACCAGCATTATTATATTCACTGCAAGGCCGGGGTGCGTTCGCTGAAGGCGCTGGGCTTCCTGCGCGAGCAGGGATTCAAATACCTCAAGAGTGTCAAAGGCGGCATCACTGCCTGGTCAGATGAAATTGATTCCAACGTGCCGCGGTATTAAAAAGCAAGGGCGTTAACCGGAGATGGCAATTCATAGTGTCATTGAGCATAAAAGTTCATGCGGAAATCTCGTGGACATTTGGTCTTCGCGCAAAGCGCCAGAGGACTGGCGCACTCCAAGACGCTTCGCGTAAAGCGGTAGTCGTCAAAACGTCCGACAGGTCTTGGACTGTCCACCCTCCGCAGTACTGCTACGGAGGACGGGCGGTGGCCCTCCACCGCTTTTCCCAAGGGCATATCTAACTGTGCCAATGCTAACTGGAACCGCTATGGCTTTTGACTAAAAATCCGCGGCCAGCTCAAGAGCCGGGCTTGATTCCCGATTCCGCGCGCAGTTTTTTCAACGCCGCCAGGGCCGCGTCGCTCTCGGCGGCTTTTTTGTTTTTGCCGCTGCCGCGCGCCAGCTCAACGCCTTCGTGCTGCACCGTGCATTCAAACAGGCGGTCGTGGTCCGGTCCGGTGGCGGAGACAACGTGATATTCCGGCGCTTCGGGCGAGCGCGCCTGCAACAACTCCTGCAACTCGCCCTTCGGATTTTCGATGATCGGCAGCGTGTCCAGCCTGCCGAAGGCCGCGCCAAATTCGCGCAAAATAAATTCGCGCGCCGCCTCAAATCCGCCGTCCAAAAAGACCGCGCCGAGCAATGCTTCAAACGTGTCCGCCAGCGCGGACGCGCGTTCGCGTCCGCCGTGCATTTCCTCGCCGCGGCTCAAAATCAAATGCGCGCCGAGGCCGAGGGCCTGGGCGTGTTCAGCCAGCGTGCGGCGGTTGACGAGTTTCGCGCGCGCTTTTGTCAACGGACCTTCGTCGGACGCGGGAAATTTCTCGTAGAGCTGCTGCGTAAGGACGAGTTGCAACACGGCGTCACCGAGAAATTCCAGCCGCTGATTGTGCGCGGGCCTTCGCTGCGCTTCGTCCCCGCCAGGCGTCGGCGTGCCGGCTTCGTGCGCAACCGACGGATGCGTGAGCGCCAACCGCAGCAAGCCCTCGTCGCGGAAAGTGTAGCCGAGGCGGGTTTGGAATTCGGCAAGGGACATTTATGATTTACGATTTATGATTGATGATTTGTGCGGCACCGGACAAAAATGCCATCCGCTATGACAAAAGAACAACTCAAGGAACGAACCATGGAATTTGCCATCCGCATTTTGAAGATGGCGGACGCGATGCCTAAAACGGTTTCTGGACGAACGGTGGCAAATCAAGTCGCGCGCAGCGGTTGTTCGGTTGCGGCGAATTACCGGGCGGCCTTGCGGGGAAAATCGCGCGCCGACTTCATCAATAAAATTATGACTGTTCTGGAAGAATCGGATGAGACTGCGTTTTGGATTGAATTGACGATTCGTGCCGGGCTTTTGCCATCCAAGCGGCTTGATCAACTTCTTCTCGAAGCAATTGAATTGACAAAAATTTTCAACGCCACCCGCACGACTTCCCGAAATCATAAATCGTAATTCATAAATCATAAATTTTGTGCCGGTGTTTCACTGGGTTGCAGTGACTTTTCGGTTTGCACGGGCGGATTCAATCCGTGCTCCAGCAACGCGGCCACGTCGCGCTGGACGGCTTCGAGTTGATCCAGCCGCAGGTTCGGATCGGCAATGGTGAACACGTCGCCGGTCCTGGGCTGTTCGTAAATGAATACGCGCTTGCCGTCGCTGACGACCTGTTCCTTCACCTTGAGCACCCGCTTGCGTTCGAGCATGACGGCGAGGAT
>DLMG01000227.1:0-2722 GCA_002479245.1 Verrucomicrobia subdivision 3 bacterium UBA7542 | reverse complement strand
CGGTTGCGCGTGTCCCCGGCACTTTGCTTTTGCGAGCACGGCTCGCAGATGTCCGAACGCCGCAACTCCGGCGGCTCATCGAACAGCAACGTGTGATAGACCTGCCGGTCGGTAAAAGGCTGGCCGCACGCCTCGCAGGCATGGGCGCGGGATTGAATGTTCCAATCGTTCATGAAATCGGCTGGCATTATCGCGCCCGCAGCGAAACACGCAATCCGAAAGCTTGCGACCGGCTTCGACCACTTTTCCCTTCCTGGGAGCGCCGGCATCTCGCCGGCCCGTCCTTGCGACGGATAGTTCAACCCGCCGGCGGGACGCCAGCGCTCCCAGGACCTGCAACCCGGTTCCGTCCTGAAAAATCTCGCGGAAAACTTCAAATTCCGGCAGTCTGTCCAGATGGTGCGATTGGTTTTGTTTGATGTTGACGGCACGCTCGTTCATACGGGCCGCGCCGGTTCACAGGCTTTCGCCAAAACCTTTGCCACGGAGTTCAACGCGCACGACGGCATTGATAAAATCAGGTTCGCCGGGCGCACCGACGTGAGTCTCGTCCGCGAATTTTTCGGCTTTCACAACATTCCGGCCACATCGGAAAATTTCCAGCGGTTCTTCGAACGCTTCGTTTTCTGGCTCGACCAGATGGTGGCACAAGGCAACGGCGGACCGTGTCGCGGGGTGCCGGAATTCCTTGACGGGTTGCGCGCGTTGCCCCATCCGCCCATGCTCGGCCTGCTCACCGGCAACATCCGGCTCGGCGCGGAAATCAAGCTGCGCCGCTACGGGCTGTGGGAGATTTTTGAATTCGGCGGGTTCGCTGATGACCACGAAGACCGCAATCACATCGCCGCCGCCGCGCTTGAACGCGGACGACGCGTGCTGGGGAAAAATTTGCGGCCCGAAGAAATCGTTGTGGTTGGCGACACCCCGTTTGACATCCGCTGTGGAAAATTCATCGGCGCGAAAGTGCTGGCCGTGGCCACCGGCGGCGCGAAGCTGGACGAATTAAGAAAACACGCGCCCGATTGGGCGGTGGAGGATTTGACGCGTGTGACGGCGCGAGAAGTTTGTTCGAGGTAGGGCGTGTCACTCCGTGCGCGCCGTGGATGGCGTTTCCATGAGCGGCGGGCAGAGGACTGGCCGCCCTACCAGGCTGCGTGGAAATTCAATGCCCGTGGCAATGGCCGCCACAACATCCACCACCGCCGCTGTCACAGGACGGCGCATCATTGCCACCGGAGCCGGCGGAGGCGAACACGGAAAATTTCTTGGACAATTTCTTTGAACCGCAGTGCGGGCACGCGGTTCCCGTCCAATCGCTGGAGCGGACGAGGGTTTCGCTGTCGCGCCCGCACTTTTCACAATGAAACTCGTAAATCGGCATGGGGGGAAAATAACCGGTGGAGCAAAAATCTCAAGTGTGAAGCGTGCGCGGAAATCCACTCGTTGTAGGAGTCGAGGTGACGAGACTCATTCTTAAAAGTTAGAGACACCTTACGTCGTCTCCTACGAAAAAAATCCGTTACGGCGACAATTTTTCTCGGTGAGGCAGATGGTCGCGATTCCAGCGGACCAAGGCGGCGTCACTGGTGTCTTCAAAAAGAAATTTCAGCGCCGGTGATTCGACGTGGCCATCGCAAAACACCACGTTGGCTTTGCCTTGATGGCGTGAATGACTCCTTCTAGTGCTATCCGCCATATCCTCTGCATCGAAGCTGCGCCATAATACCCAGGCGCCATCTTCGACAATGCCATTTCCTCCATGAAATCCATCGCCAATCGCCATCATTTCACTCGGACTAACAACTTCCGATTCATTCACTGCTGGAGCGGGTAAGCGCGAAGCGTTCCAAACGTAATGCCCGCCTAGTCCAAGCGAATTGGTATCTTTTCGTGCGCTCATACCATACCAATTGTAACCATAACTGACGTATCCTGTGTGTTCCGGCCAGTTCGCCGGTTTGTTCGCAGTCGGACATTTCCAGACGCCTTGTTCAATCCATTTTGAAAACCGATTGGTATCAGTTGGCGAAAGTTCATATTTTTGCAGAGCTTGTTCCCACACAACCGTTTCCGAATGCGGATTTACCAACAACGGATAAGTGTGATTGTCTGTCACAAACCCCTGCAAAGCCAATCCAAGTTGTCGCACATTGTTGGCGCATTGAATTCGCAATGCTCTTCCATTGGCTTGGGCAATCGCCACAAGCAATAGCGCCGCCAGAATCCCGATGCTGGCGATGACAACCAGAAGCTCAACCAAGGTGAACGCTGAATCTTTGTTCGGGCGTTGCGGGGTCACGTCCAAGCGATACTTCATTTCGCCTTTTCTTTCAACGGCCAACAACTAGTCTTCCCGCATGACACAATTACTGCGGGCGATTGAGGAATCCGTCGCGACGCTTCGCGGATTGACGGGTTTGGAAGAGCCGCTGAATCGCGCGGCAAAAATGGTCCTGGCCTGCCTGACCTCCGGCCACAAGCTGCTCGTGTGCGGCAACGGCGGCAGCGCGTCCGACGCCACGCACCTGGCCACGGAATTTCTCTGCCGCTACGTCGCCGACCGCCGGCCTTATCCGGCCATTTCACTCACGGCCAATGGCGAATTGATGACCGCCGTCTGCAACGATTACGGCGCCGACGAAATTTTCGCGCGGCAGGTCTGGGGCCTGGCCGAGAAAGGCGATCTGCTCATCGCCTTTACCACCAGCGGCAAATCAAAAAA
>DLMG01000180.1:18624-24509 GCA_002479245.1 Verrucomicrobia subdivision 3 bacterium UBA7542 | reverse complement strand
GGAAAGACAAGGCGCCTCCGGCATGCTGACCAGCGCCACGCAGGTTTACGAAGACACCGCGCGCGAATTCAAACTCATTCAAAATTTTCTGACGGCGCAGTTAAATTCCGCCGCGCCGACACCAGCCACTGTTCATTTATGAAACCACCCCCCATCAATAACGACGAAACCACTTCGGCGGCACCAACTGCGCCCTCACCCAAAGCCGGCGCGCCCGCGCCCGCCGTTGAAGTGCTGCCGGTGGAAATGGACCGCTTGAACGATTTGACCGACGGCAACGCGGACAGTTTGCGCGAATTGGTTGACTTGTTTTTCAAGCAGACCACCCAGCAATTGGCGCAACTGGAAGCCGCCGTGCGCGCGAACAAAGCCGAAGAAGTCCGCCGCGTGGCGCACAGTTGCGTGGGCGCGAGCGCCACGCTGGGCATGACGCGGTTCGTGCCGCTGCTCCGTGAATTGGAAAAGCAGGGCGCTTCCGGCACGCTGACCACTGCCGCGCAGGTTTACGAAGAGGCCGCGCGCGAATTCAAACTCATTCAAAATTTTCTGGCGGCGCAGTTGAATCCCGCTACGCCGCCGGATGCCGCTCATTCATGAAAAAAATCCTTATCATCGAAGATGACCAGATTGTTTCGAATGTTTATCGAAACAAACTCACCGTGGAAGGTTATCAGGCCGAGGTCGCGCTTGACGGCGAGACGGGTCTGAAGATGATGCGCACGTTCCAGCCCGATGTCATCGTGCTTGACCTCATGCTGCCCAAAATGTCAGGCGTCGAAGTCATCAAGCAAATTCGCAGCGAAGCGGACTTTTCCAAACTGCCGATCATTGTTTTTTCGAACACCTATTTGACCAACCTGATTCAGGATGCGTGGAAGGCCGGCGCGACGAAATGTGTCTCCAAAATCAACTGTCCGCCCAAGGAACTGTTGGAACTGGTACGCCGCACCGTCGTTGGCGGCGTGGTTTCGCCTGCCCTTCCGAAGACTGAAGGTGTGCCGGTCACCAAACCCGCCCCGGTTGTCAGCGAGGCGGATGCCGAATTTCAGGCCGAGCTCCGAAAAACATTAATTGCCAGCCTGCCCGCCACGCTCGTTGCCTTGCGCGCCGGTTTGCAAAGTTTCATCAAGTCAGACACCGAAGTGGCGCAGCTCAAACACATCCACGAACTCTACCGCCGCGTCCACGCGGTCAACGGCAACGCCAGCATCGCCGGCCTCGTCCCAATCGCACATCTGGCCGCCGCGCTCGAGGCCTTGCTCAAGGAACTCTACGAAAATCCGAAAAACATCAACTCCTCAACCCTGCGCACCGTCGCCGCCACCGTGGATTTTCTCGGCTTCCTGTTTGAACACGGCACACGGCCCGACAAACAGGAAATTCCCCCTGCCAGCATTCTGGTCGTGGACGACGAGGCCGTTTCCCGCCGCGCCATCATTTACGCGCTCGAAAAAGCGCAGCTCCAGTCTGTCAGCGTCGAAGACCCGAACGCCGCCTTCAAGCTGCTTACCGAAAATAACTTCGACCTTGTGTTTCTTGACGTGGACATGCCGGGCATGACCGGCTACGAACTCTGCACCAAGCTGCGCAACCTGCCTTTGCACAAGAAAACTCCGGTCGTTTTCATTACCATCCTCAGCGACTTCGACAGCCGCACCAGCTCCATGATGGCCGGCGGCAACGACTTCATTGTCAAGCCGTTTCTCTTCATCGAACTCACCGTCAAGGCCCTCATCCACGTCCTGCGCGGCAAATTACAGCCGGCCAAATGATCGGGAGTCATCCGGCTTCCGGCTCCCGACTTCCTGGTTTTCGGGGGGCGCAACCGGGCACTGCGGCGGAACGCCGCATTCATGCGGCAGCGACCCGCGTGATTTAACGTCCTGCCGGATAAATCCGGCGTTCCTGCCGGAACGATGTGACTGGACTTTTCGCAGTATCAAGGTGCGCCCGTTTTCGGGGAACACTCATGTTAATTCTTGCGTCAACAACCTGGCGTGGTTCATGCTTGCTCCAGTAAGTCGCATTCGCACGATTATGAAAATTAAATCCATTAACAGGGAATTGTCCGACAAACGCAAAGTCGCTTTTCGCACGGAACCGCAGATTGACGCTCCGGTGTTTGAACAGATCCGGCGATTGTTACAACAGTCGCTGGTGTTAAAAGGTGTGGGGGTGGAACTGACCGAAGGATGTCTGGTTGTGATTCATCCCACCTTCACGCCGGAACTGGCCAAAAACGTCAACGACCTTTTGAATGCGGCCGAGAATGCCGTGCGGCAGTCCAGGGAGGATGCCCGGAAACGAGCGGAACTGGAACAAACCGAAAAAAACAATGCCGTCCAATCGGCATCCAGTGCCTTCGGCGTGCCCGTCGAGTAATTGGTTGAGCCGTGACGGCAAAGAAAAATGGGAGGCTACGCCCATGTCGCTCTGACGAGTTTGGGGTGATTTGGGAAATTATCAACGATGCCGCCCAAGCCTACCAGGGTGTCATTCCCCAAGACCGCTGGCATGAACCCTACATGTCGTTTGCCGAATTGAAGGAGCAGATGGAAAGGGGTGTGGTTTTCTGGGGAATGGAGCTGGACGGAAAACTGGCCGGGGTGATGGGAATTCAACCGATCCAGGATGTCACGCTCATCCGGCACGCTTATGTGCGCACCGTCTTCCGGAATCAGGGCATCGGCGGCAACTTGTTGAAGCATCTGCGCGCCTCGACGACCCGGCCGATTTTGATTGGAACCTGGGCGGCGGCAATATGGGCCGTTGCCTTCTATGAGAAACACGGCTTTCGGAAGGTGACTCCCGCGGAAAAGGATCGGCTGCTCAAAAAGTACTGGTCAATTCCCGATCGTCAGATTGAAACCTCGGTGGTGCTCGCGGACGATAAATGGTTTGGGATGGCCTGACCGGAAGCGCAAGTGATACCATCGCTTCTCCGTGGCGTGGAGAACAGGGTCGGGGAACGAAATTTCGCGTTTTGGACTGCGGCGGGAAGCGGAGCGCCACGCCGCTTTGGATTAGGCCTGTTGTCTTGGTTGTCCCCACAAAAGCGCTGTCGCCGCTGCGCTCTGCCAGCGCAGTCCAAAAGCCACCGCCAGTTCAGGCCGTGTGTCATCCAGCCACGACCGAAGCGCTGAACATTTCCTTCGCCATCACCCCGTCGGACACCTTTGTCACCGCGCCCGTCATGCGAATGGAATAATCGTCGCCAATCTCGATGGCGATGACGCCGCCGGGCATGTGGACGGAAAGCTCGCGGTCGCACAGGCCGAGCCGGTGCGCCACCGCCGCCGCCGCGCTGCTGCTGCTGCCGCTGGCCAGCGTGTAACCCGCGCCGCGTTCCCAGATTTCAATTTGAATGTTCCGCCGGTCGAGCACCTTCATGAATTGCACGTTGGTGCGGTTCGGGAAACGCAGGTGCGTTTCCAGCAGCGGGCCCATTTGTCGGGCGAGGTCGGCGCTGATTTTCGGCAATGGCAGCACGCAATGCGGATTGCCAATCGTCGCCGCGCAAAAGGTGAATTGCTGTCCACGCAGATGAATCGGTTCGTTGATGACTTCGCGGCGCGGGCCGGCCACAGGAATTTCGTCGCTCCAGAAACTGACCTTGCCCATCTCGACGCGCACGGTTTTGCCGCGGTCCATCACCTCGGCCTGCACGAGGCCGCCAGGCGTTTCGAGGGCAAACTCATTCTGGCGGACCAGTTTCTTGTCCCACAGGTAACGCGAAAAAATCCGCAGGCCGTTGCCGCTTTTCTCGGCCTCGCTGCCGTCGGGATTGAAGATGCGGAGCGCGAACTTTGCTTTTTTGGAGGGCAGGGGACCGAGCAAAATGCCGTCCGAGCCGACACCATAATTGCGATGGCAAATCGTTTTGACCTGCGCGGTTGTCAGCGGCGACGGCAGGTTCTTCGGGTCAATGACAATGTAGTCGTTGCCCAGCGCGTGATACTTGGTGTAGGCCCAAAGCATGGGCAAAGAATAGCGCGTCGCGCGCGAAGCGCAAAACAGAATAGTGGCACAGGCCTCTTCGGCCCAGCGCTGCTCTATCCATTCGCGCAAGTGGCTTGTCCCCTGAGTAATGTCTTGGGTACGAAAGCAAAACTTCACGGTTGATTTCGTCCTCGTTCTCGTCCTCGTCCTCGAAACAGGTGCGGATCGTCGAGAACGAGAACGAGGACGACGACGAGGACGAGTCGAAAAAGCTTTTCTCACCCCTTCGCTCAACCACTTGCGCCGGACTTTAGAGCACCCCTGCTTCCGGCCTGTGTACTTTAGTTTTTCAGGATGGCCTCGATTTCCCGAAGTTCATCGGCGCCAAGAGTCAGATTGTTCAATGCGCCGACGGCGTCTTCAATTTGTGCGACGCGGCTGGCGCCAACCAGTGCGGAGGTCATTCCCGGATGGCGCAGCACCCAGACCAGCGCCATTTGGGCGAGAGTCTGGCCGCGCGCCCTGGCCAGTTTGTCCAGCCGTTTTGCCTTGGCGACTTTGTCGGGGGTGACCTGTTCCGGCCGCAGAAAACCGTGGGGTTTGGAAGCGCGCGAGCCTTTGGGAATACCTTGAAGGTATTTGTCCGTTAGCAATCCTTGCGCCAGCGGCGAGAACGCAATGCAGCCGAGGCCTTCCTGCGCGAGCGTCTCCAGCAGGCCGCCTTCAATCCAGCGGTTGAACATGCTGTAGGACGCCTGGTGAATGAGGCACGGCGTGCCGAGCGCGCGAAGAATTTGCGCAGCCTGGCGGGCCGGCTCCGGCTGATAATTGGAAATGCCCGCGTATAACGCCCGTCCGCTGCGCACGATGAAATCCAGCGCGCCCATCGTTTCCTCCAAGGGGGTGTCGGGGTCGGGCCGATGGGAATAAAAAATGTCCACGTAATCCAGTTTCAGGCGTTTCAAGCTCTGGTCGAGGCTGGCGACGAGATATTTGCGCGAACCCCATTCGCCGTAAGGTCCCGGCCACATCAAATAACCCGCCTTCGTGGAGATGATCAGTTCGTCGCGGTAGGGTTTCAAATCGGTGCCGAAAATGCGCCCAAAATGTTCCTCCGCCGAACCGGGCGGCGGTCCATAGTTGTTGGCCAGGTCGAAATGCGTGATGCCCAAATCGAACGCGCGGCGCACCATCATCCGGCCGTTTTCAAAGACGTCCACGCCGCCAAAGTTATGCCACAGCCCGAGCGAAATGGCGGGAAGCTTGAGACCACTGCGGCCGCTGCGATTGTAACGCATGCCTTGGTAACGGGAATCCGATGGCGAATATTTCATGGCGTTTTCTCGAACGGAGAATACCGGCGTGCGCGTGAAGCTCAACTCTAAACCAGAGTATTTTGGGGGCATCTTGGCACTGCCACCGGAACGCCGCATTTATGCGGCAGCGCGGGACGGATGTAACGTACTGCCGGATGAATCCGGCGTTCCTTACCGAATCACGCCTCTCGTTGGGGGCAGTGTCAAGGGCGTGTTGCCCAAACCAGTATGGGTGGGGCGAGGCTACTGACGAGCCGGTGTTTTCCGCAGAATGACGGTTTGCGAGGACGCTCGCCCCACTCCCAAAGCTCACGAAATTGGTTTGGGCAACACGCCCTCAAGATGCGCCGGTGTCTTTGTCTTTTGCTTGCTCGCGTTTTGATTCTTCCACATGAAATTTGTGGAGGAAGCGGTGAAATGCGGGGGCAAAAACGATTCCAATGCTCGTGATGAACGCCAGACCGCTGAACAGCGCGTAGCAACCGGCGAAAATTTTCCCCCCATTGGTTTGCAACGACGACACCGGCCCCATCCCGGACAAAATCATCGCCGCATTAACGAAGGCGTCCACCCACGACATTGACTCAAACGCGCGGTAGCCAACCATGCCAATGCCGAGCGCGACCGCGA
>DLMG01000180.1:0-18539 GCA_002479245.1 Verrucomicrobia subdivision 3 bacterium UBA7542 | reverse complement strand
CGCGCGTAAAATTGCCGGCGCGGCAACAATGGTTGTGAGCGATGCTCGAACATAAATCAGGCATTGGTAGGGCGCGTCACTCCGTGCGCGCCGCAGTCATGGTGCATACGAGCGGCGGGCAGAGGACTGCCCGCCCTACCCCAAATTATTCCGGTTATCATCAGGAATAATTTCATTTCGTCGCTTGTACGTTGCCGGTGATTTCATGCACGTCCTGGAGGCCGTGCTTCTGCATGAACTCGCGAATGCCGGCAATCACCTGCAATGTCGTCTGCGGCTCGTAAAAATTCGCCGTGCCCACGGCCACCGCCGTCGCGCCGGCCATCATGAACTCGATGGCGTCCGCCGCGTTCTGGATGCCGCCCATGCCGATGATCGGAATCTTCACCACCTTCGCCGCTTCCCAGACCAGTTTGATGGCAATGGGTTTGATGCATGGCCCCGTCAGGCCGCCGGTGACGTTCGCCAGCTTCGGTTTGCCGGTCTCGATGTCTATCGCCATGGCCGGATAACTGTTCGTCACCGCCAGCGCATCACTGCCCGCTTCCGCTGCCGCCCGGGCGTAAGGCGCAATGTTCACCACATTCGGACTCATCTTGGTGATGAGCGGCAGTTCCGTTACCTTCCGGCACGCGGCCACCACCTGCTTGAGCAGTTTTACGTCCGTCCCGAACTGCGCTCCGCCTTCCTTGATGTTCGGGCAGGAAACATTGATCTCCAGCGCACCAACGCCGCCGAGCGCGTCGAATCGCCGCGCCACCTCGGCGTATTCGTCAACCGTAGTGCCCCAGATGTTGATGATGGTGGGCACCTTCAATTTTTTGAGGAACGGCCAGTATTTTTTTATGAACCCGTCCACACCCGGCCCTTGGAGGCCGATGGCGTTGAGCATGCCGCTGGCGACCTCAGCCGTGCGCGGCGTGGGGTTGCCGCGAACCGGATGCAGCCGGATGCCCTTCACGACGACTGCGCCGAGTTGGTTCAGGTCGAGGAGTTGCGCGTATTCGACGCCGTAGCCGAAGGTGCCCGACGCCACCATCACCGGATTTTGCAATGTCAGCGTGCCGATTTTGACGGAGAGATTCATGGATGCGCCTCCGGACTGAAGGAAGAAATGGATGAACATCCAACATCCAACAGCCAACACCGAACAACCAATGGCTTCGCCCACCCACTGCGGGAATTGGATGTTGGATGTTCGATGTTGAGTGCCTGCTCGCGATTTATCGGAGTTGGATGTGTCCCTTGCATAAATTGAAAATTCACTTGACTGCCTCCCACACAACCTGATGCGCATCAAACACCGGGCCTTCCGCACAGGTGCGCTGGTATTCCCAGCCGTCGCCGGCCTTGACGGGAATCACACAGGTCAGGCAGACGCCGACGCCGCAGCACATATGTTCGTCCATGGAAAGTTCCGCCGGCACCTTGAATTCTTCGGCGATTTTGCCAACGGCTTTCAACATTCCCGTTGGTCCGCAGGCAAACAGCTTTCGGCCTTTCGTGCGGCGTTTCAATTCCGCCTGCAGCGGTTTCGTCACGAGTCCTTTCTCGCCGTGGCTGCCGTCCTCAGTGGTCACGCGCACGTCCCAGCCGAGCGACTGGAATTCTTTTTCGCACAAAATGTCCACGCGCCGCCGGCCGCCGACGAAGACGATGCCTTTTTGCGGCGAGCGTTGCGCGAGCAGGTACATCGCGGCCATCCCGTAGCCGCCCGCGACGAGCAGCGGAGTTTCGCCGCCGCGCTTCGGGACGGTGAATCCATGGCCCAGCGGTGCAATCACGCTGAGTTCCTCGCCGGCTTGCATTCGCACGAGGACCTCGGTGCCTTTGCCGACGGTTTTGTAGAGGATGGAAAAGGTATCGCCGGAAACCTGGAAGATGCTGAACGGTCGTCGCAATAGTGCGTCCTTCAGCGGCAACACGCGGACGTGGGCGAACTGACCCGGTTGGATCCGGGGGGCAATCCGCGGTGCGCGCACCACGAGGCGAAAATAAGAATCGGTATCGCGCTCGTTGGAAACAATCTGGACGGTTTGCTCAAGCATTGTCGCGGTTGAGCATGGTCGGCAGCCGCAAACCTGTCAACTTTGAGGTGTCGAAACCAGATGCACGCAGAATTGACGCTTTCCGCTTTTGCCCTTGCTCCCAACTCCTGTCTCCTATTTGCCAATAAAACATTTGCGAAAGCTCCGCCACGGCTTACGATGCCCATCAATCTGCATGGGTTATGGGAAAGTGATTCGAGTGAACCTGACCGACTACCACGCCAAATACTTTGCGCACGAGCTGACGAAGCGCTGCTCGTCGGACAGCATGGAGAAACTTGCTGGCGCTGTGGCCGGGGCGCAGGTGGATTTGAACCCGCACCAAGTAGATGCAGCGCTCTTTGCTTTCAATTCCCCGCTGTCCAAAGGCGCGTTGCTGGCCGATGAAGTCGGCTTGGGCAAGACCATTGAGGCGGGTACTCGTTGCAGGTGGAGAACCTGCCCAAAGCGCCTGCCTGCGCCGAGGCTTCGGCAGGCAGGCCGCCCAAGCCGGGGCAACAGGATTTGATTTAACCGCATCCACCTACGTCCCGCATTGGGGATTTCGGTGGACAGGAAGAACACAGAGAACGTAAAAGGACATGGCGAAAGAACTGGAAAAGAAATCTGAGATCGTCCTTTACCAGACGGAGGACGGGCGCACGCAATTGGAGGTCCGGCTGGAAAATGAAACGGTCTGGTTGACCCAGGGCCAGATGGCGGAGTTGTTCCAGACGACCATTCCAAATATCAGCATGCACATTCGCAACGTCTTCTCCGAGGGCGAGTTAAAGCCGGATTCAGTTGTTAAGGAATCCTTAACAACTGCCGCCGACGGGAAGAATTACCAAACCAAGTTTTTCAATCTGGATGTCATCATCTCCGTTGGCTACCGGGTAAAATCGCTGCGCGGCACGCAGTTTCGCATCTGGGCGACGCAGCGATTGCGGGAATACATCGTGAAGGGGTTCACGCTGGATGACGAGCGATTGAAACAGGGAGGCGGGAAGTATTTCGACGAACTGACGGCGCGCATCCGGGAAATCCGCGCTTCGGAAAAGAATTTCTACCAGAAAATCAAAGACATTTACGCGACGAGCAGGGGAGTCTCGCCGCCGCGCTTCGGGACGGTGAATCCATGGCCCAGCGGCGCAATTACGCTGAGTTCCTCGCCGGAACGCATCTGCGATAGAAGCTCGGTGCCTTTGCCGACGGTTTTGTAGAGGATGGAAAACGTGTCGCCCTCGACTTGGAAGATGCTGAACGGCCGCCGCAATAGTGCGTCCTTCAGCGGCAACACGCGGACGTGGGCGAACTGACCCGGTTGGATCCGGGGGACAATCCGCGGTGCGCGCACCACGAGGCGAAAATAAGAATCGGTATCGCGCTCGTTGGAAACGATCTGGACGGTTTGCTCAAGCATTGGCGGTTGCCAGCATGGTCGGCGGCGGCAAACCTGTCAACTTTGCGTGCAAATGGCCACAGAAAAATACGCGGGATTGCGTGATGACGTAGAATTTGCCAGTCTCAAAGACGCACAGAGCTTATGCCCGCAACTACTGAAATGCAGAGACCGCTCCTCGGGAGCGAAATGCCGCCGGTGGCTGACACGTTTAACGAGGACGCACGAATCGTTCTGGCGCAAGGTGATTCCCTCAAAACGCTTTGCGATCTTCCATCCGGCTTCGCGAAACTCATCATTTCATCGCCGCCATACAACATCGGCAAAGCGTATGAGCAACAGGTGGCTTTGGAAGAATATCTGCGGTCACTCGATCCGATCTTGCGTGAACTGGTTCGCGTTCTTTCGCCGACGGGGTCGCTGTGTTGGCAGGTTGGCAACTACGTCGAGAATTCCGAAGTGTTCCCGCTCGACATCTGGTTTTATCCAACTTTCAAACGCCTTGGGCTCAAATTACGCAATCGTGTCGTTTGGCACTTTGAGCATGGACTGCACTGTTCGGTTCGTTTCTCAGGCCGCTACGAAACTTTGCTCTGGTTCACGAAGGGAGAAGACTACACTTTCAATCTCGACGTGATTCGTGTGCCCTCGAAGTATCCCGGCAAAACCCATTTCACAGGACCAAAATACGGCCTGCCTTCTGGCAATCCGCTCGGCAAAAATCCCAGTGACGTTTGGAAGCTGATGGCGCACGAGTGGGAAACGGGTTTGTGGGAGATTCCAAACGTGAAAGCAAATCATCCTGAAAAGACGTTTCATCCCTGCCAGTTTCCGATCGAACTGGTTGAGCGTTGTGTTCTCAGCATGACCAACGAAGATGACTGGGTTTTGGATCCGTTTTCAGGTGTCGGCTCAGCACTCTTGGCTGCACTGCGTCACAATCGAAGGGCGATGGGATGTGACAAAGAGCCGGCTTACATAGACGAAGCCAAGCGACGGATTAAGTCTCTTTACGCGGGCACGCTTCCTTATCGGCAGCTTGGGAAACCAGTTCACCAACCAACAGGTCGTGAAAAAGTTTCCCAAATCCCCAAGCAGTGGTTACAAAACGGGGACAGCCACGAAAAGGAGCTTCTGTGAAAATTGCCGGCATTTACTCGTTCAACAACGGTGAAACCGTGGTGAAGCGGAAATATGCCGACCTTCGCAAAGAGGTCGAGCGCGCCATTACTAAGATTGACGCGTTGGCTTGCAAGACGAAGGAGAGCGAGGAAAAGACAATGCCGGGCGACATGCTCTACTCGCCAGTTGCGCTGAACGAAGCGTTCAAGGTGCAGCTTGGGCCATTGGGTTGGAAATCGATTCGGGTCAAATGCGAATACCCAACTGAATTTTACGTGAAGAATTACAAGCCCAAAAAACTGCGCAAAGGCGCGTTTCGAGAAATGGATTTCGTGAAGCGTAAACTCGGCGTTGAGGTGCAGTTCGGTAAATATTCGTTTATGGTTTATAACGTCGCAGCCAAGATGACCATCTTCCGAAACCTCGGATTCATTGACACCGGCATCGAGGTCGTTCCCGTGAAAGCGATGGCTGATGAGATGAGCAGCGGCGTTAGTTATTTTGAGCAGTTCGTCTGGGACTTGGAGAAACGAGGCAAGGCGGACATTGACATCCCGGTTTTGATTTTCGGAATTGATGTTTAACTCCCGCCATGCTGAACCAAGCAGTCAAACTGGACTGACTGGATCAGCGGCGCGATGCTTGTTCTATTGCACTGCACGCGCACGTTGACCCGATTCTTCAAGCTACGGCAGCACCGCCCGATAAAACCGCGTGCTCGAATTGGTCACGGTGGTATCGGTGAATTGTATCATGCCGTTCGAGTTCACGAGCAAAGCTGTCGGCGTCCAATCAACAAGGTTCGTTGAACTTTCCACGAGGTAATTGTAATTGGATGCGCCAGTCAGTTGCAAAAGCGGGGTGGTGTTTGTTATCGAAATGCCGAGCGTAAGCGGCGTGGTGATTCCGACAAATCCAGTCACCACGTTGGTCACAGTGATACTTGATGAAGTGTTGTCAAACGAATCAAGCCGGAAGCCAAGCACATAAACGCCGTTTGTGACCGTGTTCGGTAAAAAGAATCGGTAAGTCTGCAAGTCCGGCGATACGACGCGCTCATCCACCGTGCCGATTTGATTCGTGTCCCACAAAACCGTCAGCAACCCTTCCGCATTGTTCGTGTCGGTAAATGCCGCGTCAAACTGGATGAAATTTACCGCGTTGGTAATCGTCAAGCCCGCAGCCAGCCATGCAGTCGTGCCGGTGCTATTGGTCGAAATGGCCGGCTGAATTGGCGAACCATTGGGCTGAAATTTTGCACTAGGCGAAAATACAGATACCGAGCTGTTTAAGATAAATCCGGCGTTGCCAACCAAAGTTGCACCGGCGCTCCACGCCCCTTCCACAACATCCACAACGTCGAAAAGAACTATTGGTTGCGTTTGAACCGGAACGGCGCAAGACGAGCCGCAAAGAACGAGCGGAACATTTCCAGGCGTATCGCTCGTCGTGTCTGACCACCGGCTGCCCTCCTCGCTCAAAGCAAAACCATAATTCGTGCCGCACCATGAAGCTGAAATGTTTGTGACCGTTTCATTGAAGAAATCATGCGGCCAATCGTGTGTGGCATAAGCCACATATTGACCGATGATACCGTATGGCACTTTCGTGTAATTCGGATAGAGCCAGCTTACGTCAACATTGTATGCGTTTGGTAATCCTCCTTGCGTGAACACGCCGGTCGCCGCGTCTTGATCGTAATAATTGTCCGACCAATCGGCATTTGAGCCATACCAAGAAACTCCGCGACCGTCTAATCCCAGAAAAGGATCCAAAAAAGTCGTATGAATGACGATGCTTGGATTTTCGCTGCGAATGGCATCCGCCGCCGATTGAATCAATGCCGAACCCGCGCTGTGAGCGATGAGATGAACGTGCTGCCAGCCTTGTTCGTCAATTTGCCTGCCGATTTGCGTGCCGATATTTTGCGCGTTGCCGAGAACGCTGTTTTCCAGAGAAATCATATTGCCCGGATACGTCCAGGCTTGGTCAACCCAAAAATAGGGAACGACCTGCCAGTCACTCGGCACTCGCGTTTGTAAATTACTGCACAAATCCGAGACCCATTGTGGCGGTGGAGGCTCTGTCGAACCGGGTGCCCAGCCGTGCGTCACGAGCACGAGATTATTTTTGCCGGGTTGTCTGTCCGGCAAGGGCGTCGCCGTCATCAGATAACACGGAACGGTGGTGTCAACGGCCAATAATTTTAGAGCAGCCGTTGAGCTGGTGACGGAACCATACGGATTAGACACGACGACGGAATAGCCTCCGGAATTTGTCGCCGTGACCGAATTCAAATTCAAAGTGGCATTGGTTGCATTGGAAATGTTTTGCCCGTTGAACTGCCACTGGTAACGTAAAGGTTGAGCCCCAGATGCCGTGACACTGAAAGAGGCGGATGTACCGCTTGAAACGAATTGGCTGACGGGCTGCTTGCTGATATTAGGAAAGTTTGTCGGATTGGCGGAAGCGCAGGACAGTGAAAACGAGAATGAATCGCCTCCCTGATTTGCTGTGAATACCCACGTCCCGGGAGTTGGATCATAGCCAGCCAAATGCAGTATTCCCACCCCACTAAGGGTAAGTGCGTCGCTACCCTGAACAACCGAGATGGGCGAGAACAAGTCAAAGGAAGCGAGAGTACCCACGGTTGTCGTCCACAGCGGGCTTAACCCCAGTACTGGAAATGGATTGAAACTGAAAGCGTTCATTGTAACGCTGCCTGGCGTGTACATGGTAATGCCTGCTCCAACGTAACTCCCTCCCATACTCGTCACTTCAACCCCGGTAAAACTGGTGAAGGCGGTCGCTATATTCAAATTACCACCATTATTCACGGTATAATCCCCTGAGAGAGAGATTCCACCCGTGATCGGAGTTGCTTGAACGCTTGTTACGGCCATCGCTGTGATGACCCCCGCTATCATTATCCATCTGTTCTTCATATTTTTCATTCCGATTCCTGCTCCTGAAATGAGCCTCCTTACGTTGGCTGCCAGAGCGATTGTTTTTGAGCGGTGCTGGGCGAATTGTCCATGCCCGGATGAGGCTGGCCATCAACGCTGCCCTGGCGTTGAACGTTGGCGCGTTCGAGGATTTTGCGATAGGTGGCGAAGGCGAGCAGCGGCCAGGCGTTGCGATACATGTCGTATTTCAAATAGAAAACCTTCGGAAAACCGGTGCCGGTAATTTCTTTTTCCGTCCAGGAACCGTCGGGATTTTGCCTGCGAATCAAATACTCGATGCCGCGTTTGAGCGCGGGATTGTCCGGATCGTCAAATGCGCATAACCCCATGACGGCCCAGGCGGTTTGCGACGCGGTGCTGGGGCCGCGGCCTTTGAAAACCGGATCGTCATAGGTGTTGCAACGTTCGCCCCAGCCGCCGTCCTTGTGCTGGACGCTTTCGAGCCACGTGCGCGCCTTGAGCAGCCACGGCTGGTGCATGTCCAGGTTCATCGCGCGCAACCCGCGCAACACCTGCCACGTGCCGTAGATGTAATTCACGCCCCAGCGGCCATACCAGGAACCGTCCTCTTCCTGCTGCTCGCGGATGTAATCCAGCGCGTCGCGAATTTGGTGATGGTCGGGGTTCCAGCCTTCGTAACCGAGCAATTCCAGGATGCGCGCGGTGATGTCGGCGCATTCGGGGTCGAGCATGGCGTTGTGGTCGGCGAACGGGACCTTTTCCAGGATGTTTTTGGTGCAATCCTTGTCGAATGCCGCCCAGCCGCCGTCCTTGCACTGGAACGTCATCATCCACCTCAAGCCGCGCTGGAAACATTCGTCGCGTTTATCCGGGTCGTCCGTCGGAATTTTTCGCAGCGCGAGCAGCACCATCGCGGTGTCGTCCACGTCTGGATTCCACTGGTTGTTGAATTCGAAGACCCAGCCGCTCGGTTCGACGGCCGCCGGATTTTTGTGGATCCAGTCGCCGCGAAAACGGATTTCCTTTGTCATCAACCATTCCACGGACCGTTTCAACGCCGGATGATTTTCCGGGATGCCGGATTCATGCAGGCAGATGGCGACGATGGCCGTGTCCCAGACCGGCGAGAGGCACGGTTCGATGCGCACGGCGTGGTCGGTTTCGTGCTCCAATTTTTTCAATTCCTGCGCGGCGCGGATGACTTGCGGGTGGTCGTCCGGATAACCGAGCGCCTTGAGCGCAATGAGCGAATTAAGTATTGCGGGGAAAATTGCCGCGAGACCGTCCGAACCTTCAAAACGTTCGAGCATCCATTGCTCGGCGATTTTCAGCGCGTGTTTGCGGAAGGGATGAATTTTGTGTTCGGCGAACCATTCCGCGAATTTGTGCAGGCGATCCAGCCACAGGAAAAAATTGCGCCACGAAATCGTCTCCGGATCGGGCGCGAGCGCGAGGTCGCGTTCGTGAATGCCTTCGGGATAAAGCTCATCCAAATCCACCTTGACCGGTCGGATGGGCTTGAAATGGTTGATGATGGCCAGCGGCACGAGCATGGCGCGCGACCAGTTGCTCATCTCCCAGAAATACACGTGAAACCATTTGCCGAGGGGCATCACTTCACAGGGGATGGTCGGGACGTATTCCCAAGGAAACAGTCCGAGCAGCGCGAGATGCAATTTGGAAAACGTGTTCATCCGCGGCACGCCGCCGAGGTGGAGCGCCATTTCGCGCGCCTTGAGCATGCGCGGGTCGGTAACGGGCACGCCGGCAAGTTTGAGCGCGAGGTAGGCCTTGATGGTGGCATTCACTTCCGACGGGCCGCCGTAATAAATGTTCCAGCCGCCGTCGGACAATTGCATCGAGAAGATGTGATTGACCGCCTTGCGCTGCCATTCGGGATCTACCTTTCCGTTCCAATGATGATAGGCCACCGTATCCGAGACGATCGTGGAATCCACCATCAATTCGCCGATCCAGTAGCCTTCCGGCCGCTGCAAATGGAGCAGATTTTTCTGCGCCCGCAGAATGGCGGTTTCCAAATCCCGGGCAAAATCCGTTTGCAAACGGGTTACCGGAGACGACTGCGCCGGTTGAACCCTTGAGCTGCTTTCAATCACACGCATACTCTGCGAATTCGCGCCCAAACTGTAAAGATTTAAGTGCCAGTTTGGAGGCGCATCTTGAGGGCGTGTTGCCCAAATGGAACGGAGCGCGGGTCTGCGACCCGCAGCAGCACGGAGAGCCGAACGGGCGCAGGATATTCCATGGGTTTTCGAACGGTTGAACGTGCTGCGGCTCACAGAGCCGCGCTCCGCCGTCACCGAAATCGATTTGGGCAACACGCCCTTGACACCACGACAAGCCAGATTGCATCGTTTCGGCAGGAATGCCGGATTTATCCGGCAGAACATTTAATCACTGCGCGCCCGCTGCCGTCCCGCTTCGAGCGGGACGGCGTTCCCATCGCAGTGCCCAAGGACGCGGTTCAACCGATTTCGCTTTTGTTGTGGACAAGTCCGGTCAACTTCAATAATTCAAAGACAGCGTTTGATTTAAGAAGCGGCAACATAACTTATGAGCTACAAGATTGCTCGTTACGGCTGGCTGCCCGATTTGCCGGATCAGCGCGACCATTTTTACGCCGCACCGGTGGAACTGGCCGGCGTATTGCCGGCCAAAGTTGACCTTCGCCCGCAATGCCCGCCGGTCTATGATCAAGGCCAGCTCGGCAGTTGTTTTCCGCCTGGAACACGAGTGAGGATGGAAGATGGAACCAACCGACCGATAGAGTTTGTTCGCCCTCTGGAAAAAGTTCTCACTGCAGAGGGCAGGATTGGTCGTGTTCTTTCCATTAGGGGCAGGGATTTTATCGGTGATGTTATTCGTTTAGAGCTTTGGGGCCATAATTTTCTTCGGCTTACCCCTGAACACCCCGTGCTTACGAAGAATCGCGGTTATGTGAAAGCCAAAGAATTAAAACCAGACGATTTTGTTGCAATCCCTCGATACCTTCCAAAACAAAGCGACGTGATTTACACCGAGTCTCACGTTGCTTGGAGGCAACGCATCAAGGGAATTGGAAAGCGAAATTATTCAGGCGTTATGGGCAGGGCTTCTGCTATTGCGACGGTTACAGCAATTCCAGACACCATTAAACTGACGCCTGCATTCGGGCGTATCGTTGGGTTATTTTTGGCGGAAGGGAATACCGATTCGGGCAAAGTGGTTTGGACTTTAGGATATGACGAAAGGGACACTCTGGTTGAAGAATTGATTTCTCTTTTAAAGTCAGAGCTTGGCGTTGAAGCAAGAACGCAAATGCGCGGAAACAGTGCCGTCAAGGTGATCGTTTACGGGACGGCTTGGGCCAAGTTTTTTGAAAGCCTTTGTTCCACCGGAGCGGGGATGAAAAGACTTCATCCTGATATTGCGAGTGCTCCCGTTAATTTCATGGAAGCGATGTTTGGCGGGTGGATGGACGGTGACGGCTGGAAAAACAAGAGAAGGGGTGATTCTGGAGTTTCCATTTCACACGATCTTGCGCTTTCAATGTTCAATATAGCGACTGCCATTGGTCATAGACCGTCAATAAATTGGGGAAAAGCGACCCAAAGCAGAGGTGTTAAAATGAGACAACCGCGTTGGACGGTTGAGGTTTGCTCCAAGTCGGACAACTATCGAGTCGAGCAAGATGAAACGCACTGCTGGCGAAAGGTTGGGAGCATAAATCAGGAAAAATTTTCAGGACAGGTTTTCAATCTTTCTGTTGAAGGAGACCGGTCTTACACCGCAGAAGGAATTGGAGTTCACAATTGCACCGCCAACGCCATTGCCGGAGCCATCGAGTTTGACCGGATGAAGCAAACGCTCGCGCAGATTTTCACGCCGTCGCGCCTGTTCATTTATTACAACGAACGCGCCATCGAACACACGATTGATTCCGACAGCGGCGCGCAAATTCGCGACGGCATCAAGAGCGTGGCCAAGCAGGGCGATTGTCCGGAAACCGAGTGGCCCTATGTCATCGCCCGGTTCAAAACCAGGCCGGCGCCCCGATGCTACGCTGACGCGCTGAAATACCGGGCCATTTTGTATCAGCGCCTGACGCCGATTCTCAGCCAGCTCAAGGGTTGCCTTGCGTCGGGCTATCCGTTCGTGTTCGGATTCACGGTTTACGAAAGTTTTGAAAGCGCGCAAGTGGCCCGGACCGGGCACGCGTCGCTGCCGAAATCCGGCGAGCGAGCCATTGGCGGCCATGCCGTTGCCGGCGTCGGTTACGACGATGCCCGGCAGTGGTTCGTCGTTCGCAACTCGTGGGGCGGCAAATGGGGCATGAAGGGTTATTTTACCTTGCCCTATGCCTATGTGACCGACGATAATCTGGCCAGCGACTTCTGGACAATCCGTATAGTTCAATGATAATTAATTTAACCTGATAAAAACCCGATAAAAAATTATGACTCTTACAAAACGTGACTTGGTTGTTCGCATCAGCAGTGAAACCGGCCTCGTCCAGCAGCAGGTGTTCGACGTGGTGCAAAAAACGCTCGATTACATCGCCGAGGCGCTCGCCAAGGGCGACAAGGTGGAATTGCGCAACTTCGGCGTCTTCGAAATCAAAATCCGCAAGGCCCGGGTCGGTCGCAATCCCAACGCGCCGGAAACCGACGTGCCGATTCCCGCGCGGGCGATGGTAAAATTCAAGGCCGGCAAGGAAATGCGGGCCGACGTGCTCAAGCTCACGCCCCAGAAATTGGCGCCGCAAACTTAGAGGCAGGGCCAGCGCGCCGCAGCGTCCCGGCCAAGCTTCCTAGGGCGCAACTTGAGGGCGTGTTGCCCAAATCATTTTGGAGACAGCGGAGCACGGCTGCCTGCTCGCGACCGGCTCGCGATTCATCGGAGTTTATCGGAGTCTCAGCCGCAGCGCGTTCGGCAATCCAGGCTGGTGCGGGTGGGCCACCCGCGCTCCGTTCCATTTGGGCAACACGCCCCGGACACTGCCACCCATGCACGATGCTGCGTCCGCGAGGAACGCCGGATTCATCCGGCAGGTGTGCAACCGGCGCGTGTTGCTGCCGGATAAATCCGGCGTTCCGGTGATGGTGTCGAGGTGCGCCCAGCTTCCTGCTTTCCTAATTAAAAAATTTCTCTTACCATCCCGGGCATGGAACGATTACCCGGATTCCGCGATTTTTATCCCGAACCGCTTCCGCATTCCGATGTCGGGAGTGCTGACGCCCGCCAGTTCATTTTCGACAAATGGCGGACCACGGCCCGCCGCTACGGCTTTCGCGAATACGACGGCCCGCCGCTTGAACCGCTCGATCTCTTTACCACCAAGAGCGGCGAAGAAATCGTCGGCCAGCTCTACAACTTCACTGACAAGGGTAAACGCGCCATCGCTTTGCGCCCGGAAATGACGCCAACGCTCGCGCGCATGGTCGCCGCGCACGAACGCAATTATAAAAAGCCCATCAAGTGGTTTGCCATCCCGCAATTGTTCCGCTACGAACGCCAGCAAAAAGGCCGGCTGCGCGAACACTTCCAATTCAACGCCGACCTCATCGGCGAGACGAATCCGGCGGCGGATGCCGAACTGATTGCGCTGCTCATTGATACGCTGCGGTCGTTCGGATTGACCGAATCGGATTTTGTCATCCGCCTGAGCAGCCGCAATGCGTGGTCGGATTTCTTCAAGCAGGGCAGGGGAGATGCCGCACGGGAATACGAATTTTATCAGGCGATTGACAAACTGGAGCGCACGTCGCCGGAAGAGAACGAAAAGAAACTCACGGCACTGGGTTTTTCGCTCGACGCGGTGAACACGTTCATCCAGTCGGGCAAACCGACGGCGGAGTTGCAGAGCATCCTGGACAATCTCGCCGCGCGCGGCCTGCGCGACTTCGTGAAGGTGGATTACCACGTCATCCGCGGGCTGGCGTATTACACCGGCACGGTGTTCGAGGCGTTCGATGCCAAGGGCGAGTTCCGCGCCATCGCGGGCGGCGGACGCTATGACAACCTCGTCAAGCTCATCAGCGGCGGCAAAGTGAACCTGCCCGCGCTCGGTTTCGGCATGGGCGACGTGGTGCTGCTGGAACTGCTCAAAGCGCGCGGGCTGCTGCCGAAATTCGACGCGAACGTGGATGTTTTCATTTTGGTCGAAGACGAAAATCTCCGCGCCCATTCGCTCAAACTGGTGCAGGATTTGCGCACGGCGGGATACGCCGTCGAGTATTCGCTTACCATCGCCAAATCGGACAAACAATTCAAACGCGCACAGGAATTGAAAGCCACTTACACCGCGAAATTCGAGAGCGACTCCTACGTGCGCATCCGCAATCTGAAGTCACGCGAGGAAATCGTCGCCGGCGCGAACGACGTGGCGAATCATCTGGGGTGAAGGAATGCCCACCATTTATCTTATCGCCGGCTGCAACGGCGCAGGCAAGACCACGTTTGCGAAACAATTCCTTCCGCACGAGGCCAAATGCCTCAACTTCCTGAACGCTGATTTAATTGCGCAGGGATTATAGCCACTGAACACCAGAGCGGCGGCCATCAAAGCCGGGCGTTTGTTGCTCGTTGAATTCCGTACGTTCGTTGCCAGACGGGAAACTTTCGCCTTTTGAAAGCACGTTGAGCGGCGCCACTCACATTGGTCTGTTGAAACGTGCCAAACGCGCAGGCTTTCGGGTTCATCTTCATTATCTTTGGCTGCCCAACCCGACGATTGCTATCGCCCGCGTGCATGAACGCGTGAAGAAAGGCGGACATGATGTTCCGCTGGCCGACATCCGCAGGCGTTTTGGCCGCAGTTTGCAACATTTTGTCCGTGACTATGCGCCGCTGGCTGATCGCTGGGCGGTTTGGGACAATCAATATATTCCACCGCGTTTAATGGCCGAATCCGGGACTTGTCCAGCAAGCCAACTTAAAGCTATATTGCAAATGCCATGAAGAATGGAAACGGACATCACAAGAAAGATGATTTCATCGCGCCGGCGCGCCGGGCGTTTCGCCGTGTGGCCCGCCAGGTCCGCGCGGAAAATGCAAAACTTGGATTGCCGCTGGTGCTTGGAGAAAACGGCCACTTGCACCTGGTTCGCGCCCGGTAACAGGGAAAGTCTTTCACCGGCGCGGGCAACGGGTTGAATTATCTGGGGTAAAATGGTTTAAGCTTGAAAATCTCAGATTAGTTAGTGAACGTGCTTACTAATCGCATCGCAATTGTCGAAGGCGACATTACGCAACAGCGCGTGGATGCGATTGTGAATGCCGCCAACACGTCGTTGCTCGGCGGCGGCGGCGTGGACGGCGCCATCCATCGTGCGGCCGGGCCGGAGTTGCTGGCGGAGTGCCGCACGCTCGGTGGTTGCGCGACGGGTCAGGCCAAAATCACACGTGGGTACAAGCTTCCCGCCCAATGGGTCATTCATACCGTCGGCCCGGTCTGGCACGACGGCCAGCACGGCGAGGATGAACTGCTCGCGAGTTGTTATCGAAGTTGTTTCGCGCTCGTTGAGGAGCACGGCATCAAGACGGTGGCGTTTCCGTCCATCAGCACCGGTGCGTATGGTTTTCCCATGAACCGCGCGGCGCGGATTGCCTTGCGCGAGACAAAACATTTCCTGGAGCGGAACCAATCGGTGGAGCAGGTGATGCTGGTGTGTTTCGGCGCAAATGCGCTGCAAATCCACCAGACGGCGTTGGCGGACGCGGAGTTGCTGTAGCGTTGGGCCTGTGGCCCAAATTTTCGAGCCGCTGGCTCGTGTCCGTCTGAGCTGGCACATGGCGTGAAAAGGTAACGTTGCGAGAATTGAATGCTTTTCCCGTGACGTCAGCGGTTTTGTTCTGTCAATAATTTACATGAAACGCAGCCTGAGGCCGAATTTCGGTCTATGATTACTCAATTACCCATCATGATTGCTTTGAATGTTACGGTGGCTCTGGTGTTAGTTTTAGCTTTGGTCCTTAACGCGTCTCCCCGAGCCGAAGCCGGCGAAGGAACGGGCGAGTCCGCCACGAAACCGGCAAAGACGCTCACTGTCCACGTCACAACACCCGAAGGCAAACCGGTGCCTGATGTGACGGTGGTCTGTATTGACTCTTCCACCAACGCTACTTTGCAGGGCACAACCATTAAAGGCGGCAGCAAACGGCTGCAAACCGATGCGGCCGGCCAGTTCACTATTCCGTTAGGTGAGGAGAACGTCTTTCTGGTGATCGCGAATGAAAAAGGTTTCAGTTTGTCGCAGACCTTTGATCTGGCAAACCATCCGACGATGGTCGTGCGGCCCTGGGGCCGCGTCGATGGCGTCAGAATGAACCGGAATCGTCCCCTGACCGGTCAACGTCTCCGGTGCGAACTCAGTTGGATGTGTATTCAAGATTTATGCCCGCCGTTTATATTCAATTTGTTCCGGCAAGCAGACGAAGCCACGACCGATGCACAAGGCCGTTTCGTTTTTGAGCATGTTCCGCCCATGGAAGTCGGCTTCTCGGAAGTCCATGCGCATCCGCCAAATTTATGGTTCAGCCTCCTCTATCCTGTGGAAGTAAAACCGGGTGAAACGACGCGCGTGACAATTGAAACTCAGGGACGGACGGTCGTCGGTCACATTGAGCTGGGCGCCGGATTGCCCAACAACATTGATCTGACATCTTGTTGGGGCAACCTTTGGACCGGCATGGATGTGAACAAATTTATGCCCAGACCGCCTAAGGAAATTGACACGATTGAGAAGAGGACCAAATTCTACCAGGATTGGCGTAACACAGATGCCAGGCGCCAATATGTCAAAGCAGTCACAAGTTGCCTGTTCGAGTTTCATGCGGACGGTTCCTTCATTGGGGAAATGTGCGAGCCGGGCGAATATTGGATGAATGCCAAGATTTGGCGGAACCAGGATAAAGTGTTGGCCGAGCTGGATAAAGTTCATGTTACGATTCCAGCCGGAACGGATGACGGAGATGCGCCAGTTGACATCGGCAAGGTCATGCTCAAAGCTGCCGTGGACCTGAAAGCGGGCGATGTGGCTCCCGACTTCAGCGTCAAAACTCTTGATGGCCGGCCGCTCAAACTTTCCGATTTTCGCGGCAAATATGTGGTGCTGGATTTTTGGGCGACGTGGTGCGGCCCGTGCGTCGGGGAAATGCCGTACCTCAAAGCGACCTACGATACTTTTGGCAAAGATACGCGCCTGGTAATGATTAGTCTAAGTCTTGATCCGGAACGTGCGTCGCCTGAAAAGTTTGTGAAAGATAACAGCATCGGATGGACACAGGTCTTCCTGGGTGAGTGGTCGAAGGACTTGGTTACGCCCAGTTACGGAGTATTTGGAATTCCTAGGATTTTCCTGATTGGCCCGGATGGCAAAGTGTTGGCGGCCGATTTGCGAGGCCCAAAAATCAAGGAAACTGTGGCGGCGGCGTTGGCACATTGATGGTTGTTCACACCGCCGCGGGCGGGGGTGACAAAACTCAGGCTGGCTGCTGGAGAAAGGAAGTGGTCGTTTCTCAACCAGATTAATTATCGTCCAGCACGGCATCAAGACCGTGGCGTTTCCGTCCATCAGCACCGGCGCGTATGGTTTTCCCATGAACCGCGCGGCGCGGATTGCCGTGCGCGAGACGAAGGATTTTTTGGAACGGAACCGATCGGTGGAGCAGATGACATTGGTCTGCTTTGGCGCGAGCGCCCTGGAAATTCATCAAGCGGCGTTGCGGGAAGTTTGAGTTTGTGGATGCTGCGACGGCTTGTTAATTTCGTTTCGTGCAAAGACTGAATCTTCTCAAATGGGCGCCGGTGGCGCTGGTGTTGACCTTGTCGTGTAGTTCGATCAAGGTTGGCGGACCCGGACGGAGTGGACTGGTGGCGAGCCAAACCCGCCCGTTTAATCGCAAACTTGATCCGATGTGTCTGCACACGGAGGGGAACAAGGTGCTTGATGCCGGCGGGAAACCCGTCTGGCTCTACGGCGTCAACATCGCCTCGCTCGAATGGACCAACGGCGGCGACCACGTGCAGAAATCCGTGAGCTGGGCCATCAATGACTGGAAGGTGACTCTCATCCGCCTGCCGCTGGCCCAGGATCGCTGGTTTGGCAAAATGACGAATCGGACGGACGGCGGCGCGGCTTATCGCACTCTCGTGGATCATATCGTGGACACTTGTGCGACGGCGCGGGTTTATATTGATCTGGATTTGCATTGGTCGGATTGCGGCAAATGGATCAACGAAGGCGGCAAACTCGGTCAGCACAACATGCCGGATGAACGTTCGATTGATTTCTGGCACGACGTGGCCACCCGTTACCAAAACCAGCCGAATGTGATTTTCGGGCTTTACAACGAACCGCACGACGTTTCCTTTGCCGTCTGGCGCGATGGCGGGACGGCCACGGACAAACCGGCGCGCTGGAACCCCAGCCAGGCAATAGTCATTTACGAAGCGGTGGGTATGCAAAAACTTTACGACACGGTTCGCGCGACCGGCGCAACCAACCTGGTGACGGTCAGCGGACTTGATTGGGGCTACGATCTGAGCGGCGTGTTGCAAGGGTATGCGATTGCAGGCACAAATTTGGTTTATGAAACGCATCCTTATCCATTCAAAGGCACGAATTGGGACAACTATTTCGGCGCGGTCAGCGAAAAATTTCCAGTGTATATTGGTGAATGGGGTTTTGGCGGACGCGGCATGAACAGCACGAATAATTTGAAATACGCGCACCATCTGATGGATTACGCCCGGCAGCATGATCTTCATTGGACCGCATGGGATTTGCACACCACCGCCGGGCCGACGTTGATTAAAAATTGGCAATATGAGCCGACGATATTCGGGCAATTTGTGAAAGAACAGCTCGCGGTCCTGGCGGCAGCGCGCGATTCAAACAAATAAATGCGGGTTCCGGATTGAAACGAAAAGGCGGGGCCGAAGCCCCGCCGGGGTGAAATTAATTCGCGGAATTACTTCGCCGGTGCCGCCACGGCTTTTTCCTGCTTTTCATTTACCAGCGTCGCGCCCTTGCCAAGGCGTTTGCGCAGGTAGGTGAG
>DLMG01000400.1 GCA_002479245.1 Verrucomicrobia subdivision 3 bacterium UBA7542 | reverse complement strand
TGCTCATGCGCATCGCGGATTTGATAACGCACCCGGAACAGTTGTGATGAGAGGGCCGGTATTTTGCCGGCCCATTGGGTTCCAGCCCTGATCAGAGCGACGCGAATTTGCAAGCCGCTTGAAAACAATTATTCCCGCCGCGTGGCAAAAAAGGCCGCTGCGAAAGGTAGGGCGGGCAGTCCCTTGCCCGCCGCTGGCTCGCAAACCGACGACGGCGCGCACGGAGTGACGCGCCCTACCACCAAACTGAAACCCTCGCCCCTCCTCGACACCCGCGTCGTTTATTGCGGCGACAATCTGGAACAGGTCAGCGATGCAAGAGTCAAACGATCTTTGGACGAAGATGATTGATGAAATGAAAAAACCAAATAAAACCTAGCCAACACTTCGAATTATGGCCCGCATCAAATGCCACGAATGCAGCGGACAGGTCAGCGACCATGCGCGGATTTGTCCTCAATGCGGCGCGCCGGTCATCGCCACCATCAAACGCCGGCAGAAAGCGGCGCTCATAGGTTTGGGCATCCGTTTGGCCTTTGTTACAGTCATACTCATCATCGTTTGGATTATTTTGCACCGGCTCGCAAATCAGACACTGGCTCCGCTCAAAGCGATTCAACAACAGCAGCAATCACATTAGTTCAACAACCTCCCTCAACCCGGGCCTCTCTCCCATCCGCCTTCATCTGACTCCGGCGTGACAAGCAGGATTTGGCGTAGCGGCGTCTCGGCAGAGCGCCGCCATCTGAAAATAAGCGGAAAAGATTGCGGCGGTCTGCCGACGCGCCGCTACGGAGAAGGAGAAACGTTCGCCATCCCCGTGAAAATTCGCGCGCCGGGATTTGCCGGAACATAAAAGTGGCCTCCGTTTCCGAAGACACCTCGCCTTAATTATTCTCCGTCTTAAATGTCGCCACAATTGGCCGGTGGTCGGAGCCGACGCCCCAATTCGGAATCGTCAGCGCGTAAGTTTCATTCGTCACCCAATCGCGCGCCATGGTCGGACTGAGCAAAATGAAATCAATCCGGCTGTAAGTGTCTTCCACACCACTTGACTACTACGATTATGCGGTTTCACTTCGTTTCCTTGCTGCAATGCCTTGCAGCGAGGGCAAAGAGGAAGGCAATAATTAACAAAAAGACTCCCCCTGTAATTTCTCCCACGAAATCATCAGAATGTTCAGTGAATGACGCAACGTATCCGGCTGAAGGGCCACGCATTGACATCATCCGCTTTATGCTCCAAGCGGTGCTGAACCAAAATCGTTACCTCTTCACTCTCACACCACAACTGATGCCTTTGGCCAACTACAGGCTTAACCGGTAAAACTGATTTGTGCCGGAGATGGTATTCGTTACCACGTTATTCGTGTATATGACGGCATACGGTGGCGGGGAAACGGTTGTCCAGACTGTCGGCGGAACAAGGTTCGTGATGGATTGCACGGTGAACTCGAGGGCATTGGTCGGCCACGTTACAATCGCATGTGTTCCGGAATGAATGATCGTCAGTTGCGGCGTCGGCAAGGAAAATATGCAGGATCATGTAGCCCGTGCCGTCGGTGTTGAGGGCGAACACCGTGCCAGAATTATAGGAAATAAGCCCGATTGCACTGGAGGAAAAAATGGCAGATGATCGGGGAAAAGGATGGCTTGGCCGGGCGTCACAGCGCATCGGTGAGCGGTTCTCCCGCTGCCGTCCACGAGGCGGTGGTTCAGCCTTGCTGGAGCTTGACTTCACGGATTCGCCAGCCGGAAGAACAGTTTTCCTGTCGGCGGGGTGATGGTCGTGTTGTTGGTGCCGTTGGCGGTGGTTACCGTGCCGCCATAAGCGACCCAACCCGGCGTGCTCAGGTTGCCGTTCGTTTGCAATGTGTAACCGGCAGTGTCCGGCCATGACACCACCACGCTGTCCGGCCCGACGAAGGTGATGGCCAGTTGAGGCGGCCCCGGCACTACGGTCAGCCGGAAAACGGTGCCATAGCCGTTGCCCGCGCCGCCCTGTAAAGTCGTGCCATAGAAACTGCCGTCACGGCCCTGCACGAGCCCGCCATAGGGATGCCGGCCATCATGGCCGGTGGAGAAGGAATACAGGCTGGTCAGCACCCCATTGGTGCCGATGCTGAACACGGTGCCGTTGGTGTAGGTGCCGCCGCTTACTGTCGTGCCATAGAAATTGCCGTCGCTGCCCTGCACCAGTCCGGCATAGGGAGCATCGCCATCAATGCCGCCGGTGAAGGAATACAGGGTCGTTAATCCCCCATTGATGCCGATCCTGAACACGGTGCCATTGGTGTAGGTGCCGCCGCTCGTTGTCGTGCCATAGAAATTACCGTCGCTGCCCAGCACGAGTCCGGCATACGGATTTGCGCCGTCGGCGCCGCCAGTGAAGGTGTACACATTGTTCTGCACCCCATTCGTGCTGATCTTGAAGACATTGCCATAGGGATCATTGTTGCCGCCGTAAGTCGTGCCATAGAGAATGCCGTCGGGGCCCTGCACCAGCCCGGCCTCGGGAGCATCGCCATCAGAGCCGCCGGTGAAGTAATACAGGTTCGTGAATGTCCCATTGGTGCCGATTCTGAACACGGTGCCGGCGGGAATTGCGTTTGTTCCACCATAGGGAGTGGTGCCGTAAAAATTGCCGTCGCTGGCCTGCATCAAGGGCGCGCTCGGGCGGGCCCCATCCAGCGGCACACCATACGCGTCCTCGATGTTGCCGAATGAATATAAGCTGGTCGGCGGACCATTGGTGCTGCTCTTGAACACCGTGCCATAGCCCAGAGGGGGGTTGTTGGTGCCGCCGTCGGTAGTCGTGCCATAGAGATTGCCGTCGTTGCCCTGCACCAGCGCCGCCTCGGGATTGTCGCCATCAGTGAAATCGAATGTATACAAACTGGTCAACACCCCGTTGGTGCCGATCTTGAACACGGTGCCGTAGCTGCCGCTCGTGCCGCCGCCGTAGGTCGTGCCATAGAAATTGCCGTCGCTCCCCTGCACCAGCCCGGCCTGGGGATATTCGCCATCAGTGCTGTTGAACGAATGCAAGTTGGTGTAGATCACTCCGGCATGGGCTCCAAGAGCCGGCAGCACGAGCAGGAGGAACAAGGTTTTAAGGGTTGTTTTCATTGGCTAATTCTTTTGTTAAGATGACTTTATAGTGCCACCTGAATAAGTCAAGGCAAATGTGATGTATCCGGCTGGGGAGCACGCACGCGAGATGACGCAGAAGTTGAAACCGGAAAGTTGAACCAGACCGGGTGCTGATTTATTCAAGCTGCCAGAGCTGTTAGTTTCTACTTCGCATCGGCCCTGGCCCACGCCGCCGGTGTGAACCGCTTGATCTGGGTGATCTTGGCCGCTGGCAAACGGGTGAACAAATCTTTCAAATAATCGAACGGATTGATCCCATATCGCCGACAACTACCCAGTAATGTGTAAATCACCGCGCTGTGTTCCCCGGCTTCAGGATGCCCAACGAACAGCCAATTGCGTTTTCCGAGGGCGCTGGGCCGAATCGCATTCTCGATCAAGTTGTTGTCAATCTCCAATGTTTCGTCTTCGATGAACCGTGTCAGCGCTTCCCACCGTTTCAAAGTGTAATCAATGGCCTGACCGAGCAACCCTTGCGGCAATGTTTTTCTCCGTATCAACTCCATGGCACGATGCAACCGATTTAACACGGGCAGTGATTGCCAACCAATTCCTTCAAGGCGGTCTGAATAAACATTCACGAGTTTGTGAGATTTGAGCAGCCTTTCGATTTGCGGCCACACGCGCGCAAGCAAGGCGTGAAATTCATTTCTGCGAAGATTGCCGAAACGCAAATGCACAACCCATGGGGGCGGCGTTTGCATGATAACCCGGTCGGAGAAATCCGCATCTTTGCTGACGATGACCAGTTCGCGTCGCCTGGCAAATTTCCAAACCGGCGAGTCGGTTGGATTTTGCCGACGCTCGAACCTGAAACGATTGGCAGCTTCGGCGAAAAACGCAACCGCGCGGGCAGGTTTTCGTCGAAGAGAAAACCCTTCATGCCGTCTGCACCACGGAGAAATGGTTGCCCATCACGCGCGAGGCGTAATCAAGGCACGCCTGCACGTCAGCGCGCGTGAGGCCCGGATATTCTTCGAGCACGTCTTCGACAGAATCGCCGGCGGCGAGAAATTCCAAAACCGTCTGCACCGCGATGCGTGTCCGGCGAACGACAGGCCGCCCGTTGCAAACATCCGGGTTGATTGAAATGCGTTCCGGCATGAATTTACGTTAACACAATCGCGTGGGAATCCAAGTCCATTTTATCTGTTTTCCGCCTCAAACGCCGCCACGATGGGCCGGTGGTCGGAGCCGACGCCCCAATTCGGAATCGTCAGCGCGTAAGTTTCATTCGTCACCCAATCGCGCGCCATTGCCGGACTGAGCAAGATGAAATCAATCCGGCTGTAAGTGTCTTCCACGCCGTAGTAATGTGTCCACGTGACGTTGCGCGGCTCGAAACGCGGAATTTCGTTCGGCGTGTTGTCGCCGTTGCGCTCGGCCG
>DLMG01000343.1 GCA_002479245.1 Verrucomicrobia subdivision 3 bacterium UBA7542 | reverse complement strand
GTGCTCGTTGACCAGTTTGTGGACCGCACCAAACAATCGCTCGCCCACACCTTTTTTGGACGCGGCATCGTGGCGCACGTTGCGTTCGCGCATCCGATCTGCGAGGAATTGCGGCAAATTCTTTTTAAGATTGCCATTCTTTGCCGGGCGCAGGCGCACAACGGCGGCACTTATGTCTGCATGGAAGGCCCGGCGTTCAGCACCCGCGCCGAATCGCTCCTGAACCATCGCGCCGGTTTCAACGTCATCGGCATGACCAATCTGGGCGAGGCCAAATGCGCCCGCGAAGCCGAAATCGCCTATGCGACCCTGGCGATGGCCACCGACTACGATTGCTGGAAGGACGACGAGCACGTCACGCTCGAAATGATCATCGCCAACCTCCATCGCAACGCGGACATGGCCAAACAAATTGTTGCCCGTGCCATCCCGCAAATCCCGACCGTGCCGAACTGGCCGTGCCATTCCGCGTTGAACAACGCGATCCTGACCGATAAAAAATTCTGGCCGGCAAAAACGAAGAAGGAACTGGCGCCATTGCTGGCGAAGTATCTTTGAACGAGGAGCGCGGTTGTGTGCGCAACATCAGCGTGCTCCAGTGCCGGATGAAAAGCGGCGGAGGGCCGCCGCACTCCAAGACGCTGGCGCGATTTTCTACAACCCTCGTATGCGCGAAGCGTCTTGGACTGCGCCAGTCCTCTGGCGCTTTGCGGCAGCGGAATCCGGCGGACGAAATCCAAAAGTCATCTGGACGGAAAGGGAACGGCGAAATACAGTCGCAGACGTGAAGTAATGAACAAACGCGCCATCATCAGGAAAATCATCGCCCGGCTCACAGAAGAATTGCAGGTTTATTTCCGCGCCGCGAACGCTTCGCGCGCCGAAGCCACGCACGAGCAGAACAAGGCCGAGGACAAATACGACACCCGCGGTCTTGAAGCCTCCTACCTCGCCCGCGGCCAGTCCCGGCAGGCGGCGGAAATAGAATCCGCCATCGCCGAATTTGAAAAACTGGCCGTCCGCAGGTTTGGCGACGGCGAAGCCATTGACATCGGTGCGCTGGTGGAACTGGAGCACGGTGGCGAAAATTCATTTTACTTCCTCGGCCCACGCGCCGGCGGCACGGAAGTGTTGCACGACAAAAAGGAAATCCTCGTCATCACCCCGCAATCGCCACTCGGCAAACAGCTCATGGGCAGGAAACAAGGCGACGCCCTGCAACTGAAACTTGGCGGCGAAACCCGCGCGGCGAAAATCCTTTCGGTCACCTAAAAACCGACTATGACTAAAAAACAATGGTTTATCCTCGCCGCCGCGCTTCTCGCGCTCGGTGTAATCGGCGTGGCGCTGGTACTGGCCTTGGCGCTCGGTTTTTTTGCCGGGCATCAGGAGGCGACGGCGGACGGCTCCGGCCTGCCGGTTTATACTTCGGAACAATCGGCTTCGTCGCACGCCGGTTATCGCCACAGCACCTTGACATGTGGCAACGACGTTTTTGTGAACGACTACGAGGAATCCGCCTTGCAAATAATGACAAGCGATCCGAAGCCCGTCACCGGGCGCATGGCGTTTGGCGACGGCAAAATCTGCGCGATTCCCGGCCAGCCGGTCACCGCCTACGTCGCCGGCGATTGCGGTTCCGAGATGCCCGCGTATGTCCCCTATCGCAATATCAAACAACCGCCGTTCGACTGGCGCACCGCCACCTTCCGCGAAATGACCGCCTACCGGCCCGACCGGCGCAATCCGTATCTCACCACCACCAATGCGGCGCTGCTGGCCGAAATCGTGCGCAACCTGCGCGACGGCGCGTCCGTCGAGCTGTCCGAGTTTCCATTCACCGGCGTCACCAACCTCGACACCATCAAGATGACCAGCGACCAACTGCCCGGCCTGATGTTCTGTCCCTCGGTTTACTATTATGGCAACGGCACCATCTATCTCGCCGAAAGCCTGATGATGGACGCCACGGCCACGCCGCCGCAGCTTCACGCCCGCTGGATTCCCGCCAGCCCGCCGCTGACGCAATGGTTGAAATCGCCGTGAAACGCAGCGTCTCGCCTTTGGCTGGACAAATGTTTTGGACGGAAGCAAAGTCGCGGGCATGATTAAGCACTCCATCTTCCAAATTTTTCGCCGCGCGGCCATCACGTTGCTTGTGCTAGCTTGGAGCAACCTCGCCTTTGGTAGCTACGAGATTCATGCTGCGGCTGAGGATGGCAACTTGGAAAAGGTCAAGACGCTGCTCAAAAACAATCCTGATTGGGTTTCCAGCAGAGACCCAAATGGCTACACGCCTTTGCACTGGGCGGTGGACCACAACCACAAGGACGTAGTAGAATTGCTATTAGCCAATAAAGCCGATGTCAATGCCAAGGACAACAGAGGTGCGACGCCTTTGCGTTTTGCGGCAGGACAGGGACACGAGGGAATGGTGGAATTGTTGCTGGCCAACAAAGCCGATGTCAATGTCACGAACAACGCCGGTGAGACGCCCTTGCATGGGGCGGTGATTTGGAACCACAAGGATGTGGTGGAATTGCTGCTGGCCAACAAAGCTGATGTCAATGCCAAGGATAATGATGGTCGAACGCCCTTGCATGAGGCGGCATATGGCGGCTATGTGGATGTAGCAAAAGTACTGCTGGCTAACAAAGCTGACATAAATGCAAAAGATAAATGGGATGTAACACCACTCCACAGGGCGGCAGCAAATGGCAAAAAGGATATGGTGGAGTTACTGCTGGCCAATGACGCCGATGTTAATGCCAAGAACAAAATCGGCCGGACGCCCTTGCACGAGGCATCGTTTAGTGGCTTTAAGGAAGTAGCAGAACTGCTGCTAGCTAACAAAGCCGATATTAATGCCAACTCAAAAGACGGAACGCCTTTACACGGTGCAGCGGTTTGGGGTCACAAGGATGTGGCGGAATTGCTGCTGGCCAATAAAGCCGATGTCAATGCCAAGAACAGCGACGGTCAGACGCCATTGCACGAAGCGGTGGAGAGCGGATTCAAGGATGTAGTGGAATTACTGCGCCAGCATGGCGGTCACGAATAAACTGTTTTTCTTTTCAAACTGTTTCCGCCGAATATTTCACCAATCCGTCTCGCGGTAATCCTTCAGAAATTTCCCCCAGACGTGTTCGCCGGTGTTGAAGCCGGCGATGATCGGGTCCACGATGCGCGCCGCGCCATCCACGATGTCCAGCGGCGGATGAAACCGGTGTTCCTGCACCTTGCGCGCCGCAATCTGCACCGGGTCCTCGTCCGTCACCCAGCCCGTGTCCACGCTGTTCATGTGGATGCCGGCCGCGTGATAATCCGTCGCCGACGTGCGGGTCATCATGTTCAACGCAGCCTTCGCCATGTTCGTGTGCGGATGCCGGGTCGTCTTGAACTTCCGGTAAAATTGCCCCTCCACCGCCGACACGTTTACGATGTGCTTGTCGCGTTCCGGCGTGCGCAACATCAACGGCTTCAGCCGCGCATTCAAAATAAACGGCGCGATGGCGTTCACGAGCTGCACTTCGAGCAACTCGACCGCCGGCACCTCGGCCAGCAGCAGCCGCCACGAATTGCGCTCGCGCAAATCCACCTGCTGCAAATCCTGGTCGAGCCGGCCTTCGGGAAACAAATCCTTTTGCGCGGCGAGTTCGTCCGGCAACAGCGGCACTTGCGACAACGCCGCCGCGTGCGTCAGCCCCGCGACGGCGGACATGCGATGGTTTGGAGTTCCGCCTTTAGGCGGTTCGGTCGCCGCGCCGCCTAAAGGCGGAACTCCGAACGCGGGTTTCGCGTCGCCTTCCGGCAGCAGATGATAGCCGCGTAAACCTTCGTAAGCGCCGAGCAGCTTGCGCGCCCGCTCCGGCATTTTGTTCAGCGAACCGTTTTCGCGCTCCATCATGTGCTGATAAAAATCCGGCGGACGCCGCACCGTCTGGCACGCGTTGTTGATGATGAAATCCAGCCGCGGTCGCGTGGCGAGCAGATGCCGGCAAAATGCCTCCACGCTCGGCGTGTGGCGCAAATCGAGTCCAAAAATTTCCAGCCGATGTCCCCACTCCTTGAAATCCGGCTCGGCCGCGTAACGGGTCGCCGCGTCGCGCGGGAAGCGCGTGCTGACGATGAGTTGCGCCCCGGCGCGCAGCAGCTTGATGCCTGCCTGATAACCGATCTTCACCCGCCCGCCGGTCAGGAGCGCCACGCGCCCGCGCAAATCCGCCGACTCGGTGCGCTTGCGGAAATTCAACTCCCCGCACGCCGGGCAAAGCTGATCGTAGAAATGATGAATCGTCGTGTAGTCCTGCTTACAGATGTAGCAATTCTGCGGCTCGACAACTTCACGGAAATCCGGGTCGCCTTCGACCTCCTGCTGTTGGAACCCGATGAGCGGAACTAAATTTGGTGTGGTGAAGATTTTTTCCCGGCGCAGTTTTCGAATCCCGGTTTTATTGAGTTTGGACTGGTCCCGCTGAATTTTCTCCGCCTTGCGCTGGCGCACCCTGGCCTTCACAAACCGCCGCCGCGCGTTCACATCCGGGCAGTAAATTTCACCCGCCGCCTTGAGCAGACGCATGCGTTCCTTTTCCGGAATCCCGGCGAGCAACGCGCGATTCGCCGCCGCCTTTTCGAGAATCTCGGCGGCCGCCTTCAACTGCGCGGCCAGCGAATGGTTTTCTTTCGCGCCGCTGGGTTCGCTGTGGTGGTGAACAGACATTAATTTGGCGTGCAGCATAACAGCGGCGCGGACGGCGTGCGAATGAAAAGCACGGGTCTGCCTTCCGACCTTTCCTTGACCCGCGCGCTCAAAGCCGTTAGACCTTGCGCCGCATTTTATGGCAACCAAAACCATCATCAAACCCGCGAAATCTCCCGCTGCCGTCGGCCCGTACAACCACGCCGTCCGCGTCGGCGACCTGATGTTCTGCGCCGGCCAGATCCCGATTGACCCGAAGAACGGCAACCTGGTTGCCGGCGACATCAAAGTTCAAACCGAACGCGTGCTGCAAAACGTCAAAGCGATTCTGGACGACCAAAAATTGACGTTCGCCAACGTGGTCAAGAGCACGGTGTTCCTGACGAATCTCGCCGATTTCGCCGGGATGAACGAGATTTACTCGAAGCATTTCACGGGCGATTTCCCGGCGCGTTCAACCATTCAGGTTGCCGCGCTGCCCAAGGGCGCGAATGTGGAAATTGAAGTTGTGGCACACTTCTAAATTTACGATTTACGATATACGATTGACGCGATATGACGTGTTACCCAGGGCACAGGCCGGTTTGGAGTTCCGCCTTTAGGCGGCTGCGCGAAATTGTAAACACGGTTCTGACCGCCTGAAGGCGGAACTCCAAACAATGGTCTCGTAAATCGTAAATCGTAAATCGAAAATGAAAAAGTCCTGGCGCGAAAAATTGGCGGATAACAAAGGTCTGCCCAAGATTGGCAAAGTCACCGGCAAGTTAAGCAAACGCTGGGGCACAGGCACGTTTGTCATTCCCGCGCCACTCGAAGTGGACGCATTGATGAAACAGGTGCCCAAGGGCCGCGTCGTCACGATCAACGAACTGCGCACCGCACTCGCCGCCAGGCATAAAGTGAATTTTGCCTGCCCGATTACGACCGGGATTTTTTCCTGGATTGCTGCGCACGCCGCCGCCGAAGCCGAAGCGGAAGGCAAAAAACGCATCACGCCCTACTGGCGCACACTTAAGACCGGCGGCGAATTAAATCCCAAATACCCCGGCGGCGTTGAAAGCCTTGCCAAGCGCTTGCGTACGGAAGGACACAAAATTGTTTCCAAAGGCAAGCGAACGTTTGTGGCCGACTACGAGAAAAAACTTTTCACCAAATTGCGATGAACCATGTCTAACGGAGCTTACATAGGAATCGGCCTCGTCATTGGAGGCTTGTTGGGATTTTTCTTCGGCTGGCTCAAAGGTCGTGGGCGCGCTGCCGTGCCGGACTCGCGGCTGGAAAACGAATTGCGCCAGCAAGTCAGCCAGCGTGAAACCGAACTCACCCAGATCCGCGCGCAATTGACTGAAACGGGCAACGCCCGCGCGGCGGCGGAAGCCAGACACGCCGCGTCAGAAAAAATGCTGGTGGAACAGCGCGCGTTGCAGGACAAGACGTTGATTGACCTGCGTGAAGCGTTCAAGGCGTTGAGCGCGGATGCGTTGAAGCAGACGGCGCCGGAGTTTCTGCGACTGGCGGAACAGAGTTTCGGAAAACTTCAGGAAACAGCCAAGGGCGATCTGGCACAGCGGCAGGAGGCAATTAAAACCCTGGTCGAGCCGCTGAAGCAGCAGCTCGAAACCTATCAGAAACGGTTGCAGCAAAGCGAAGCCGCGCAATCGTCCACGCTCGGCGAAGTGAAGAAGCAACTGGAATTGCTTTCGCAACAAAGCCAGTCACTCGCCTCGGAAACCTTGCAATTCCGGCGCGTGTTGAGTTCCAATCAGGCGCGCGGGCGCTGGGGCGAGGAAACCTTGCGGCGCGTCGTGGAAGCGGCGGGCATGAGCGCACACTGCGATTTCTCGGAGCAAACGCAAGCTGGTGAAAACCGGCCGGACCTGGTGGTGCGGCTGCCCGGCGACCGCTTTATAATCGTGGACGCCAAGGTGCCGGACTTTGACTTTCTTAATGCGCTGGAATCGGCGGACGACGCCAAACGCGCGGAAGCTCTGGCCGCACACGCGGCAAAATTGAAGGCGACCATCAAGGCGCTCGCCGACCGCGATTATCCGAGCCAGTTCCCGAACGCGCTGGATTACGTGGTGCTGTTCGTGCCGGCGGAATCGCTGTTCAGCGCGGCGCTCGAAGGCGACCATGATCTGATTATCTGGGCGGCGGAGAAGCGGATTTTGCTGGCGACGCCGGCATCGCTCATCGCGCTGTTGCGGTCGGTGAGCGTAAGCTGGCAGCAGCACGCGCAGACGGAAAATGCCCAGAAAATCGCCGAAGCCGCGCAGGAATTTTATTCGCGCGTGGTCAAATTCACCGAACACTTCGAAAAAATCCGCGCCGGGCTGGAACGGGCGAACACGGCCTTCAACGACGCGGCGGCGAGTTTTCAAACCCGCGTGCGCCCCGCCGGCGAACGGCTCGCGGAGCTCGGCGGGGCGAGTTCGGCGAAACAATTGCCGGATGTTCAGCCGCTGGATTCGACGTTGCGCTTGCCGCCGGGTTAGTTCATGGCATGATTCATTCATGCGCAAGTTTTCCATTTTCATTATGGCACTCGGCTTCTCCTTCAACCTGTTTGCACGCGAAAGCACGCTGCTCGATTCCGGCTGGCGGTTTAAATCGGGCGAGGTCACCAACGCAGAGCAATCGAACTTCAACGACGGCGACTGGCAGGCGGTTTCCATTCCGCACAATTGGGGCTGGGAAGAAGCGCAACGGGGAAAGGATTTTTATCGCGGGTCTGGCTGGTACCGGCGGGACCTGAACCCCGGCACACCGGAAGCGGGCAAACGCTATTTTCTGCGGTTCGAGGCGGCCAGTTCGGTGACCGACGTATATTTGAACGGCGAACGGCTCGGCGAACATCGCGGTGCCTTCGGTGCCTTCGCCTTTGAGATCACCACCAATCTGTCCGCCACCGGCACCAACCTGCTTGCCGTGCGGGTAAGCAACCAGTGGGAGCCGGACATTGCGCCGTTGAGCGGCGATTTTTCGGTCTATGGCGGGATTTATCGTCCGGTGCATTTGATCGAAACGAGCGGGGAAAATTTCACGCCTACTGACCACGGCTCACCCGGCGTCGCCTGGCTCCAGACCCGCGTCACAAAAAAGCAGGCGGTGATTGACGTAACCGCGCAGATTTCCAACGGCACTCTCCAGAAACAGCCGCTGACGCTGGCCGCCAGCGTGTTCGATGCCGGCGGCAAGCTGGTGACGAAGAGCGAACAATCCATCCAGCTCGCGGCCAATGTGACCGCGCCGTATTCGGTGCAGGTGGTGGTGCCCAACCCGCATCTGTGGAATGGACGCCAGGATCCGTATCTTTACAAAGCGGTCGTGGAATTGCGTTCGGCGAATGGCGTGGTGGATTCGATCGGGCAACCGCTGGGCCTGCGATTTTATTCGGTGGATCCCGACAAGGGATTTTTCCTGAACGGCCAGCCCTATCATCTGCACGGCGTGGACCGGCATCAGGACCGGTTCAACAAGGGCTGGGCGATTTCCGAGGCGGACATGGACGAGGACATCCGGCTGATTTCCGAAATGGGCTGCACCGTTATCCGTTGCGCGCATTACCAGCACAGCGATTATTTTTACAGCTTGTGTGACCGGGCGGGCATCCTCGTCTGGGCGGAACTGCCGCAGGTGAATGAAATCAATGCGTCGCCGGCATTTGAAGAAACCTCACGCAACCAGTTGCTCGATCTCATCCGGCAAAACATCAATCATCCTTCCATTTTTGTCTGGAGCCTGTTCAACGAAGTTGCGCTCAGGGATACTTCCGATCCGCACCGCGAATTGCAGGACATGAACAATGTCGCGCACAGCGAAGACCCGACGCGTCCAACCATTGCCGCCACCTGCACGGATAAACTTCCACAAATGAACAAAATTCCCGACCTGCTCGGCTGGAACCTTTATCCGGGCTGGTATCGTGGAACAAAAGATGATTTTGGCCGCGACCTGGACCGGTTGCGCGATACCAGCCGGCATGGCGGTTTTTGTGTGAGCGAATACGGCGCGGGCGCGAACACCACCCAACACGAGCAAAATCCGAAACAACCGAAGACCGACGGCCAATGGCATCCCGAGGAATGGCAGGCTGAAGTTCACGAAGCCGCATGGGCGGCAATGAAACAGCGGCCATTCGTGTGGGGCACATTCGTCTGGAACATGTTCGACTTTGCCGTCAGCACGCGCCACGAAGGCAGTATTCCCGGACGCAACGACAAGGGTCTGGTGACGTACGACCGCCAGACAAAGAAGGACGCATTTTATTTTTACCAGGCGAACTGGTCGGATGAACCGATGGTTTACATCACCAGCCGCCGTTTCACGGAACGCACCAATGCGGCGACGGACGTGAAAATTTATTCCAACGCGAAGGAAGTGGAACTGCTGCTCAATGGCGTTTCGCAAGGCAAACCCAGCGATGGCACAAACTGCGTGTTCATTTGGAAGAACGTCACCTTAAAGCCCGGCGAAAACCAGATCGCAGCCAAAGCGGAGCGTGATGGAAAGAAATTGAGCGACAGTTGTGTGTGGACGTTGAAATGAACCGTGGATTACGCGGATTGTGCTGACTTCAAAAGCTGAAAACAAAAAAGCCGGAGAAAATTTCCTCCGGCTTTTTATTGAAAAACTGGCGGCTACCTACTCTCGCAGAAGCAACGGTTGAAGAAGTTAAGGATTGTCAGTTGAACGATGGCAAGAAAGGGCCCGCCGATGATGAAAATTCAAGGCTGCGTTTCATGCCATGCCTGCAAATCAATCCACTTGACACACACGATGACGCGTGGTTGATTTGCATTGCGTTCAGGACGCATCCGAGTCCGCGGAAAGGGCTGAGCCCACCTTTAGCAGTGTTGGTGTCATAACAACAACCTTGATGCTGCCTGACAGCGGACTACGGGCGATAGCAGAAAGGTTATATGTCAAAGTCGCTTCCGGTCCGGCCAAGTCTTGAGCAACTCAAGAAACAGGCCAAAGACCTATTCAAATCCCGACCGACCGGCGATCCGGACGTTCTCCGGCGCATTCAGGAATACCATCCCGATTGGCACAAACATTCACCGGAGGAACTGCGCACTGCCCGCTTCACACTCGCGGATGCGCAACTGGTAATCGCCCGCGAATACGGCTGCGCCAGTTGGCCGAAACTGAAGGCGCAGGTGGAATCCATTCTGGCCGCAAACCAAAGCCCGGTCGTCGCGCCGGGCTCGGGCATCACCTGGAAGAGGATCGTCTATTTGTACAAAACCAGCACCGATAACAAGCGGAAGTCGCTGGTGATCCAGCCGATCCTGCAAGAGGCATACCAACCGCCTGGCTGGTACCGGGAAACCGAAATTGACGCTCAAGGGCAAATCTGCCGGGTGACAATCACGGATACTGTGCGCGGGCGGAAATTGATATGCTTGCCCGATAAAAAGAAAGCACGCCTCACGGATATTGAACAATTCTCATCCTTTGAACAAAGGTCATCCGGACAGTTATGGTCCGACCCGCGGGGGCCGTTCGTTAGGGTTTTCGAGGCGATGAAAAAGGAAAACCCGCAATGGGTGGAAACGCGAAAGACCGCGACGGGCACGGTCGATGTCTTCCGCCTTTTCGACAAAGAACGCAATGCGAGTTGTGACGTCTGGATTGATCAGAGGACCAAACGACCGGTTGAAATCCACATTCCAGGAAGAGACATTTTTGATCCGGAAACCGATCCGGCGCGCGATAACCCGCCAGAAAAAGAGCCTTCCCCCCCGGATCTGGCGGGAATCATTAGTTATGACATCGCCTTTGACGTGGAATTGGACGACACGCTCTTCCGTTTGAAACCGCCCGAGGGCTATGTCGTCGAACGCCCGCCTCCATTCACAGAACAGGATGTCATTGACTATCTGAATATCGCGGCTGAATACAACGAGAAGACGTTTCCCGATCAGGTTGAATTTAGCTTTGACAATTTCCAGTCGTTACAGGCCTGGGGCAATCCGCTGAAAACCGTATTCGACCGAAAGTTCATGGAGGCGCAACAACGCTTCCTCAATTATGGCCCGGGTGCCCCGGTGAACCCCTTCATCAGAAACAGCACGGAAGAGAACAGTTTTCGGTATTTGGGCAAAGGCATCAAACTTGGGGACAAGGATCGCATCGTCTGCTGGTACAAGCTGAAAGGCGCAACGAGCTACCGGGTCGTTTACGGGGATTTAACCGTGAAAGATCTCTCGCCGGAGGAGCTTGGCGCAATCCGTCTCACGCTGGCGGACGCCCAGAGCAACACGGTTGCCAAAGGCACGGGCATCACCTGGAAAACCATTTTTTACGAACGCCGCTTCAGCAAGGATGGCAAGCGGTCGTGGGTGAGTATCGCTGCGAACCAACAACTCGCTTTCAAACCCCCGGGCCTATACCGAATGACTTATCACGATGATCGGAGTCAAATCCACTATTTTGAAATCTCGGACGCCGTCCACCGACGGCAATTGAAATGGTGGCCTAATCAGAAGAAAGCACGGCTTTCGGAAAGCGAGCAGATACCACCCGAACAGTTACCGCAGGACCCGCGCGGGCCGTTTGTTTGGATCACCGAGGCGATGAAAAAGGAAAACCTTCAATGGGTGGAAACACGACAGACAACCACGGGAGAAGTCAACGTCTTCCGACATTTCATCAAAGACGAGTTCCGTTTCGCGGTTGACATCAAAGGACAGAACATCAGTTGGGACGTCTGGATTAATCAGAAAACCAAACAACTGGTCGAGTTTCACCAACCTGGAAGCGACGTTTTTGATCCAGATAAGGATCCCGCGTGCCACAATCCACCCGAAAAAGAATGGTCCTATGGGGAATGCGCAGGGTGTATTAATTATGACATCGTCTTTGATGCAGAATTGGACGACTCGCTATTCCTGCTGGAACCGCCCAAGGGTTATGTCGTCGAAAATTGGGTTCAGCCTCCACTTCCCCAGGTTACGGAGCAGGAGGTCATTGACTATTTTGCCATCGTAGCAGACGTCAACAACAAGACGTTTCCTGATCAATTCGATTCTCCACTCAGCTTTGACCTGTGGACCAAACTCTGGACGACGCCAAAAGACGAACGCACCACAATAGAGCAAAAGCTTGAGGCGGCACAGAATCATTACAATGCTTTTGGCCTGGTTTCGCCTGCAGATCACTTCATCAAAAACAACACGGAAGAGAACAGCTTTCGGTATTTGGGCAAGAGCGTCAAACTCGGCGACAAGGATCACATCGTCTGCTGGTACAAGTTGAAAGGCGCAAAGAGTTATCGGGTCATTTACGGGGATTTGACCATAAAAGATCTCCCGCCGGAATACCTGCCGCTTCCCGTGGAGCCATGATTTATGCTTGAGACAGGTGAGACGCGCTGTCCTAAGTTAAAAGCAAAAAACCCGGAGAATTTTCTCCGGGTTTTTATTGAAAAACTGGCGGCTACCTACTCTCGCAGAACCTATAGGACTACTACCATCGGCAAGACTGTGTTTGACGGCCGAGTTCGGAATGGGATCGGGTCGGACCACAGCTTTATGGCCACCAAAAATGTGACGGGTGTCGAGTGGCAAGTGACGGGAAAGCCGTCAAATGCCGTACGAGCCCGAAATTGTTAAAGAGCAAACTTCAGCGGCAACTTGTCACGTGTCACACGTCACTTGTCACCGCCCGATATTCTCTGAAAACTGCACACAGGGTTGCCGGGCATTTACTTTTCGTGAGTTTTAAATCGCATTCTTCCTCTTCAAAGAAGAAAAAGAAAAGCGATCAAGCCGCACGACCGATTAGTACCAGTCGGCTAAACGTCTTACAACGCTTACACCTCTGGCCTATCAAACGGGTGGTCTGCCCGTGGTCTTTAGGGGGCTTGCGCCCCGGGAGACATTATCTTGGGATGAGCTTGGCACTTAGATGCTTTCAGCGCTTATCTCTTCCGCACATGGCTACGCAACGATGCCGCTGACGCGACAATTGCCACACCAGAAGTGCGTCCAACCCGGTCCTCTCGTACTAAGGTTGGAACCCCTCAAGTCTCCTGCGCCCACAGTGGATAAGG
>DLMG01000323.1:17736-20362 GCA_002479245.1 Verrucomicrobia subdivision 3 bacterium UBA7542 | reverse complement strand
GCCGCGCGAGGTTTGCAAAATATTGATCCGGCAGCGGACGCCACGGATGGTTTTGGACAAATCAAACGAACGCCGCTCCAAAAAAACCGGCCACTGCTCCTCGCCGATGAGCCGGCGCGCGATTTCCGCCAGCGCCCGCGGTGGAACGGCTTCGCCAGAAACCTGCAGGGCGCCGCGAACACGCACCGCCGCCGGCATCCCGGCTTCCAGGTGCAAATCGCTGGCGCCACCACCCGCCGCCGATTCAATCAATGATTCCAATTCCATGTGACCTACTTTAATGAACAATTCAAACGGTGAAAAGTTGTTTGGTTGAAGCCAGATGGTTTTTCGTCCTCGTCCTCGTTCTCGTCCTCGACTTTCTTCCAAACAGATTCCGAGGACGAGGACGAGAACGAGGAGGATTTTTTCGCCGCCGGTGTTGCGGATAACCGTCAGATCACCGTGATGGAATTTTTCCATTCCGCCACGGCGGATTTGATTTCCGCCGCGCAAGCCGCCCGCGGTTTTACGAATCGCGGCGTGAACCACGGGAACAACCCGACCAAATCAAGCGTCACCAAAATCTGCCCGTCACAATCGTCGCCGCTGCCAATGCCGATGGTGGGAATGGGAATGCGCGCCGTAATTTCCTTTGCGACCGGCGGCGTCACCAGCTCGAGCACAATCGCAAATGCGCCTGCGTCCGCGAGCGCCTTCGCATCTTCGAGCAAGGCTTGATGCTCCGCTTCCTTTTTGCCTTTGACGTGGTAGCCGCCTTCCTCCAGCACGTGTTGCGGCAACATGCCCAGATGCCCGCAAAATGGAATTCCGGCGGACACAATCGCGCGAACCGGTTCGATGATTTCGCGTCCACCTTCGGCCTTCACAAATTCCGCGCCCGCGGCGACAAGACGTTTTGCGTTTTCACCCGCGTCCGCCGGCGTTCCGTAACTTTTATATGGCAGGTCCGCGCCCAGCAACGCGCGCGGTTTGGCACGGGCGGCGGCGCGAACGTGATGCTCCATTTCGGTCATCGTTACGTGGGTGGTGTCGGGATAACCGAGCACAACCATGCCCAGTGAATCGCCGACCAGAATCAGCGGAATGCCCGCCTCGTCGAGCAGTTTCGTCATCGGGAAATCGCAGGCTGTGAGCGCGGCAATCTTTTCGCCGCGCACTTTCATGGCGCGAATGGCGGCGGCGGTGATTTTTCCTGAACTCATTTTTAACCGCGGATTACGCGGATTTCACGGATATATTTTACACAATCATCTGATTTTATCCACGTCATCCGCGGTTAAAAACTCTTCAGCAATTCCTCCGGCGTCGTTATGGCGGTGCCGATTTTGCCGACGACAATGCCGGCGGCATGATTCGACAACGTTGCCGCCTCGACCGGCGACGCGCCCGCCGCGATGGCCAGCGTGAACGCCGCAATCACGGTGTCGCCCGCGCCGGAAACGTCGAACACCTCCTGCGCGACGGTCGGAATGTGAAACGGCCTTTGCCCGCGCTGACAGAGCAACATGCCGAGTTCGCCCAGCGTGATCAGCAGCACCACCGGGCGCAGTTCGTTGAGCAGGCGTTCCGCAACGAGCATGAGATTTTTGTCAGCCAGCGGGTTCGCGTGGCTCGTTTCATCCGGCAAATTTGCCAGCTCGAAAGCCTCCTTGCGGTTCGGCGTGATAAGCGAGAGGCTGCTTAAACTCAAATGATGCACCGGCTTGGGGTCGAAACTCAGCCAGATGCCGCGCGCCCGGCAAAGCATTTTGATCTCGTTGAGCAACGGCTGTGTCACGACGCCCTTGCCATAATCGCCGACGATGACAGCGGCGGCCTTGGGGAGTTTTGATTTGAATCCGACGAGCAAACGGCCGGTCAAACGCCCGTCCAAATGGTCGCGCGTTTCGCGGTCAATGCGCACCATTTGTTGTTTGTGCGCCACGATGCGGGTTTTGACACTGGTATGTCGCGCGGCGTGCGTCACCAATCCGCTGCAGCCGATTTTCTGTTCGTTTAACAATGTCTTCAACCGGCGGCCGGCGTCGTCGCTGCCAATCACGCCAAAAATTTCCGTCGGGACGTTGAGCGCGGTCAGATTGCGCGCGACGTTGGCCGCGCCACCGGGCATGAAACTTTCGCGCTCAAAATCCACCACCGGCACCGGCGCTTCGGGCGAAATGCGTGACACGCCACCCCAGATGAACTGGTCGAGCATCACATCGCCGAGAACCAGCACGTGTGTTTTCGTCGCGGCAGTCAGAATTTGCCGCGCTCGCGAACGGGAAAGAATTTTTGCACTCATGCGGTTTGGAAAATGGAGTGATGGAGTAATGGAGTCATGAGATTCAATTGGCATCATATTCCAATACTCCACCACTCCACCACTCCGTTTTTTTCATTCAGGTTCATCCGTGTCCATCCGTGGTTGAGTCTAATCCAAAAAAGCCGTCAACGGACTCGTCGCGCTGGCGGTTTCCTGCGTTGCGCCGAGTCCGGCTTCAAACGCCGCGCGCCCGGCTTCAACGGCCATTTTGAAGGCGATGGCCATGCGGTTTGGATCACTTGACACCGCGACGGCGGTGTTGACCAGCACGGCGTCCGCGCCCATTTCCATCGCCTCCGCCGCGTGGCTCGGCGCGCC
>DLMG01000323.1:14580-17596 GCA_002479245.1 Verrucomicrobia subdivision 3 bacterium UBA7542 | reverse complement strand
GCCGCGATTCGACCCGATGGGCGAGCCGAGCGGCATAACGGTGGCGACGCCGACGTCCTGCAGCCGTTTCGCCAAAACCGGATCAGCGTTGATATAAGGCAAAACGGTGAAACCGTCCTTCACCAAAATTTCGGCGGCCTTGAACGTCTCAACCGGATCGGGCAGCAGATAGCGCGGATCGGGATGGATTTCAAGTTTCACCCATTTCGGCAAACCGGCGGCGGCAGCCAGACGCGCGAGACGGACGGCTTCATCGGCATTCAGCGCGCCGCTGGTGTTGGGCAGGAGCAGATATTTTTTGGGGTCAATGAATTCCAGAATGTTCGCGAACGGATCGTTTTTGCCGCTCAAATCGGCACGGCGCAGGGCGACGGTGACCATTTCCGCGCCGCTGGCGGCGAGCGCGTCGCGCATGGCTTCCGGCGACGAAAATTTTCCCGTGCCCATGATCAGGCGCGAGCGGAACTTCCGCCCGGCGATGACCAATGGCTGGCTGGCTGACGACATCGAATCCAATTTAAGAAATTGCGCCGGTTTGTCGAGGCGGGATACGAAAATGTCCGGCGGGAATTATTTGAAAAGAAGAACGGTTTATTCGTGGCCGCCGTGCTGGCGCAACAGGTCGGTAACGCGCCGGTTGAAGTTATGCGACAAGCGCAAAGGCGTTTCGCCATCGTTGTTCGTGGCATTGACTTCGGCGTTTTTTGCCAACAGGAATTCCACCTCGTCGTCGCAGCCGTCTTTCGCCGCCCAATGCAAAGGCGTCCAACCATCGTTGTTCGTAGCATTGATGTCAGCACCGTGAGCTAGTAGCAATTCCGCCACATCCTTGGCACAACCCCATGCCGCCTGATGCAACGGCGTCCAGCCAAGATTGTCCTTGGCATTAACGTCCGCACCTTTGGCCAACAACCAGACAACCACGTCTTTCTGTCCTTGTCTTGCTGCATAATGCAAAGGCGTCATGCCGGCGCTGTTTCTAGCATTGGCCGAAGTCTTATCGGTCGCCAACAATTTTACTATGTCTTTAAGGCCATAAAGCGCCGCCAAATCCAAAGGTGTATTACCATCGCCGCGTTCGGTATAAGCTAAGCGAGGATTATTCTTGAGCAGTGCCTTGACCGCTTCCGCGTCGCCGTTACTGACCGCGTCAAAAATATCGGCGTCCGCCCTGACGGAGCCATGCGCGCCATTTTCCTGCAACAGTTCGATCAATTTCGGGCAGGCATAATCTTTTGGTATCGTCAAAGCCGTGTAGCCTTTCTTGTCTTTGGCATTCACGTCCGCTCCATTGGCTACCAGAAATTCAGCCATGCTTATATCTCCGGTGCAATACTTCGCCACCAGAAGCAAAGGGGTATCACCTTCCTTGTTCCTGGCATTGATTTCGGCTCCTTTCACGAGCAGCAACTTCACTATGTCCTGTTCCGTGTCCCCCCAATGCGCCACTGCGAGGTGCAACGGCGTTTCATCATCGTTGTCCTTGGCATTCACGTCTGCCTTGTGCGCCAGTAGCAGTTCAGCCATCTCCGTTTGATGTATCCATGCCGCCCGGTGTAACGGCGTTTGGCCATCTTCGTCTTTCGCATTCACATTGGCGCCGTTGGCCAAGAGCAATTCCATCATCTCCTTGCAAGCTGAGACTGGTTTATGATGCGTTGGTGACACCGCCCAATGCAGCGGCGTGCCGTCGTCTTTGGCATTCACATCGGCCCCGTTGGCCAGCAGTAATTCCGCCATGCCTGTGTCACTTTTCATGGCCGCCCAATGTAGCGGCGTGCCGCCCAATGACTTTCCTTGAAAGCCCTCACCCGTGAACGCCTCATCTTTGCCCTTGGCATTGACGTTTGCTTTGTGAGCCAACAGAAAGGCAGCCACGTCCTTGTGGCCAAACTTCACCGCCACGAGCAATGGCGTGTCGCCTTTTTTATCCTTGCTGAAAACCAGATTGGGCTTGTCCTTCAGCAACGCCTTGACCTTTTCCAAATCCCCACTTTTGGCTGCGTCATGAATCTCGCCGCAGAAGGCGAAGCTGCTCCAGGACAGCGTGACCAGCATGACTGCGGCACGGCGGAGAATTGAGGAGTGGCAGAGGCGGCCAAAGAAAAAACGCGTGTTCATGGCTTTGATATCACGGTTCATTTCGCCTGCTTCGTGAAGCGGGTTGGCCGGCTTTCGGTTCATGGATTGGGGATAGCCCGTTGGCGGGAAATTGGCAAGCGCGGTTTGGGCAAACACGGCATCGTCATGCTCCGTAGGAGCGGAATCTTTGTCGAAACCACAACCAAAACAGCCCCAAGTCCCGTCAGGGGCGACATATTCCGCCACATCGCCGACAATCATTCGTTGTCGAATTTGAAAACGTACCGCCGGTCATAATCCACACCGAACTTTTCCAATAAGTCGATGTATTCATCGCGAAACGATTTCTTCGCATGGTGTTTTTGCTGGTTTTCAATGTAACGAATCACCGTGCCCAATTGCGAACGCGAATACGAAAATGCGCCAAAACCTTCCTGCCATGAAAATCTTCCGGCAACCCAGCGATTTTCGTTGATGTATTTCGAAGAGCCGGCCTTCACGTCACGCATCAAATCTGAGAGCGCCATGTCCGGTTTTAAACCGACAAGCAAATGCAAATGGTCCGGCATGTTATTGATGGCGGTCAATTTTTGTTTCTGACCGGAGACGATGCCAGTGATGTATTTTTGGAGTTCGTCGTTGTTTTTGGGTTTGATGAGATTTTGGCTGCCTTCGACGGCAAACACGACATGGATGTAAATTTGGGTGTAGGTGTTGGCCATGCCCGGAAGATGCCGCTGCTGACGGAGCTGGGAAATCTTTTTCGATGCGGGTGCTACAAATATGTCGCGCCGATGGCGCTTTGTCTTGGCTAATTTTTCGGAGGGGCTTCGGGATGGAGCACGCGCTGCAATGTCTGCAACAGCATGGGCCCGCTGAACGGTTTGGACAGGCGGGCTTCGCCCGGCACACCCAGGTCGGCGGGCAAGCTCGA
>DLMG01000323.1:0-14469 GCA_002479245.1 Verrucomicrobia subdivision 3 bacterium UBA7542 | reverse complement strand
TCGCCGCAACACCCGGATGAACGCCGGGCCGTCCATGACCGGCATCGCGAGGTCCGTCACCACCACCTGCACTTCCTTCTGGTGCGCCACATACTGGGTTATCCCATCCGCCCCCTCTGCCGCCTCGATGACGCGATAGCCATTGCGCTCCAGGAGTTGCCGCGTCACCTGCCGCACGCTGCTTTCGTCGTCCACCACCAGCACCAGTTCCCCGCCGCCTTGAGGGAGGCTCTGGTCGCCCTGACCGGCCGGCTGGGCTTCCGCCGTCTCGCTGGCGGGCAGGTAAACCTTGAACTGTGTGCCGCGCCCGGGCTGGCTATGGACCTGGATGAACCCGCCGTGGCTCTGCACAATCCCCAGTACCGTGGACAAACCCAGCCCCGTTCCCTGGCCCAGTTCCTTGGTGGTGAAAAAAGGATCGTAGATTTTGTCCAGATGCTCCGGCGCAATGCCCTGCCCGGTATCGGTCACACTCAAGCACACGTAACGTCCCGGCTTGGTGCCGGGGGTCATCCGGGCGAACGATTCATCGAATTCTTGATTCTCCAGTTTGAGGGTGAGCGTGCCGCCTTCAGGCATGGCGTCGCGGGCGTTGACACACAGATTCATCAGGACCTGGTGCAACTGGGTGGCGTCACCGCTCACCAACCAGGTGTCCCGTGGCGTTTCGCGCCGGGTGATGATGTTCTTGTGGAAGGTTTCCCGGATGATGCCTGACATGTCGCTGACGAGGGCGCGGAGCTGCACGGGCACGCGCTCGCCTTCCAAGCCCCGCCCAAAGGTGAGCAATTGTTTGATGATGTTGCTGCCGCGTTGGGCGTTGGTTTCAACCAAGTCCAGCATATTTCGTAATACCGGATCCTTAACGACCTCGCGGAGCAGCGGCGGCACCATGAGCATTGGCGAGAGGATGTTGTTGAGGTCATGGGCGATGCCACTGGCCAGCCGGCCCACGCTTTCCAGCCGCTGCGTGCGCAGCAAGTGTGTCTCCAGTTCCTTGCGCTCCGTGATGTCCGTCCACGCGCCCACCACCTCGTGCGGCTGGCCGGTGGCGTCGCGCAGCAGATGCACCTCATCGTGAATCCACACCACACCGCCGTCCCGGCGAAGAAAGCGATACTCGTGGACAATGTGTTCGTGGGCCAGGATGCGGCCGGAGTCGATAATCACGCGCGCGAGGTCTTCGGGATGCACATGCGCGCTCCACCAATGCGGTTGCAGGGCCGCCTCGACGGTGTAGCCAAACAGGCGTTCAAGGTTGGCGCTCACCCACGTCCGCCGCAAATCCGGACCTTCCATCCGAAACACCGAAGTGACGTTGGGGCTGGCCTCGAAGATTTCCCTCAGCCGCTCCTGACTGGCCCGCAGCGCCTCCTCCGCCCGCTTGCGCTTGGTCCGATGGCGCAACGCGCCGATACCGTACGCGAGATCGTTGGCCAGTTCGGCCAGCAGTTCCACTTCCGCAGGGTCGAAAGCATCCGGCTCCCCGGCATACATCATCAAGGCGCCAAGGCAACGGCCCTCGTCCAACAGCGGCAGGGCGATGGACGAAGCGTAACCGCGCCGGATCGCCTCCGCGCGCCAGGGTCCGAAAGCTGGATCGGTGGGAATGTTGCGGGTCAGCATCGGCTGACTGGTGCGAATGGCCGTACCGGTGGGGCCATGACCGCGTTCGGTATCGGCCCAAGTGATGTTAACGGTGTCGAGGTAACCGTCCTCGAAACCGGCCTGGGCCACCGGGCGCACCAACCTGGCTTCATCCTGCTCCGCTAAGCCGACCCATGCCAGGCGGTAGCCGCCGTGCTCGACGGCAATGCGGCAGACGGCCTGCAACAACGCCGACTCGTCTGTGGCGCGCACCATTTCCTGATTGCACTGGCTGGTCAAGCGCAGGGCGCGGTTGACATTTCGCAACTCGTTCTCCGCCCGCTTGCGGTCGGTAATGTCGCGGAAATACCATACCCGGCCAAAGTACTTTCCGCTTTCGCCGAGCATCGGAGCCGAATAACGGTCAAACGTTCGGCCATCTTTCAGGGCAATCTCATCCCGGCTGGTTTCATTTTGGTCCGCGTGGAGTTGTTCCAACTTTCCGACAAATTCTTCGGGAGTTACCAGTTTATCCATCACCGATTGCAGCACCTGCTCATCGGATTTGGATTCGGCTATGTCCAAAGGCATACCCCACAGGTCAACGAACCGCCGGTTGAAGGATATTATTTCGCCGTTTTCATCCACCACGAGGATTCCGTCAAGGGAGGCTTCCTGCTGCGTGGAGAGAATGATGTTTTTAAATTCCAGAGCCTCCTCCGCCTGCTTGCGCTCCTGCAGCAGGTTCCATTCGTGCAAGGCGTGGGCGATGGTATGCGGCATGTCGGCGAAGGCCTCCGGGGATTTCACCACGTATTCCAGCGCGCCCGCCTTGATTGCTTCCACCGCCACCTGCTCGTTGCCATAGCTCGTCATCACCAAAATGGGGAACTGTCCCGCCTCCGGCGGATAGGTCAGCACCTCGGTGGCGCGGCCATCCGGCAGGTTTAGATCCATCACGGCGATGTTCGGCGGCCGGTCCACGCTGCTCTGGCGGAACTCCCGCAACGTGCCAACGACCTTGACCTCGGACTCCGACCCGCTGGCTTCGACGGCGCGCTGGATGGCCGCCGCGTGGGCCGGATCATCTTCCACCAGCAAGATAAACATGGGTTTATGTTTTTTTTTCACGGCGGTTTACATGGTTGAAGCCGGACCGGCAAGGATGCCTGCCACTACAGAGTGACTGTTGTCTGGCTCGCCTCATGAGCAGTCGGGATTCGTCTGCTTTCAGTCTGGAAACCGGTTCCACGCGAGCCAGTAGAAGCCGAAGGCTTCCATCAGCTTGGAGAACTTCTCGAAATCCACCGGCTTCACCAGGTAGCTCCCCGCGCCATGGGTGTAGGCGTTGACCAGGTCCGATTCGGCGCCCGAGGTCGTAAGCACGACCGTCGGGATGAGCTTCAGTTCTTCATCCGCTTTGAGCCGGCGCAGCACTTCCATCCCGTCCACCTTGGGCAGTCGCAGATCCAGGAGAATCAGGTGCGGCCGGGGACTGGTTTTGGGGTCGGCATAGGGGGCATGGTGGAAGAGATAGTCCAGCGCCGCCTGGCCGTCTTCCACGTGAATGATGTGGTTGGCCACGCGAAAACTTCCCAGGTTACGCCGCACGATCTCGGCGTGCGCCGGGTCGTCTTCCACCAGTAGAATGGTGACGGGGTTTCCTTTAATCATAAATGTGGTCTCCATGGTTAGATGCAGCAGTTTGTGAGCCGTTTTTCGGGATGCCGGGCGGCAGGGATGCCGCCGGCTACGGCAGGCAGGATGCCCGCCGCCACCGTAGCGGCAGCCATCCTTGACTGCCGTAGCGCCCGGCTTCCAGCCGGGAGTTTGGATGGGAAGTGCAAGGTCATGGGGCCTCCTTGGGTGAGCCGCCGAGGCCGCCTTCCACCAGGTCCGGGTACAACTTCTTGATGCAATCCGGGCACAGGCCGTGGGTGAAGGTGGCATCGGAGTGTTTTTGAATATAGCTCTCCACCTGGCTCCAATAGCCCTTGTCGTCGCGGATTTTTTTGCAGCCGGCGCAGATGGGCAGCAGCCCGCTCAAGGACTTCACGTTGGCGAGGGCGTCGTGCAAGTCCTGGATGAGCTGATCGTGTTCGGCCTCGTTCTGTTTCCGCGCGGTGATGTCTTCTTTGACGGCGACGTAATGGGTGACGCGGCCCGCGCGGTCGCGGATAGGTGAGATGGAGGCGCTTTCCCAATAGAGTTCGCCGTTCTTTTTTTTGTTGTGGAATTCGCCGCGCCATTCCTTTCCCGCCGTGATGGTTTGCCACAGTTCCCGGTAGGTTTCCGGACTTATCTCGCCGGATTTCAGGATGCGCGGATTTTTGCCCAGGATCTCCGCCAATGTGTAACCGGTGACGTTGATAAACTTGGGATTGGCGTATTCAATGTCACCGGCGGGATTGGTAATGACGATCGAGGCGGGACTTTGTTCCACCGCCCGGGACAACTGGCGGAGTTTCTCCTCCATCCGCTTGCGCCCGGTGATGTCGCGGATGTTGCACTGGATCACCTTCTGGTGATTCACCAGATAGACGTTGCTGACAAACTCCACCTCGATCCGCCGCCCGTCGCTGGTTTCCAACGGCAGGTCTTCATAACGAAGGTATCCCTTCTGCTGCAATTCCTCGAAGTTGTCCTGGTTGGCGACGATGTCCTTGAAGAACCCCAGTTCCCAGACCTTCGTTCCGAGGAAAGCCTCGCGCGAGTAACCCAACAACTCGATCAAGAACGGATTCACATCCAAGATCATCCCCGTCTCGGCATCGAGGATTAAAATGCCGTCTCTCGCCGCCTCAAAAAGCCGGCGATAGCGGACCTCCGAAGCGCGCAGCGCCTCCGCCGACTCATATTGCGCCTGGTAGAAACGGGATTGCTGCTGCCGCCAGACCAGACCCACACAGGCCGCCGAACCGAAGAGCAGAACGCAGATCATGACGACCACCTGCCAGAGTCGCGCCCTCATCGGCGCATAAACTTCTGCGGTATCTATGCGCGCCTCCAGAAACCACGGCGAATCCGGAATGGCATGCAGGGCCGCCAGTACCGGCTCCCCACGATAATCCGTCCCGTCCACAATGCCTTCGTGCCCCAGGATGGCTTTCACCGCAGGCATGTTATTGCTGGTGAGGGATACGCGCAGGTTGAGGGCGGTATTGGTCCGGAACTTCAGTTCATTGAGGAACAGCGCGTCGTCGCCGTCCCGTCGGACGAGCAGCGTCTCCGCCGTCTCGCTGGGCACGGGCCAGCGCTGGATGAAGGGATAGAAGAAGGCGGCTGGATTAATACGAAAGACGAGCACGCCCAGCGACCGGCTGGCATCCTGTTCGTCGAAGATGGGAACCAGAATCTCCAAATGGATAGGAAGGCCAGGAGCGTCACGATGAAAATCCAGAAACGTCACCCGGCCGGATCGCAGGACCGCGGCGATGTCCTTTGCCAGATGGCCAGGCAACGGCTCCGGCTGGTCGGGGACAGCCAGCCGTTCAGCGCCCTGAACATCGAGCAGATAGACCCGGGTATACTCGTAGTAGGCCTGAAATTTGCCGAGCCACGTCTGAATCTGCCGTTGCGCGTCCGTGTCCTCCGGGTGATCGAAAAAACGCCGCACCAGCCCGGAAAAAGCCGCGTTGTTGAAAAAGATGGCGGCGTCTTCCAATCGTTCCTTGCGATACTGCGCCAGCTCGTTGACTTTCAGTTCCGCAATGGCCGTAAGCTGGTGCTCGGCTGCGGCGCGGAATTGCCGCTCGTAGTGCCGGTAGTAGAAGGCGCTACCCCCGATGATTCCCAATGACAGGATGGCGAAGATCAACAGGAGGCCCCACTCGGCGCGGCGCTCGGTTGGCTCGAGGAATTTCATAGTGATGGTTTGTTTTTAGTCGGTGGCGACCTGTTTATTACCAACCATCGGGCGGCAGGATGCCGCCGGCTACGGCAGGCAAGATGCCTGCCGCTACCCGGGGCGGTGTGCTGGTTAATGTCTTCATTGGGTGTTGGGGTCGTCCCCCTCCAGTTTCGAGAGATACTTCTGGGCGCACTCCGGGCAGTAGCTGTGCGTGAATCGGGCGTCGGTGTGCTCCTGAATGTAGCCTTCCACCTGGCTCCAGTAGCCCTGGTCGTCGCGGATTTTCTTGCAGGCGGAGCAGATGGGCAACAAACCGCTCAAGGTCTTGACCTTCGACAGGGCCTCCTCCAATTGGGCAATCAGGCGCTTTTGCGCGGCCACGGCCTCCCGGCGTTCGGTGAGCAGCTTCCATTCGCGCAAGGCGCGCTCCACCGTGCGCGGCATCGTCGCGAAGGCTTCCGCGGACTTGACGACGTAATCCAGCGCGCCCGCCTTGATTGCCTCCACCGCCACCTGCTCGTTGCCATAACTCGTCATTACCATGATGGGAAACGGACCGGCCTCGGGCGGACTTGACAGGATCTCCACCGCCCGGCCATCCGGCAGGTTCAGGTCGAGCAAGGCGAGGTCCGGCGGGTGGTCGGCGCTATGTTGATGGAATTCCCGCAACGTGCCCACCACCTCGATTTGAGTTTCGGGTTCGTCGGTTTGGAAGGCGCGCTGAATCGCGGCGGCGTGGGCCACTTCATCTTCCACGATCAACAGGCGTAAAGGAGGTTTTCCCATAACAATTTACCTTACGACGATTGTTCCGGGTCAATGACAACCGCTCCGGGCAAAGTGAACAGGAAAGTCGCGCCCTGCCCCAGCCCCGGAGACTCGACCCAGATTCGTCCCTTGTAAATCTCCACGATCCGCCTCACCAGAGCCAGTCCCATCCCCGTTCCCTCGCCTCTCGGATCGAGCTTCTCAAACAAACCGAACACTTTCTCCTGGTAACGCGGATCAATGCCCGCGCCATTGTCGCGCACGAAAAACACCATCTCCAATCCGCGCTGCTCGACGCCAATCTCGACCCGCGGCTTGGGCTGGTTCCCCATGAACTTGCAGGCGTTCTCCACCAGGTTTTGCCAGATTTCCATCAGGCGCGGGCGGTCGCCTTCCAGGACCACGGCAGCATCGGCCACTTGCACCTCCCCGCCGCCCGTGCTGATGCGTCCGGCGACCAGCCGGACAGCCTCCTGCACGAGTTCCTTGAACGTGACCCGCTCGGCCGGATTCATTTTGCGGCCAACGCGCGCCAGATTCAGCAGTTCATCGAGCAACTGGCCCATCTTGTCCGCCGCAGTGTGCATGTAGGCCAAATCCTGCTTGACCCGCTCCTTGTCCGGACCGGCCATATCCTGCTCCAGGTAGCCGAGGAAGGTTTTCAGCGTCACCAGCGGGCTTTTCAAGTCGTGCGACACGGTGTAGGTGAAGCGTTCCAGTTCGGTGTTTTTCTCGCTCAACTCATTTTCCTGCCGCTTGCGCTCAGTGATGTCGCTTACAATGAGGAGCAAATGCTGTTCGCCTTCGTATTGGAACGGCACAAAACGGCAGGAGAACCAGGCTTTCCGGCCAAAGGTGGTGACTATTTGGGTCTCCAGTTTGCGCTCCGTTTGCGCGGCCAGCGCGGCTTCAGCGGCGGCCAGCATGCCGGAGTCCTTCCACGATTCGAGCTGGCGGAAGTTTTGTTTCAGCACCTCTTCGCGCGGGCCGCCGATGATTTGCCCAATGGCTTCGTTGGCAGAAACACACGGACCGGTGGCTTTGAAGACGACGATGCCCACGGGCAAGGCACGGAGCATGGTCTGGTTGAAGTTCAACGCATCGGCGACGCGTTGCGCGGCTTGTTTGCGCTCGGTGATGTCACGGAACGACCACACCCGACCAAGGACCGCCCCTTCCATCATCATCGGGAAGTAATAGCGCTCAAAAATGCGGCCGTCCTTGAAGGCCAGCGTGTCCATCTCCACCGCGTCCGTGTTGTAGAGCGACTGCTCCTTCTGCAAAAACGCGTCCGGATTGGACAACTGCTTCAGCACGAAATCCAACAGGGCACGGTCGTCTCCGGCATCCATGAGCGACTGGGGAATCCGCCAAAGCTCGGCAAACCGCCGGTTGGCTTTGATCACCTTCCCCTTGTTGTCCACGGCCAGAATGCCATCGGCGGTGGATTCCAGGATTGCCTGGAGCCCGGTTTCACTCCGGCGCAACTCCGTCTCGACCCTTTTTAAGTCGGAAATGTCAGTGGTGATGCCAAAAAGCTCCCAGCGATTTTCCGCCAGTTTTCGGACGGTCACAAACTCCTGCATCCAATGCCCAACCCCGTGTTTGTCAATGCATCGGAACTCGTTGCGGTAAAAAGGCAGATCATTCAGAAAGGCGTTCCCTGCATTCCAATTCATCTGGGTGCAATCGCCACGATTGCGGCTGCGGAACCAGGCTTCCTGGTATCGTTCGCCGGCCGCCTGTTCCAGCGGTAATATCTTTTGCGCTGCTTCTTCATTTAGCACTGGAAAATCCCAGTGAAACGGCGATTCCGGTTCCAACGCCCGTTCCCGCCAGCCTTCCGGACCTTCCACCTGGCCGGAATGCAGGATGCAGCGGGTTTGCGTAATAACCTTGAGCAGCCGTTCCTCCGCCCGCTTGCGGTCGGTGATGTCGTAGTTAATGCCAGCCAGACCGATTACGCGGCCGGCGGCATCGCGCAGAGGGACCGTCGATCCCGAGAGATAGATGACGGAGCCGTCGGGTTTGGTGAAACTAGACTCGTGATTGATTTGTGGCTGGCCGTTGCGGATTACCTCCTGGTCATTCGCTTGATAGACTGCCGCCTGTTCCGGTGGGAAGAAGTCGAAATCCGTCTTGCCGAGGACTTCCGCTTCGGAGGTTGCACCCATATAGCCGAGTTCCACCCGATTCGCCAGGGTTTTACGCCCGGCAAGGTCCTTCAAATAGATGGCCGCCGGCAAGTTGTCCACCAAGGTGCGCAAGAGCGCCCGCTCGTTGGCCAGGGCCTCCTCCGCCCGCTTGCGGTCGGTGATGTCCTGCCCGATTCCCACCAGACCGCAAATCCGTCCCTGGCTGTCCCGAAACGGCAATTTGGTCGTCAACACCGTGTGCTTCCGGCCATCCAGAAAAACCGCGCTGTTTTCCTGGCCGATGATTGGCTCTCCAGCAAAAACCTTCATCTCCTCGGCGCGGAAATCGGCGGCCAGTCCGGCGGGGAAAAGGTCCGCGTCGGACAGGCCAAGAAGTTGGGAGGGAGTGTCTTTGCCGTATTGTTTCGCCAGGGTTTCGTTGACAACCAGAAAACGGCTGTCCAGGTCTTTGATAAAAAAAGTTTCGGGCAGCAGATCAATCAAGTTGCGGAGCAACTGGCGTTCGTGGGCAATGGTTTCCTCCGCCCGCTTGCGCTCGGTGATGTCAAGAACCTGCGACAGGACCGAGGTCATTTTCCCCCCGGCATCATGCAGCACGGAATTGTGCCACTCGCAATGAATGACCTGTCCATTCCTGGTGCGGTTGCGGTTTGAGGAAAAGACATGTTTCGACACGCCGCCGGCAAGCTGCCGTATGACGCTTTGCACGGCCGGAAGGTCCTCCTCGCAGATTCCAGGCAATTCCGTGATCGGTTTGCCGATGGCTTCCTCCGCGCTCCAGCCGAACATCTTTTCAGCCGCGCCCGTCCACCGCGTGATAATCAAGTCGGCGCTCCATTCAACCACGGCCAGGGGAGAGTTGTCCGTATGCAAACGCAGCCGTTCCTCGCTCTCCCACCGCACCATCTCCGCCCGCTTGCGGTCGGTGATGTCGCTGATGATTGCAAGAAAATAGCGGAATGCTCCGGCCGCGTTCCGCACCACATTCACTTGCACCAGTCCCCACAATTCTTTCCCGGACCTGGCGATATACCGTTTCTCAGTGCTGTACACGGAGAGTTCACCGCGCAGCAGACGCCGCATGTGTTCGACATCTCTTTGGATGTGGTCAGGATGGGTGATGTCGGTGAAGGCCATCGTTCGCATCTCGTCCATGGAATATCCCAGCATGGAAGAAAAAGCCGGGTTCACCTGAATAAAACGAAACGCCTCGTCAAGTATCGCTATTCCAGTCGGGCCCTCCTCGAATATCCGTCTGAAACGCTCTTCGCTCTCCCGCAGCGCCTCGGCTATCTGATACCGCTCCTTGTAAAACTGGACGCGCAGATGCCGCCAGATCGCGCCGATGCCCAAGCCCACGCTGATCAGCAAAAGGCTCGCGAGCAGGATGGTCAGCCTCAACCGCTCGCGCAGCGGCGCATACACTTCGGCGGCATCCATGCGGGCGATCAGGAACCACGGCGAGTCGGGGACATGGTGCAGGGCAGCCAGCGTCGGCACCCCGCGGTAATCCACGCCTTCCACGACGCCTTCCTGCCCCAGCACGGCTTTCACCGCAGCCACGTTGGTGTTTTCAAGGGAAATGCGCAGGTTGAGGGCGGTGTTGGTTTTGAACTTCAACTCGTTGAGGAACAGCACGTCGTTGCCGTCCCGCCGAACGAGCAGGGTCTCGGCCGTCCGGCTGGACGTCGGCCAGCGGCTGAGGAACGGATAGAGATAGGCTTCGGGATTAATCCGCAGGGCGAGAACGCCCAAGGCTTGGCTGTGGTCCGACCTGTCGAGAATGGGCACCAGCAGCGTCAGATAGATCCGCTGGTCATGCTCGTTCCAGTGGAAATCCTCCAAGGCCACTTGACCAGATCGCAAGACTTCTGAAACGCGCTGCGCAACAACGGAAGATAACGGCGGCCGGCCGGCGGGAACTGACATGTGAATGACACCTTGAGCATCAATCAGGCGCACCAGATCATACTGGTCGGTTGCCATGTATTTGGCTGCCCACTCCTGAACCTGCTGTTGCGCGTCCGCGTCCTCCGGGTGTTCAAGAAAGCGCCGTACCAGCCCGGAAAAAGAAGTGTTGTTGAAAAAGGTGGCGGCGTCCCCCAACCGCTCCTTGCGAAACTCCACCAGTTCGTCCACCTTCAACTTTGCGATGGCGGAAAGCTGGCTCTCGGCCTCGGCGCGAAAGTGCTGCGCGTAGTTCCGGTAGTAAAAGGTGCCACCCACGACAAGTCCCAATGCCAGAATGGCGAAGCTCAGGACGAGCGGATACGCAACACGCCGTTCTTCCCTTGTAACGGCTTTCATAGTTGACTGCGATTATGAAGCGATGTCGGCAAATGGCAATCCGCAAATGTCCGGGCGCAACCGGAGGGCGTGTTGCCCAAATCATTTTGGAGATGGCGGAGCGCGGCTTGTTCGTAGCGGCAGCCGCCCGGAACACAAAAGGGCAGGAATGTTCACCGCCACTACCGCCGGCCACCGGCTGCGGGTTGAGACAACCCGCGCTCCAACCTTTCGGCAACACGCCCCTGACGCTGCCACCATGTTTCTTTCTCTTGGGAGCGCCGGCGTCCCGCCGGCTCGTTGCCTGATGTGACGACCAAATTTGTTTGCCGGCGAGACGCCGGCGCTCCCAAGAGATTCCCACCCCCGGTCAACTTGGAACTTGGAACTTCATACGTGGAACTCTAGTTTAGACCCATGTTTCGACCGTGCATTGACCTGCATGAAGGCAAGGTGAAGCAAATCGTCGGCGGCTCGCTCGGCGATTCCGGCCTGCGCACGAACTTTGTCTCCGACCGCTCCGCCGCGTGGTTCGCGGAACTTTACAAACGCGCCGGCCTGACCGGCGGCCACGTCATCATGCTCGGCCCCGGCAACGAAAATGAAGCGCGGGCGGCCATTGCGGCCTATCCGGGCGGATTGCAAATCGGCGGCGGCATCAACGCCCGGAACGCCCGCGACTGGCTCGACGGCGGGGCGTCGCACGTCATCGTCACCAGTTGGGTGTTTTACGAAGGCCAGGTGGATTGGAACCGGCTGGGCGAACTGGTCAAAGCCGTCGGCAAAAAACGGCTGGTGCTGGATTTGAGCTGCCGTCGCCGCGGCAAAAAATATTTCGTCGTCACCGACCGCTGGCAGAAATGGACGGAAGTGACCATTTCGCCGGACACATTTCAAAAACTTGCCGGAAGCTGCGCGGAATTTTTAATCCATGCCGTGGACAAGGAGGGCCTGCGCCGCGGCATTGACCGGGAACTGGTCAAGCAACTTGGCCAGTGGACGCCCATTCCGACGACTTACGCGGGCGGCGCAAATTCAATGTCGGATTTGGAGGAAGTTACACTGCTGGGCGGGGGAAAAATTGATCTGACGATTGGCTCGGCGCTGGACATTTTTGGAGGCACCAGCGTTCTTTTCGCCGACGTGGTAAAATTTAACCGCCGCCAGAGCGAAAACTCCGGCGGCGGTTCATTGGGGACCAATTAATCAGGATTTGACCACGTCAATCTTGGTCGGCGTCATTATTTCCTTGCCGTCCTTTTCCGTGACGGTGCCAGTGACCGTCACTTTTTCGGCGGTACCGCCGCAGACGGCCTTGTGACTGGCCTTGCTCAAGTCATTTTGCGTCAGGTAATAATTGACGGTTTTGCCGTCCTTTTGGACCTGGACAACGTTCTGACATTCCGTCGTTTCGTGCAGCGTGCATTTGCCGCAAACCATTGAGCCGGTGATGGTGACTTCCTTGCTCGCAGCTTCCACCGCGAGCAGGCGGGAGGTTGAAACCGCCAGCAAAAGGCCGGCGGCGATAGCTAGAAACATTATGGATTTTTTCATGGATTGTTGATTGGTTTGGTGTTGAAGGGTTAGACACCACAATTATTGGTTTTGTTCAAGCAAATTAACACCGGGTCAGCCCGCCTCCGGCTGCGCGGCAAACAATTCGGCAACGACGATTTGAAATTCTGGAATCAATGCTTCCGCCAGCACTTCACTGCCAGCCAGAATTCCCTTCAACGCCAGCCCCCATTCGGTGCTGTGATAAACCTCCACGTTGTCGTAGCGCGGATCCACCATCCACAACCGCGGCACGCGGATGTCCTCGTAAATCTGCTTTTTGATGACGGTGTCGGAGCGGTGATCGTCCGTGCTGACGATTTCCACCGCCAGCCAGAGCTTGCCCGTGGCCGCCGTCACGAGCGCTAGGTCGGGACAAAGCGTCGTCGTCCGGGTAATACAAACCTGTTCCCGCGGTGCGAGCAGCCGGATGGCGGCCAGGTTCGCAACGCTGGCGGTCATCAACACGTGCAGACGGCCGCAAATCGCCTCGTGGCGCAGGCCCGGCGCCGAACGCGGCAACGACCCGCCGTCCAAAATTTCCTCATACGGCCCGCTCATTGACACCAGCAAAGCAGCGATTGGCGCGGTCGGCAAGCGGCCTTTTTTGTTCAAAACAGAACTTGATACCACCACCACCAACCTGTATAGTTTGTGCTCTTTTGATAAATATATGGCAGTAAAAATTCGCATGAAGCGCGTCGGAGCCAAGAACGCTCCGGCGTTTCGCATTGTGGTGGCTGACGGTCGCAGTCCGCGCGACGGCAAGTTCATCGAGGAAATCGGCACGTATCAGCCGTTGAAGAAGGGCGATAATTTCTCGCTCAAACTCGACCGCGCCCAATACTGGGTCAGCAAAGGCGCACAGCCGAGCGACACCGTCGCCAGCCTCATCAAGAAGGCGGGCAAGGTGGTTGTTCCGCCACCGGCTTGATTTTAATTTTTCGGGCGATGCAAGCGTTCCTGGAATATGTCGTCAAAGGCCTCGTGCAGAATACCGACGCGGTGAGCATCACGCCGGTGGAGCGCGGGGGCATGACGGTTTATGAACTGCGTCTGGACCCGCAGGACGTGGGCAAAATCATTGGCCGCCAGGGCATAACGATCAATGCAATCCGCTCGTTGTTGCTGGCCGGCAGCGCGAAGAAAGGCCTGCGTTGTTCGGTGGAAATTGTCGAAGAAAAAACTTAGTTCGTCCTCGTCCTCGTTCTCGTCGTCGCGATTCGATTACGAGGACGAGGACGAGAATGAGGACGATGGAGTGAAAATTGACGTGCTCACTTTGTTCCCGGCGATGTTCGCCGGGCCGCTCGATGAAAGCATCGTCAAACGTGCGCGCGAGGCCGGTCTGCTGGACCTGAAAATCCACAACCTGCGCGACTGGACGCACGACCGGCACAAAACCGTGGATGACCGGCCCTTCGGCGGCGGACCGGGAATGTTGTTGAAGCCGGAACCGCTCTTTGAAGCGATTGAAAATTTGAAGCGAGAAAAAACGCGCGTGATTTTGTTGTCGCCCGCCGGGCGAAAATTCAATCAGTCCATCGCGCGCGAGCTGGCGCAATCGGAAGATTTGCTGCTCGTCACCGGCCATTACGAGGGCTTTGACGGGCGCGTGCGGGAAAAACTCGCCGACGACGAATTATCCATCGGCGATTACGTGCTGACGAACGGCGCGCTGCCCGCGATGGTGGTGATTGATGCGGTGACGCGGTTGCTGCCCGGAGCGCTGGGCGACGACGAAAGTTCGCGCGACGAATCCTTCAGCCACGGGCTGCTGGAATATCCGCAATACACGCGACCGGCGGAATTTCGCGGGATGAAGGTCCCGGACGTTTTGGTTTCCGGCCACCACGCCGAAATTGAAAAATGGCGGCGCGAACAGGCGAAGTTGCGGACCAAAGAACGAAGACCGGATTTGCTATGAAAAAACGGAGCGATGGAGTATTGGAGTGATGGGAATTAAACCACACCCGGTACTCCAACACTCCAATAAACCAATGGCTTTTTTATGAACCAGGCATTACAAGAAAAAATTGAATCGGAACAGTATCGCAAAGACGATCCGAAATTCGCGGTCGGCGACAGTGTGCGCGTGCATACCAAGGTCGTCGAAGGCGACAAGGAACGCATCCAGATTTTCTCCGGCGTCGTCATGGGCAGACGCGGACACGGCCTGAATGAGACCTTCACCGTGCGCCGCATCAGCTACGGCGAAGGCGTGGAGCGCGTATTCCCGCTGCATTCGCCGCGCGTGGACAAGATTGA
>DLMG01000188.1 GCA_002479245.1 Verrucomicrobia subdivision 3 bacterium UBA7542 | reverse complement strand
TCAGACCACCCGGCTGGACCTGCCTGCCGGCAGGCAGGAGTCCGGGCGATACGGCAAGGGATGGCTGCCGCCACGGTGGGTGGTTCCGATTGCGCCCGTTTTTAAAAGCGGCCCGCGACCCGCGGCCAATAACGCGGCCAATAACGCTTGCCAAATGCGCGCGCTGCATTAAAGTATGCGGCCACTTTTCAATTTATGGACCTATATCGCGCAAACGGAGTTTTGGCCCAGGCAACCGGGCCGCAACCGGGCCAACCGCAGCAGCCCGTTTGGATGACGTTTGCCCCGATGATTCTGCTGGTCATCGTCTTTTACTTTATTTTGATTCGTCCGCAGCAGCAGCGCGCCAAGCAGCAGGTTAAATTGATTGCCAGCCTCAAATCGGGCGACAAGGTCGTCACGTCCAGCGGCATCGTCGGCGTCGTCACCTCGGTGAAAGACCGGACCGTTTCACTTCGTTCGGCGGACGCCAAAATGGAAGTCACCAAATCTTCAGTCACAGAAATTCTCGAAGGCGGCGATGCCGCAGAATCCTGAGCCAACCATGAGCCGAAACAATCCCTGGATATTTTTTTTTGTTGTCCTGATCATTTGCTGGTCATTTTACGAAATGTATCCGCCGACGTCGCGCAGCCTGGTGCAGGAGTTTGAAACGCGGGCGGTGAACCGGGACACGAATTTTACGGGTATCGTGCAGCGGGTCCAGCCGTTGCAATCGGCACGGCCCGAACGCGAGTTCGCCAATTTGCAGGAGGCCATCGGCACGAACAGCATCACGCCGTATTTCCCGTTTTTCAACGTGACCAACAAATTGCATCCCAATGTTTTCATCCTGAACCAGCTTCAGCGCGATGCGTCGGGCAAGATCAAGCTGGGACTGGACTTGCGGGGCGGCACGTCGTTTCTCGTGGAAATGGACACCAACCGCCTGGTTTATGTCGAGACGGTCACCAACAGCGAGGGCACGGTCGAAACGACCACCAATCTGGCCCGGGTGGAGGGCGCGTTGTCGCAGGCGGTCGAGGTGCTGCGCAAGCGCGTGGATGCTTTCGGCGTGGCCGAGCCCGTCATCCAGGCCGCCGGGGGCAACCGCATTTTGATCCAGTTGCCGGGCCTGTCCGAGGCCGACAAGGCGGAGGCGCAGACCAACATCCAGAAATCCGCGTATCTGGAATTCCGGATGGTGAAGGAGGACAGCGACGAAATCATCAAGAACAGCGAGCCGATTCCGCCTGGTTACGAATTGCTCAAACGCATTGAGGCGCAGCCCAACGGCCCGCCGATCGTCGAACAGGTCGTTGTAAAGAAAAAACCGGAGCATGGCCTGGCCGGTGACATCGTTGAAAACGCCATGGCGGTGCGCGGCAACCTGGGCGAACCGCAAATTGAATTCCGGCTGAACCGGGAGGGCGCGAAAAGGTTCGGTGAAGTCACCCGGAACAACATCGGGCAGCGGCTGGCCATTATTTTGGACGGCGAGTTGTATTCCGCGCCGGTCATCCAAAGTGCGATTGAAACGGGCAGCGGGCAAATCACCGGGCATTTCACGCCGGAGCAGGCCCTGCAACTGGCCAACGTCCTGCAAAATCCGCTCCGCGCCCCGCTCAAAATCGTTTATTCGAGCGATGTGGACCCGACGCTCGGCCGTGACTCGATCCGCAGCGGCATCCGCGCGTCCATCGCCGGTGTGGTTTTGGTTTCCATGTTCATGCTTTGTTATTATCTGCTCGCGGGTATCGTGGCAAACGTCGCGCTGGTTACCAACATCATCATCCTGCTCGGGGTGATGTGCTCCATCGGCACGACGCTTACGTTGCCGGGCATCGCGGGCGTGGTGCTCACCGTCGGCATGGCGGTGGACGCGAACGTGCTGATTTACGAGCGCATCCGCGAGGAACTGGCCAAGGGCAAATCGCTGCGCGGCGCCGTCGCCGCCGGTTACGCCCGCGCCTTCGGCACGATTTTCGATTCGCATGTCACAACGCTGATTGCCTCGATCATTTTGATTTTCATGGGCACGGGTGAAATCAAGGGTTTCGGCGTCACGTTGACCATCGGCGTGGCCGCCAGCCTGTTCACCGCGCTGGTGGTGACGCGGCTGATCTTCAATTTTCTGCTCGACCACAACTGGATCAAATCGTTGCCGATGTTTCATCTCATCCGGGCCACCAAACTGGACTTCATGAAGCTGGCCAAGCCGGCGTTCATCTTGTCCTGGACGATCATTCTCATAGGCATGGGTTACGGGATTTTTGATCGCGGCTCGAGATTGTTCGGCGTGGATTTCGCGGGCGGTGACAGCACCAAGTTTAGTTTCACGCAAAAGCTGGACGTGGAAAAAATTCGTTCCGCGCTGACCGCCGCCGGGGAGAAGGATTCACAGATCCAGTATCAAAAAGACGTGGGCGGCGGCACGGAAACGCTCCGCGTGACAACGTCAATTGGCTCCGCTGAAAAAGTCGTGCAGGCACTCACGGAAAAATTCCCGCAGGCGCAGTTCAAAATCGTCGAACAGGAGCGCGTCGGCGCGGTGGTGGGTGACGAAATCAAACGCTCGGCCATCATCGCCTCGTTGTTGTCGCTGTTCGGCATTCTGATTTATGTGGCGTTCCGTTACGAATTTTACTTTGCCGTCGGCGCGGTCGTTGCAGTCATTCACGACGTGTTCATGACGATTGGCTGTTATTGCATTGCCAACGGCGTTTCGGGCCGCGAATTTAACGCCACCGTCGTCGCGGCCATTCTGACCATCATCGGCTTCTCCACCAATGACACCATCGTGATTTTTGACCGTATCCGGGAAGATCTGAAGCTCGGCGTGCGCGGCTCGTTCAAGGAAATCATCAACCAGGCGCTCAATCAAACCTTGAGCCGGACGCTGATCACCTCGGGCACGGTGTTTCTGGCCACGACGGCGCTTTACGTTTTTGGCGGCGGCGTCATCAACGACTTCGCGTTCACCTTCCTCATCGGCATCCTCACCGGCACGTATTCGAGCATCTACATCGCCAGCGCGCTGGTGTTGTGGTTGCACAAAGGCGAACGTCCGGCCATCGGCGGCTCGCAGGTGACGATGCAAAACACGACGACGGCGCGCAACTGACGGCATAAAATCATGCCCGGCTTCGTTGAAATCACGCCCTGGCACTGGGCGGGTTTCATTATTTGCGTGCTGATTTTTCTTGCGCTCGACCTTGGCTTGTTTCACCGCCACGCGCGGGTAGTCAAATTCAAGGAAGCGGCCGCCTGGAGCGCGGTTTGGTTTGCGCTGGCCATGGCTTTTGCCGGGGCCATGGCGCATTGGCGCGGACGGGAAGAGGCGGTTCAATTCACCACTGGTTATATCATCGAACTGTCGCTGTCGCTCGACAACATCCTCGTCATTGCGCTCATTTTTGCGTGGTTTCGCGTCCCGATTCAATTCCAGCATCGCCTGCTGTTTTGGGGCATTCTCGGCGCGTTGGTCATGCGTGGCGTGATGATTGCCGCCGGCGTGGAACTGATCAACCAATTCAACTGGGTGCTTTATGTCTTTGGCGCGTTTCTCGTTTTTACCGGTGTTAAGATGCTTTTTTCCGGCAAGGAAACCATGCAACCGGAAAAAAATCTCGCGCTGCGGCTCGCGCGAAAAATATTTGCCGTTTCACCGGACCTTGACGGGCAGAAATATTTCACCCGGCTCGATGGCCGCTTTGCGCTTACACCGCTGGCGCTGGTGCTGCTGCTTGTCGAGACGACCGATTTGATTTTCGCCGTGGATTCCGTCCCGGCGGTTTTTTCCGTCACGCGCAAGGCTTTCATCGTTTTTACCTCGAACATTTTTGCCATCATCGGCCTGCGCTCGCTTTATTTCCTGCTGGCCGGCGCGCTTGGTTATTTTCGCTATTTGAAAATCGGTTTGTCGTTCGTGCTCGCCTTTATCGGCGTGAAAATGCTCCTCGACCCGCACGGCCAGGAGCCGAAAGGGTTTCAAGTCGAAATCCCGACGAGCGTTTCGTTGATGACGGTTGCCACGATCATTGTGATCGCCATTGTGTTGTCCGTCATGGTCGCGGAACGGGAGAAACGTACCGGCGCGGGCAATTCGTCAAAACCGTAAGCCATGATGAAATTCCGATGGTCGCTCGCGCCGCCGCAACCGCTCCTGGCCGGTCAACTGGCGGCGCAGTTCAAAATCCCGCCGTTGCTCGCGCAATGCCTGCTCAATCGCGGTTTCAGCGAACCGTCCGCCATTGAAAATTTTCTCTCGCCGCGCCTGAAAAATCTCGCCGACCCGTTTCTGCTCCCGAACATGGCCGCCGCCGTCGGGCGATTGCTCCGCGCCCGCGAACAAAATGAATCACTGATCATCTTTGGCGATTACGACGTGGACGGCGTGACCTCCACCGCGCTCCTCGTCGAAGTTCTGCGTCCGCTTGGCTGGAAGGTGGATTTTTATCTGCCCAACCGCATGGACGAAGGCTACGGCCTTAGCGCTGACGGTGTCGAAAATTGTCTGAAGAAATTTTCCGCGGCCGAAAGCTCCGGCGCGACACGCCCGGTCAAGCTTCTCCTGGCGGTGGATTGCGGCTCGACCGCCGTGGAAACCATCAGCCTTCTGCGTTCGCGCGGCGTGGAGGTTATCGTCCTCGATCATCACCAGGTCTCAAGTCCGGCACCCGAGGCGGTGGCGCTGGTGAACCCGCAACTTCAACGTGCTGCCGGCGTCCCGCCGGCAGGTCCAGCTCCAATGACAGGTCAGGACTGCCGGCAAGATGCCGGCAGCACGTTCACCGAACTCTGCTCGGTTGGACTCGCCTTCAAACTGGCTCATGCGCTGGTCAAACGCGGACGCGAAATTGGTTTGCCGGGCGCGGCGGAATTTGATTTGCGACCACTCCTCGATTTGGTCGCGCTCGGCACCATTGCCGACCTGGTGCCATTGACCGGTGAAAATCGGATTCTCATTTCCGCCGGTTTGCAACGCCTTAACACGACGCAGCGGCCCGGTTTGATTGCGCTCAAGCAGGTCGCGCAGTGCCCGCCAACACTCGGCGCTTACGAAATAGGTTTTCAACTGGCGCCGCGGCTTAATGCCGCCGGCCGGCTCGAAACCGCGGAGGACTCACTGCGTTTGCTATTCGCGCGCGATCTGGCCGAAGCGATGCCGCTGGCGCAAAATCTCGATTCCCGGAATCGCGAACGCCAAAAACTCGAGCGGGGCATCGTGGAGGAGGTCATCGGCGCGGTACAGGCAAAATTTGATCCGCAAACTGATTTCGTCATCGTCGAGGGGCGATTGCTCTGGCACATCGGCGTGGTCGGCATCGTCGCGTCGCGCGTGCTTCAACAATTTTACCGCCCCACGATCATTCTTGGCGGTGAAGGTGATGAATGGCGCGGTTCGGGTCGCAGCATTGCGGGATTCGATCTGGCGGCCGCGTTGCGGGAGTGCGACGATTTGCTCGTGCGGCATGGCGGACACGCGATGGCAGCGGGCTTGAGCGTTCAACCGGATAAGATTGATTTGCTGCGGCAGCGCCTGAATGAATTGGCGCGGCGCGCGTTGAAGCCGGAAGATTTGCAACCGCCGTTGCGCCTCGATGCGGAAGTTGGTTTGGACGAAATGACTTTGGAATCGCTCGGCGAACTGGCGCGCTTGAAGCCGACCGGGCAGGGGAATCCGCCGGTACAATTTTGCGCGCGCAGCGTCACGCACCAACGTCCGCTCCAGCGCATGGGCAGGGAGAAACAGCACGTCAAACTTTGGGTGACGGATGGCGCCGTGACGCACGAAGCGGTTTGGTGGAATGGCGGCGACAAGTCGTTGCCGGTCGGAAAATTTGATCTGGCGTTCGCGCCGCAAGTGAATGAATTCAATGGCCGGACCAGCGTGCAATTAAAAGTGCTGGACTGGCAACCGAGTTAGCTGATTCGTGCGATTTCATCCTTGCGCTCTTCGAGCACGCGCCGCAAATACGGGCGCAACCGGGCGGTGAGGAATTGCGTACCGATGAAGACACCGATCAATGCCCCAACGAGGCCGCCGACCGTCACGACCAGGATTGGATGCGAAAAGTGGCAACCGGTGTCCGTCAGCCCGCCCGCCAGCGCCCCGATCAAGATGCATCCGAACAACCAGCAGGAGCAAACCGTCATGGTGGAAGGCTGCTCGGTCAACAGGGCTTGCAAGGCACATTGATAAACAAGCTTCCGCCGCAGTCGCGTCAATCCCGCGAGTTCCGGAATCTGTGAGTTGACGAAGTAAAATTTCATGGCAAATGCGATCAATGAAAGTGTTTCGGATTATCTGGCCGCGCCCCACGGATCTTTGTTGAAGACGTTCGCCTGGATGCGGTAGGTGTGACTGCTGTGCATGAGCGTGTGGCGGGTGAGTAGAAATGCCAACAGGACACATATCGCCGTGATTGGGCCGCCGAGACTGAAGGGAATTTCCGGATGATGCACCATTTGGAAACCGATCATGGTGAAGAGCAGCAAAAGGTAAGCCTGTATTCCGGTGCCCCGCCAGACAGCGAAGAAAATGCACAGTGAGGCGGGCGCAAGTATTAACGCGTAACTTTTCAAGACCGTGAAGGCGAGTGGTGTTTCCCAAGCCAGCCCGGCGACTCCGGCAACCAGCGCGGCCAGTGCGATGAGCGGCAGAGTTGCTATGGAAAATATTACAGCCGCGAGGTTGGTCGCTGAAATGGGCAGCGTTCGCAAATGGCGCAGTTGCCGCACGACGGGCATCAGGAAGACGAAAATGATGACCCAGAAAATGCTTCCCATGCCGCCAATGGTTTCGATGGCTTCATGGCACGATTTTATCTGGCCTTGCCACGCCATCACCAATGACCACCACCCGCCCGCTGCCACGCAGATCAAAAATGTCTTGTAAAAAGTAGCGCTGATCAGAAAAGGAATTCCGCCGCGGCCGTCAGGCACTTGGTGGCGGCTGGGTGACAGCGGCGTGAGGTGGAAGCCGGTGCGGCGGGGGACAGCCCGGCTGGCTCGACCCATACTAAACTGCTCGGCGCGAAACCAGCCTACGACCGTCAACAACGTACCCACTCCCAGGAAGACGGCAAGTTTGAAGGGATTTTTCGACGCATTCAGGGAAAACGCAAAGCCAAAGATCATCCATACCGACAGCACACTGATGAAAAAGTTGCCGGTGCGCTCCCGCCAGTTTCCACTCAAGCCTTGGCTGCTGGTGAATTGGTTAAAGTAAATGGTGAAGCCCATGCCCAGCCAGAGCAGCGTGAAGAGGCTGGCCATCACCAGCCGGGCCGCCGGAAAAACCCGGTTTGGATGAAAAAGACAAAATGTTCCCGCGCCCCCAAAAAACAGCGCGGCATAAACGATTGCCGGGATGGCGACGGTCGCCAGCCACCAACTGCGGCCGATTTGTCTGGCCGTCAGCGGCAGAGCCGTGACGACGCGGGCGACACCGCGTTGCAAATCAAAAAGCAGCAACATCGCGCCCGTAAAGACGGCGAGACAAAAAACCTGCGACACGAACATATTGCTCTGGACTTTTAACCAGACGAGCAGGAAAGACTTCTTGCCGTGCCAGAGTTCGCTGGTGTCGGCAGGGATGGCCATGGACCAGCCCAGCACGAGTGCATACGCCGCGCCGAGCGCCAAGACCCACCACCAGCGGCGGAAATGGTCGAGAATGAGCTTTTTCATTTGGCCTCCTCTTCCTTGACCAGCGCGACGAACAAGTCTTCCAGCGTTAGGCGCGTGAGCGTGATATTTTGTGCTCCTTGCGTTTCCAACCATTTTTGTGCGTCGCTGTTTTGGTCAAGCAGCGCGTGCCAGCGGTTTTCGTTCCATCGCAAAATGGTGAGACCTTCCGGTTCGGGGCTTTGCAAAGCCGTGCCGTTGTTGGTAAAAAATTCCGCGAGGCGGAAGCGCTCTACGATTTCATCCGTGCGGCCTTCGAGCAGCAGCTTGCCGTTTTTAATCATGCCGATGTGGTCGGCAAAGCGTTCGATGTCGCTCAAGCCGTGGGAGGAAATCAGCACGGTGCGTTCGCCGTCTTCAACGGCTTTGAGGAGTTCAGCGAAAACTTGCTGCTTGGAAACGGCGTCGAGACCGGTGGTCGGTTCGTCGAGAATCAGCACCTGCGGCCGGCGAGCGAGCGCGAGCAGCAGGCTTAATTTTGTTTTTGCGCCGAAGGAAAGCGTCGCAATTTTGTCGGCGTCGCTCAAATGAAACGCCTTCATCAGCTCGGCGCAATAGGCGTTGTCCCAATCAGGATAAAATCCGCGCACGAAGCGGATGGCCTTGCCGATCCTGCCCCAGACCTGAAAATTCAAATCGGGGCTGACGTAGGCCGCGCGACGTTTCAATTCCACTTCGTTGGCGCGGTGGTCGAGTCCAAGCACGCGGATTTCGCCGCCGTCATTTCGTCCCATGCCAAAAATCAAATCAATGGTGGTGGTCTTGCCCGCGCCATTCGGGCCGATGAGGCCGTAAATCGCGCCGCGCGGCACGGTCAGATCGAGCGGGCCGAGTTTGAAGGTTGGATAATTTTTTATCAGCCCGCGGATTTCGATGGCGTTTGTGTTCATGATTTTCCTTTTTCCTTGATGGCTTGGTGGGCGAGTTCGAGAATTTCTGCCGGCTTCAATCCGGCTTCCGCCGCTTCGCGCGCGGCGGCGCGGAACAATTCCTGCGCGGTATTCAGCTTGGCTTCGCGGCTGCGGTCGTAACCGTGGTCGGCAACGAACGTGCCCAGTCCCTGCCGCCGGTAGATGATGCCTTCGCGTTCCAATTCCTCGTAAGCGCGCTTGACCGTGATGACGCTGACCAGCAAATCTTCCGCGAGCGTGCGAAACGAGGGCAGCGTCGCGCCGGGCTTGAGGCGGCCTTCGCTGATTTCACGCTTCAGTTGGTCGGCGATTTGCTGATAAAGCGCGCCATCCGCCGCCGGTGAAATCGGTCCGATCAACAGGGATTTACGGTCGTTCGGCATTTGTATTTACTGTTTATACACGATATAAACAGTAAGTCAAGACAATATTTTTGCGGGTTGGAAGCATGGGAATTTCAGCGGAGGCGCAAGGCTGGCAAGGAATTCAAGCCGAACAGCGCATCCGCGTACTGCCCCCGGAGCGCGGTTGTCGCAGCCGCAGCCCAAGACGCTGCGCGCGACAAGATGATTCTTGAAATACGCGAAGCGTCCTGGAGAGTGCGCCAGTCCTTCCGCCTTCGCGGCGCGACGGCGGCTGGCGCTTGGCAAGAAGACGCCTGGTCCGCGAGATTTCCACATGAACTTTTGTGCGCCAATGACAATATGAACTGTTATATCGTGCGCTCATTTGGCAATCCGGGCGGCTGCGGGTGGGACCCCCGCGCTCCGTTCCATTTGGGCAACACGCCCTCAAGATGTGCCCCAGCAGGCCGAACGGGTTAAAAATTGATGTTCTAAAAATTGACTTGCAATTGTTTTTGAAGCGGCTACAGTTGCAACGTCTGTTGGACAACTTGTCCTT
>DLMG01000067.1 GCA_002479245.1 Verrucomicrobia subdivision 3 bacterium UBA7542 | reverse complement strand
ATGTTTAACTTGAGTCAATTCGACCCGCTTCCTGTGGATAACTAAATATCGACAGGAAGGGGAATCGGAGTACAAGGTCATCTTAATCAGAAAGGCAATCAGAATGAAAACTTATATGTCCGTTCATCAAACTCGAAAATACCGCGGTCCGGGCGCAAAGGTGCTTCCGCAGTTTTGCGTCGCCATCTCGATCTTCGTTGCTGGCACAGGCCTGGCCGCCGCCACCACCATTTACATGGATTCGGGAACCAGCGGTTCATTTATCGCGGGTCAAAGTTACAACGAAACGCGCGCCGTGGACGTTACCGTCTTATCTCCGGTAAATCTGGCTGTCAGCTCTATGACGCTGAGCGGAATCGGCGGGAGCGGATTGGCCGAAGCGGTGATTTACGACTCCAACACGCAGTTACTCATCGCTTCAGCTCAGGGTAGTTTGACCGGCGGCACGATAACGCTTCCCATCTCGGCGACGTTGCTTTCCGGTGATGAGTACCGCATTGGTTTCTCCGGCCTTCTCAACAGCGGCACCTTCTTTGTGCCCCCCAGCAATTCTGGCGGCCTGCCGATTATTCCCTACACCGAGTCGTCCGGTTTGTTGCAGATCAATAGCGCCTGGGATGGCAGGACCGCCGGTTTCCCGGCCTACCCGAATCTCTTCGTGCCCCAGGTCAGCATGCAGGTAAGTCCTGTCCCTGAACCTGGAACCCTAGCGTTGGTTGGCGTCGGCTTGCTTCTCTCAATGCTGTTTTACAAGCAGAGGGCGTTCCGAACGGCGACCGGGACGGTCGCGCTCCCCATTTTGAGTTGAAACCAAAACCCGCCTTGTCGCGCCAAAACGGGGTGAAGGCGGAAGGGTTTGAAAAATGCATTTGAATGAGGCGGAATTTCCAGTATCTTTTGAACATGACCGCAACCGCCGTCATTGATGAAATCAAGCAGTTGTCTCCCGCCGAACAATCGCGCGTCATCCGGTTCGCCGTGGAACTGGCGCGAGAGCGTCAATTATCCGGCGAAAAATTGTCCGAACTCGCCCAGCGAATGGCGGACTCTGACAATCCCGCTGAAGTCCAAAAATTGCGCGAGGAAATCCACCGTGGCTTTTACGGCGAATAGCCATGCCGCAAATTCGGCGCCACAATCTTCCGCCACACCTCCTCGATCATTTGCTTGACCGTGTCAGCCGCCGCAACATTTCCGCCGATCAACTTGGGTTGTTGGCGAATTGGCTCCGCACCGAACCCGAAGTGCCGGACGATCCATGGTTCAAGAAATTTCCCGGCATGACCGTCTGCGGCGAAGGCGAACTCATCAAAACCTTTTTACAGCCCGGCCAGGTTGCCACCGGCAGGGAACTAAGTTAGCAATTCACGGCAAACGCCAGCGGCCACTTTCCACATGAATCAACAACCCTGTGTCGCGGAGAATTTGGAGTTGTTGGCGGATTTTGGGCCGGACATTTCGATTATCCGGATGAAGCCGCTCCAATTCACGGTCGTGAGCATAAACCTCGTCGTTGGTGAAAGTCCCTCGCCCATCGGATGGGAGAGGGTGGCCGGCAGGCTGGGTGAGGGACAGCCGTCGCACGATGTTCAACACGTCGAGTGTCCAGCCGCGTTCTTTGGCTTTGATTTGGCCGAGCGGTTTGACGCGACGGAACTGCGCGCGGACTTCTTCCGGCGGGGTGATCAATGTGGCACAGGCCTCCGGCCTGTGTTCTCCGCGTGCGGCATCGGTTTCGGAAACAGAAACAGGCAGGATGCCTGTTCCACACTTTGCCACTGTCGTGACGATGGGGATGCGGGCTTCGGGCGCGATGCGGTGCAATGGGCTACCTGCCCCGTGTTCTTTACGGGGTATTGCAGCCCACCCAGCCGGCCCGTCCTCCGTAGCAAGTACTGCGGAGGGTGGACGCGGCGCGCGGTCGCCGCCAGCGGCTTCCGCTTGATGACGGCTGACTCTGAAAACATGAACGAAGGAATCAGGAGCAGGTCGCGAACTTCCCAGGTAGCCAGGGCGTAGCGCATCAGGAGCAGATTTGGTGTCCGGTCTTCGCGGATGGCGTTGAGCACGTCTAACCGGGGAGAAGGCTGAAAAATGTCAAAAGTGAGGACTGACCCCTTTATGAGAAATGTCTTTTGGTGGTATTTGCTGCCGTTTGCGGCGGCGGTGGGAATTTTCATCGGCCATTCGGCCTTGCACGCGCGGAATCCAGGTTTTGCGGCAATGATTGCCGGGGTGGTGGCACTGTTTGTGACCCTGCTTTACTGGGGAATTTACCGGTTGAATCAGTTTGCCGTGCGGAAAAGTCTGGAACCGCGCCGGCAGGAACTCGAAACGTTGCTGACCGGCCTCGAGGAGAATCCACAATGAACTCACCAGAACTGGTTCAACCTCACGGCAGCCGCCAGACGCCGCGCCCGATGTGCAAAAGTAAATTCCGGTCGCGAAGTTCCTGAAGCTGCTGGCGTATCTTCGGTCTGATGTTCCGTTTGCCATCAGCCAAATTTGTCGAATGTCGAGATGTGACCCCAATTTACTTACTTTCAGGCGTTCTCAACAAGTTTGGACAACGTCACATTCAGTGCTTGCGCCAATTGGGCGAGTTTATCGAGTGAAATGTTCTCACGCCCGCGCTCGATTTCAGAAAGGTAAGGCCAACTCAATTCCGCCTTTTCAGCCAATTTTTCCAGCGTCAGACCCGCTTCGGTTCGGTAGGCGCGGATGTTCCTCCCCACGATCTCCCGATGGTTGCCGGCATGAGCCATTAAACTAGCAAACCCGATTTTGGACGCGGCGAACATTCGACATATCGAATGTTTGTGCTTGATCCTGTTTTGCCGATCTGGATCGATCCAGTCGAATGTCGGGCAAATCTCGGCGGACACGTCCTGAAACGAGGGCCGCCAAAGCAGCGCGCTCAGATCAGAGATCCGATCCAAAGGCACGCTACAAAATCCGCCGTAAGATCCCCGATCCAATTTGGTCCCTTTCCGAAATCGTTCACCCGCTTAAGTCCACGTCACCGCGACGCAAGCGCTTAGGCGACGACCAGGTCAATTTCGCCATCGCCGGAATTCCGCCGGTGGGTCGGGTTGAACCGCAGCCGTTTCTCAAATGGGTAGGCGGCAAGTCGCAACTTCTCGCACAATTTGACGAATTTCTGCCCGACCGCGTAGAGCGTTATTTTGAGCCGTTCATTGGCGGCGGCGCGGTGTTCTTTCACCTCAAACACCGTTTCCCACAGATGCGCGCCTTCCTGCGCGACAACAACGACGAACTCATCAACACTTACATCGCCGTTCGTGACCATCCTAAACCATTGATGCGCCGGCTCGATGAACACCTCGCGGAATTCCGGGCCGACCGCGAGCGTTACTACTATCTCGTCCGCAGTTGGCATCATTTGCCCAAAGCCGAAGTGGTTGAACGTGCCGCCCGCATGATTTTCCTTAACAAGACCTGCTTCAACGGTCTCTGGCGCGTCAACGGCCGTGGCGAATTCAACGTCCCCATTGGCTCGCAAACGAATCCAGGCCTCTACGACCGGGAAAACATTTTGGCGGCAAGTTGGATATTGGAAGGCGTTCACCTAGCAACGCAGGATTTCCGTGACACGCTGAATGAACCGCGGCGTGGCGACTTCGTTTATGTTGACCCGCCTTACCATCCGATTTCGCTAACCGCGAGCTTCACTTCCTACACGAAAGAAGATTTTGGAATGGGTGAGCAGCAGGAACTCGCAGCCCTTTTTGCTGACGCCAGCAGGCGTGGCGTTCGGCTCATGCTTTCCAACTCTGACGCAGAATTCATCCGCAAGCTGTATCGTGGCTTTAAGGTTTACACAGTTAAAGCGCGCCGCGCAATTAACTGTGACGGCTCAAAGCGCGGAGCAATCAACGAGGTCGTTGTTCTCGCTGGAGGAGATTGAAACTATGCCGATGATCATGCCATTTGAAGCTGCTTGGGAAAAACTCGTGCAAGAACGAGTGGATATTTCTTCTGATTTGGTGGTGTTAACCAAAACAGACATTGAATCAGTCACTGGCAACGAACTTCGTTTGATGGCAAAGATGGATTCGTCGAAAGACGTTCCTGCCGCTTTGCGGCGGCATGGGTATTTCATTCTGCCAATCAAAAATGGTGAATACGTTCTCGTGCGCGGAAATGGATTCCACAAACTTGAGCGTCTGCCCGAGCCTCCGACGGTGTTCCGACCACAGCTTGATTTCGAATTTGTGACTCTCAACGTCGGAGACAGTGAGATGCAACATCTCGACTATTGCTACAATATCGGCCTCTTCGAGAAATTCGCTCGTGTTACAGGTTTGCGGCAAACGATTCGAGGCAGGAAGAGACTGCCGACCATTGATTTCTCTGTTGGGAAAGTTGGACCAATTCATGTCAAAGCTGGCGTACAAGTAGAAGTCGATTCCGGTTGCGAGGGACGGGACGACATCGTGTTGATCGAAGCAAAGGTTGGCCAGCCGCCAGACTTCATCATTCGGCAGCTGTTCTACCCTTATCGGAAGTGGCGTATTGAAATTCCAGCCAAGCAGATTCGTCCGTGGTTTTTCTGCTCGGAGGAAATTTCCGGGCGACGGCTCTACAAGTTTTGGGAATACGAGTTTGCAGACGACGCCCAATACCAGTCATTGCGGCTCACGCGAAGCGAAAATTTCCTCGTCGAGCCAGTCCGGCAGCGTTTGACTGTGGAGGAATTGCTGCGTGCGCATGTCCGACGCCGGGCGGATGCACGGTTGTGGGACGTGCCACAGGCAGATTCATTCTGGCGCGTTGCGGAAATTCCGTTGCTGGTTGAGCAAGGCATCAACACATCGAGCAAGTTGGCGGTGCATTACCGGTTTGACCCGCGCCAGAGCAGCTACTACCGGCAGGCGGCAGAATTTCTTGGCTTGGTGTCACAGGACAAACGCAGCCACGTCTATCAGCTTACCGACTTGGGCCGTGAATATGTGAATCGTCCGGCAGATGAGCGCCGCCAATTGCTCGCGGGTTTGCTGGCGCAGTTTCCACCGGTTCGGACGGCGCTGGAACTGTCAGCCAAGGCGGGTGATCGCGGCATCGGTAGGACGGAAATCGCAAAGTTCATCGCGCGAAATTCAACTATTGCCAATTCCACGCCGGGTCGCCGGGCGGCGACAGTGCTGGCATGGCTACGCTGGCTGCAAACTGCCACTGGCGCAGTTCAGGAAAGGCAACAACGGTTCTCCCTCCGTTAGCTTGTTTTCCCTTTGCGCACTCTGCGCCTCTGCGCCTCTGCGTTAAATCAGTTTTGCCAAATGGTGCCGTTGGGCTTGAGCACGCGCTGACAGCGTCGCAGCCATTCCACGTTGAATTCGTGGTTCAGTTCCGGTCCGCGCGAGACGTCCCAGTCGCCTTTATCCACCTTCACCATTTTGCCCGCGTGGCAGGTGATACCGCCATTGGACCGGCCTTCGCTCAGAAGCTACGGCCCGGCAGGCAGGAAATAAGGCGGGTCGGCAAAGATGGCGTCGAACCGGCCGTCGGGATATTTGGCCGCGATGGCGTCGAGCAGTTCGAGGCAGTTGCCGCAATAAAGCCAGATGCCGCGCGCGGAGTCGGAAAAGGCAAGGCGCGGCAACGTGCTGCCATGCGTCTCGCTGGCAGGTCTGACTGATTTGGAAGATGGATCTTCCGGCAAGATGCCGGAAGCACGTTCGGATGCAGTGGAACGCGCCGTGCCGGAGGCCGGCGTTCCGATACTGCCATCCTCGCGCAACGTGAAATGCGACGGGGCAAGCAAGTGCGGATGAGAAAAGTCCGAAGTCGCCCGTCCAGAGTCCACAGTCGGGGGACGCAGAACTTTCTTTGGGCTTTGGGCTTTGGACTCGGAACTGTGGACCGGGGACTGAGGCCAAGCCGGTTTTGGCGGCGGAGATTTATAGAATGCTCGGCGTTTGGCTGGTTTGGCTTTCTTCGGCACGCCGGGATCAATTGATCAGATCAGCGATCCAGATCAAGCCATTTTAAGGTGACAGGTGACAGGTGACAGGTGACATGAGCAAAAGGGGAAACATCCAACGTCACTGTGATCATCCTCCTCGTCCTCGTTCTCGTCCTCGTCCTCGAAATAACTGAACAGAAGGGCACGCCGGGATCAACTCCGAAAGCTTTCGCGAGCGGGTTGATCAGAAAGGCGGATCGGATCAAGTGTTTTTTAACCACGGATGGACACGGCGTAAAGCCGCGTGGCGGCGATGCCGCTATACGCGGATGAACATGGATTTTTCACTCAACCCCGTAAAGGGGCGTGGCCGCGTGGCGCAGCTTCACGCGGCTTTACGCCCTCAGGTTCTTTGTCCGCTCACCAAATCCTGAAGATTTTTTATTCCCAGGTCTATATCCTTTTCAAATGAAACCATTTGTTGGTCGCGCCTTGACGCCGTCGCCGCATTCTCCTGCTCCGCGGGCGCCAAAATCTTGGTTTTGCCCATGTTGACCACATCGTCGTTCGGGCCGAGTCCGCCGAAGTCCACAAATTTGTCATAATCGGCCTTGGCTGCTCTGGTCCGTTCCTGCATTTGCAGGGCGGCGGTTTCCCAGGTGTCGTTGACGCGCGTGAGCGTGGCCAGAACGCCCAAAATCGCCCGCCTGACTTGGGACTCGGGAAGCGCGTCAACCAGTTTTATCACTGCCGTTTGCGTTGCCAGATAATTTTGATGGTAGCCATCGAGTTTCGCCGTTTTGTCGTCCAAGGTGCTCCGCAGCGCTTTGAATTCCTTGATCGCCGAGGCCGCCTTGTCCTGGTATAGCTTCAAGGCCTGCTCGGCTTTTTCCCTGGCCTGTTGAGCATTGGAGAGGTCACTCATCAATTGATCAATTTTCGCCTTTTGGGTTTCGACCTGGCTGCTTACAGACTTCAATTCATCTGCGGCCGCCTCGGCCTTTTTTTGCGCTTCATCCAATTGGCTTTTAAAGTCCTGGGGGGAAGCCTGTTCCGACCCTTGTGCCCCTTGCGACGCAATTGGGCTTTTGGACGCTTGAAGTTGCGATTCAAGCTTTTGCAGGCGCGCTTTGAGGTCTGCATTCTCCGATGCCAGATTCGTATTGGTTTTTCCGCAACCGGACAATAGAACCGTGATGGTTATGAACAACGCAAAGCCAAGGAGATTTTTAGTTTTCATGATTTTGAATTTGCTCCGCACCGGGTTACATGTCCAGAGGAAAACGACAAGCGTGGAGACATTGGAAGGCACGCTGACTGCCGGGCCCGGCAGATGGAGAATGGAGGATGGAGGATGGCGTTTTTGTTCCATCTTCTACTTTCCATCTTCCATCCTCGCCGCAACGACCCTCAACCCTCAACTCTCAGCCCTCAACCTCTGCCGCAAACGGCACGAGCGAGATCAATTGATCAGATCACACTCTGAGATCAAGGCATTTTGAGAGTGGCAAGTGGCAAGTGACGGGTGACAAGAATTTGAAGAGCACCTCACCCCGGCCCTCTCCCCAGCGCGGAGAGGGAGAATTATCGTCCGCTGGCCGTGAAATCTTTGTGTTCTTTGCGCTCTTTGCGGTTGAGGCGTCTGGGATTTTGAGGTTTATTTAAACTCGACCAGGGTTCCGCTTCGTGCTACTAATGAATTCATGAAGTTGGCTTAATCAACCAGAAATTCCGCGTTCAACGCTGGATGTGAAAGGAACCTGCTCATGAACATGACCACAAAACAACTGTGCCTGATGACGGCGGTGCTGGCGCTGGCGGCCGGGGCCGGGGCGCAAACCTTCACCGTCCTCAAGACTTTTAATCCCAATATCAATGCGACCGGATTTCATGCCTGGGGGACGCTGGTGCAGGGACCCGATGGCACGTTATACGGCGTCACCACGGATGGCGGGGCCGGTGGAGCGGGTGTTGTGTTCAGCGTCCAGACCAACGGCACGGCTTTCACCATCATCAAGAGTTTTTCCATGGTCGATGTGTCAACGGGCACGAATACGGACGGCGCGACACCCCACGCCGGGCTTGTCCTGTCCGGCAGCACGCTCTTTGGCACGACGATGAATGGAGGCGGCGGGGGCAACGGGACGGTGTTCAGCCTGAGCACCAACGGCACCAGCTTTGCCGTGCTGAAAAGTTTCACGGCCTTGGATATCAATACCAGCACCAACAGTGACGGCGCCAATCCGGCGGCGGCGTTGATCGTGTCGAACGGTGTTTTGTACGGGACGACGCAGAATGGCGGCACCGGAGCCAACGGGACGATATTCCGGGTGAACACGAACGGCATGGGTTTTGTGAATATTTACAATTTCACGAATGGCAGCGACGGAGCCAACCCGGCGGCGCGATTGCTGCTATCGGGCAGCACGCTTTATGGAACGGCCGTGAATGGCGGCGATTTCGGCGCCGGGACGGTGTTCAGCGTCAGCACGAACGGCACCGGTTTCAACCCGCTACACCCTTTTAGCGGCAGTGGCACGGACGGGGCCTATCCCGCCGCCGGATTGGTGTTGTCCGGCGGCCAGCTTTTCGGAACGACGCCGAACGGCGACAGCGGGGATGGCTCGGATGACGGGACAGTGTTCCGAATCGACATCAGCGGGAACAACTTCACCAATCTTTACAGTTTTACCGACACTAACGGGTTCGATTCCATTGGGGAACTGGTGCTTTCGGGCAGCACGCTTTATGGAACGACCGCGAATGGCGGGTACCAGGGTGGACCGCTGCCTTTTGGGACGGTGTTCAAGATCAACACGGATGGCAGCGGTTTCGCGACGGTTGTCAGCTTGAACGCTGCTGATGGTTGGGGGCCGACCGGCGGCGTGGTGTTGTCAGGCGGTGTGCTTTACGGGGTGACGGGACTTGGCGGAATGCCGGGTCTCGGCAATGGCGTGGTTTATAGTGTCCACACCGACGGCTCCAGCCCGACTGCGCTTTGCGTTTTTGCCGGGACCAGCGGCGCGGCGGATCCGCAGACGGGCCTGGCCTTGTCCGGCAATACGCTTTACGGAACGACCGTGTATGGGGGCACGAACGGCAACGGCACGTTGTTCGAGATTGGCACCAACGGCAGCGGCTATGCTGAGATCAAGGATTTCTCAATTGAGGATTCAGGCGGCATCAATCCGGACGGGGCAAACCCACGGGCGGTTCTGGTGTTGTCCGGCAGCACGTTTTATGGCACAACCAGATACGGTGGCACGGGCGGATTTGGAACGGTATTCAAGATGAATTCGGACGGCACCGGTTTTACCAATATATACAGTTTCGCCAACACCGACCCCGCTACGCCGATAGCGGCCCTGGTGGTATCGGGCAGCACGCTTTATGGGACGACGGGGCAGGGCGGCAATGGTTACGGGTCGGTGTTCAAGATCAACGCCGACGGCATGGGCTATACGAATATTTACAGTTTTAACGGCACTGATGGCAGCATTCCAACGGCGGGATTGGTACTGTCGGGCAACATCCTCTACGGAGCGACCCAGGATGGCGGCACGGGTGCGGGAAATTTGTTCCAGGTCAATACCGACGGCAGCCACTATACCAATATTTACAGTTTCACCGGCGGCAGCGACGGGGCGAATCCGGGTACTGTTTTGGTTTTGTCGAACAATGTTCTGTATGGGACGGCGTATCATGGCGGCAGCGGCGGACAGGGAACCGTGTTCAAGATCAACACCGACCGCAGCGGCTTCACCGTGCTCCACACCTTTGCAGGCACCAGCCCCAATGGTGCTGGCCCGGGCGACCTGTTGCTGTCGGGCGGGACGCTTTATGGAATAATGGCGTATGGCGGCAGTTCGAACCAGGGAGCCGTTTTCCAGCTGGATATCGCAAGCACCAATTTCACCGTGTTGAAGAATTTCACCGGTGGCAGCGACGGGGCGAATCCCAACACGACGTTGGTATTATCGGGCAGCACGCTCTACGGAACCACAGAGAGCGGCGGTCTTTCAGGTCATGGAACGGTCTTCTCGCTGTCACTATCTTCGGTTGTTCCCATCCCGCTCAATATCAGAGGCATCGCCAATGCCGTGGTGTTGAGCTGGACCGATCCGGCATCGGTATTTTTCCTCCAGGCGTCCACCCTTGTGACTGGTGTTTACACCAATGTGCCCGGGGCCACCAGTCCGTACACGAACACCTTCAGCACCCCGACGAAGTTCTTCCGTCTGCAAGCGAATTAGCGTGGCACCCGCTTCAACCATGCGAATGGCCTGGGCTTGGCTAGCGTTTTCTTCGGCACGCCGGGATCAACTCCGAAAGCTTTCGCGAGCGGGTTGACAGATCAGCGATCCAGATCAAGGGAAAACGCGAGCGTTTTGGGTCTCGGGTCTTCCGCCTTCGCCGAGGCTTCGGCGGACGGCGGAATGAACATGGATTTTTTCTTCAGACAATTCCTCCGGCTTTAATCCGCGTCATCTGTGTCATCCGCGGTTCAATTTTTGTGACTTTTGGCAGCTATGAAAAATCATTGATTGGGCACCCCATGCCGGAATGACGATTTGAAAATCAAACCGAGCAGGCCGACCAGAACCAAAACCGACGAGGACGGTTCCGGCACCACGACCACCATGGAAACGGGGTTGCTCAATCCGGTAATGAAGGAAGCGTTTATCAATTGTCCGCTGGTCGTGTATTCACCAATGACATTCCCTCCCGCACCGCCGTAATTATCCGCCCAGAACAGATGGCCACTGCCATCCAGCCCAATGCCGACGCCGCTGTTGTAGCCGCCGGAAATGAGCAAAGGATTCACGAGCGTCCCGGCGGTGGTGTATTCACCGACTCCATTCAGGGTAGACACGTACAGGTGTCCGTTTCCATCCAGCACGATACCTCCGGGATACTCCCCCGGGGCACCGAACGTGTTTATCGCGGTTCCGGAAGTCGTATAGATGCCGACATTGCCGGTGTGCCAACAAGTCACATATAAATAATTCCCGTCCGTCGCCAGTCCGGTGGGATTGCCCAGACCGGACACCAGCGATGCGTTCAGTGTGGCTCCGGAGGTGGTATATTCCCCGATGGTGCTCGACTCGCCGCCGCCATTGGCCACAAACAGATCGTTGCCGGATATGGCTATGCCCCAAGGGCCGTACAAACCGGTAATCAGTGAGGCATTCACCAGCGTCCCCGAAGTGGTGTATTTGCGGATGGTGCCATTCTCTTGCGCTACATACAAATAACCGCCGGACACAGCCATGCCGGTCGGGGCACTCAAACCGGTAATGAATGATGCATTTATTGTCTGCCCGGTAAGCGTGTACTCGCCAATGGTGCCACTTGCATAATTAGCCACGTAGATTTGTCCCGGCGCCGAGGCGGCCAGCCCCAAAGACAGGAGCAGCAACGTGGAAATCATGGACCTCGAAAATATGGAGTTCATAGTCGTCTAACCTTTCTGAATGTTTGGCCCGCCCGACTGGATGACGGAGCGGATTCTCTTCTGATTATTACGTCGGGGATTTTACCACGGTTGAAACCTATGTCTCCTCAAACTTATTCACAATGACCGGTGAATAACTCCGATAAACTCCGTTTCCGCGAGCACGCGACAAAGTCGGTGTCGCGAGCGAGCTCCGAAAGCTTTCGCGAGCGGGTTGACAGATCAGCGATCCAGATCAAGCGTTTTTAACCACGGATGGACACGGATGGACGCGGATTTTGGCCGGAGCGCGATTGCAATTTTAGCTGCGCACAAATGCAGTGGTAAGCGTTCAGATAAACCAAATCATCTTCGGTCAGATTATTAAACCATCGCAGGTGTCTTGTGGGTCCCAGTTTACGGATGCCGAACAGGGGGCAATCTTTGGGGTTGGACACCTCCACGGGACAGCGCCGGACCAGGCTCAAGAGATTGTCCCGCAGTGCCGTTTTTGGTTGTTCAGACATTGGATTCATGGTTGGACCAATGATCCGTGTTTTGCCCGCGACGTGTCTGCCAACGCCATGCTAGGCCCGCAGCCGGTGTTCGTCAACGGCAACCGGCGACAAGGCGGCGGGGGAAAACCGAACATCGAATCAAGAGTCAGATCAAGTGTTTTTAACCGCCAAGACGCGGAGGACGCCAAGGCCCATATGACGAAAAGCTGGCGCGATTTTTTACTTGCATTTCAATTGGGCGAGGCGTAAAAGTTAATATAAGGGCATGGAATTATATTAGTAAGACGAACTGAACACTAAAGCTTTTTGAAAATTTTACTCCGCATTCCACGAAAATAATCCGGCAAAACACCGCTCCCGCGCCGCTGGCAGCCCAACGCCGCGGCTCGCGGCGCGGCCAGGAAAACGAAAAATATTATGAAAACATTACGCTCATTGATTCCGATCGCACTCGCGATCCTGGCCGTCCCTCTGGCGCCGGTTGCCACCGCCGGTCCGCTGGACATCTGGACGTGGCGCAATCCCCTGCCGACGGGCAATCAATTAAACGCCATCACCTACGGCAAGGGTCTGTTCGTAGCCGTGGGCGCGAACAGCACCATCGTCACCTCTTCGGATGGCATCAACTGGGAACAACAGGTGGCGCCACCCAACTGCTCCCTGTCCGGGGTTGCTTACAGTCCTGACCCGACACTATTTGTGGCGGTGGGGGCAGATGCGGCCACTGGGACGACGAATGTGATTCTGACCTCATCCGACGGCATCAACTGGTTTCCGTTCACCGGTTGGGTTGGCACCAGCGGCTTCCTCGCCGTTGCCACCGACGGCGCCAGGAATTTTGTGGCCGTCGGAACCCTCGGCGTGGTCTGGTATTCTCTCGATGGCGGCAGTTCCTGGCAAGCAGGTGCGACTCCGTCAGGGGCGCAGAATTTGAACGCCGTTGCCTATGGCAACAGCATGTTTGTGGCGGTGGATGACAGCGGCCAAATTTTTACTTCGACAACCGGAAGCAGTTGGACACAGCAATTCATCGGCGGGACGTCGGCTGCGCTGAATGGCATCACCTATCAACCCGGCAAAGGATTCGTGGTGGTGGGAAATGGGACCTTTCTTTTTTCGACGAATGGCGTGAACTGGAGCATAACCACCGAGAGCTACTTTGGGAACGGTGTGGTGTATGCCAATGGCAATTTTGTGGCGGTGAATACCGCCACTTACTACCCCGAGATTCTCACTTCGTCGGACGGAAAAGCTTGGGCCGGATTCACTGTCTATGAGCTTTTTAATGCCATTGCCTATGATGGCAGCAGCACTTTCGTGAGCGTGGGCCCTAATAGCACGATCGCCAATTCAACAACTGGTACGAACAACTGGAACGTGATCAACTCATCCGTGACCACGGGTTCGCTGAAAGCCGTTGTCTTTGGCACGACCTATGCCGGCACGCCTTTATTTGTGGCGGGCGGAGCCGGAAATTTCCAGGCACCGGCCATCCTCACTTCCATGGATGGCTTTAACTGGCAGTTGGATACTGATCCCTCGATCGATAATGAGGTTAAGTTCTATGACTCGTTTATCAATGGTCTTGCCTTCGGTAAAAATTCCACAGGTGTGAATTATTTTGTGGCGACGGTCAACACCACCCCTGGCTACCTCTATAGCTGGGACAGTGTCATCATCTCCTCTTCGAATGCCGTCGTCTGGACGACGAATTACATTTCAAATTATTTGCTGAACGGCATCACTTACGGAAAGAACGCCGCCGGCACGCCTTTGTTTGTGGCGGTGGGCAACCAGGGCTGGGTCGTCTGGTCTTCCAATCTAACCGTGCTACCCGCGTGGAATTTCAGTCCCTCCGCATTCCTTGAAGCTGCAGGCGCCTCGCTGAATGCCGCAACCTACGGCAGCACCCTGTCCGGCACGCCGCTCTTTGTAGCCGTCGGCTCGGCGGGAACCATTCTCATTTCCGCTGATGGCATGACTTGGAACCCGGCAACTTCCGCTTCCCTCCCGCCGTCATCGGACACTTTCAATGGCGTCACCTTCGGCAACAAGCTGTTCGTGGCCGTCGGCTCGGGGGGAGTTATCTTCACTTCCTCAGATGGTAATAGTTGGTACGCGCAAACTTCCGGAACGACGGCCAATTTAAACGCCGTATCCTTCGCCAATGGCCTGTTCGCGGCCGTCACAGGCAACAACGGATCCGGCGCTGCCATCTTGGTCTCTACGAATGGCGTCAACTGGACACCCTCTTCCTTTGTGGCGCCAAATTCGTTGAATGCCGTGGCTTTCGGTTATACTTTCGGGAACAATCAATTCATTGCGGTCGGAGGCGAAGGCGCGATTTTGGGCAGTGTGTTGTCGGCTATTCTTCCCGGGCAATATGGTACTAATGGTTTCACCGTCACGGTTAGCGGTCCGCCGGGATACTACGCCGTGTATGTTTCGTATAACCTCACAAGCTGGACTGCCCAGTTGCCATATATATTGCTCACCTCACAAAACCCAAGCACGAACTGGAACGATCCAAACGCGGTAATCCACAGTGGCGGATATTATTACGTGGGCCCGGCACCGTAAGGCGAATGATGAGAAATATACAACTCACCCACGCTCATCAGCCTGCTGGTTGTGGGCAAAACTGGCGCGGCGCCGCTCGGACCATTGAAGGTGCGAATTATCGGACAAACTCGTCCTGGAAGTTTACGAATTAGCCGACTTTGCCGGCGGTTCACAAAAAAATTCAAATTGGCCCGGCAAAGATGGCGTCGAGGAGCTCGAGGGAATTGCCGTGGTAGAGGCGGATGCCGCGCGCGGAGTCGGAAAAGGCAACGCGCGGCAACGTGCTGCCATGCGTCTCGCTGGCAGGTCTGACTGATTTGGAAGATGGATCTTCCGGCAAGATGCCGGAAGCACGTTCGGATGCAGTGGAACACGCCGTGCCGGAGGCCGGCGTTCCAATCGAGCCATCCTCGCGCAACGTGAAGTGCGACGGGGCAAGCAAGTGCGGATGAGAAAAGTCCGAAGTCTCGTGTCCACGGTCTCCAGTCGAAGAACGCGCGTCTGGCTTTGGATTTTTGACTGCGGACTGCGGACTGTGGACAGGGGACTGGAGCCTGGCCGGTTTGGGTGGCGGGGATTTGTAGAACGGTCGGCGTTGGGCTGATTTGGACTTTTTCGGCACGCTGGGATCAACTCCGAAAGTTTTCGCGAGCGGGCTCCGATAGTCATCGCGAGGGGGTTGACAGATCAGCAATCCAGATCAAGCGTTTTTAACCACGGATGAACACAGCGCGGCGGAGCCGCAACCCAACGGAAACGACTTCAACGCAGCTCCGTTGACACGCGAGCGGGAGACGCCGAGGACGCAGAGAGCCGCAAAGCTTTTTCCTCAACCACGGAGGGACACGAATAAACACGGACAAGGGCGAGACGCGAATTTCGCGAATTGACGCGAATTTAGTTGGCGATAATTCGCGCAATTCGGGTCAAGCCTGGTGCTCCCCTCTTTCCGATCCGTGTGAATCCGCGTATAGCGGCGTGGCCGCCACGCGGCTTTACGCCGTGTCCACCCGCCGTGCTCGCGCCCGTCGCGGCAGGTCCGTGGTGAAAAATCTTTTCAGAAAGGAACGATGTTATGAGCTAGCACTGCGGAGTCAAACTCTCAACCTTCAACTTTCAACCCTCAACCAGCCTTAACCGCAGCTTGTCGCGCCGAAGCAAACGAAGGCGGAAGAACACAAAGAAATTTCACCGCTAAAAACGCAAATCACGCGAAAGAACCAAACAGCCAAGAGGAATCCAGGACAATTTCTTTTTAAAGTTGTTCGCGTATTTCGCGTATTTCGCGGTTTATCAAACTTTGTGCTCTTTGCGCTCCTTGCGCTCTTTGCGGCTCTGCGTTAAATCAGTTTTTCTGCCAACGGACTAACGCGGAACAACGCGGACGACGTTGGAGTAGCCGGTCTCGCCCCCGGCGTTGAGACCTTTTATGCGATAGAAAAAGACTTTGCCCGGCGGGGCAATCTCGTCGTACCAAAGAATAATCGGATTGGGATCGCGGCTTTCTTCCACGCTCTTTGCGTCGGCCGCGACGGAGTCGGGCAGTCCGACCGCTGCGACCAGCCAGGGGCCGTCGGGTGATTCCGCGCGTTCCATGGTGTAACACGCCGCGCCGGTCGAACCGCGCCAGACAAATCCGCCTTGGCGATGGAAGAGCACGGGCGCGGGCGCGGGCTTTTCGACGGGCGGCACGGGCAGCCCGCGAATGGCGCAGGCCTCGCGCCGGAGCAAATCGAGCACCCGGGTTTCTTCGTACGCAGAGCCGGCGGCAAAGCCGGGAACGTGGTAGGAGTTGACCGGCGTGCCGCCCTCGTTGTGATAGTACCAGCCGCCGTCGCGGCGATGGCCGCGGATGCTCCAGAGCAATCCGCCCGTGATGCCTTCCTCGCGGATGACGCGCATGAGGTTGCGCAGGTTTTCCGTGGAGCCCAGACCGAACTCATCCACCATCAGTGGTTTCTTGCCCCTGGTTTCCTCGCGCTGCTGGTGGGCAAGCAGGCCGAGGTTCGTTTCCGTTCCTGACAGCTTGTTCCAATATTCGTAAAGGTGGGTGCTGATGATGTCCATGTTCGGGTCGGCGATAAATGCCTTCACGTCGCCGCCGCCGGCGTCAATCACCAGATGGTTGGGGTCCACTTTCTTGAAATAGGCGGCCATCTCGAGCTGCCAGGCGGTGATGCGAGGCTCGTACTCGTTGTAATTGAGCTTACGGTCACCGGCATAACTGCCGAACTCGTTGCCGAATTGCCAGGCGAGGATGGCCGGCTCGTCCCGATAGAGAATGCCGTTCACCGTGTTGCGGCGGTTGACGAGGAAATCCACCAGGTGGCGGTAGTCGGCTTTCAACCCCTCATCCGTCCAGAAGTTGGTACCGTTTTTGCCCGCCAGAGCGGCGAATTCGTCAATCCCGCGAATGCTGCCAAAGCTCTGGGAGGCGATGAGCGGGATGATGATGCGGATGTCGTACTCGTGGCCCAGCGCGAGGATTTGGTCGAGGCAGCGAAACGCGTCCTCGTTGTATTGGCGATGGCCGGTGATGTAAACCGGAAGGCCGTTGTCCTTCGGCGAAATGACCGACAGCGTGAAAATCCGGGTCGCCCGCCCGCCCACGCGCTGCAAACCGCCGAGGAGGTCGCGGATTTCATATTCGTCGGGAAACCGGTTGCTGGCGCCGGGAAGGAACTGCGATTCGTTCTGGTGCAGGTCCGGCGCCGCCAGACCAAAAAAGCGGAACGGCCTGGCGCCCTCGTACAGGGCATCTCCTTTCCGTTGAATAATCGGCCAATTCGTGTCCACCGCCGAAGCCGTGGCGATGCCGCTCAAAACCGCCGTCAGCGCGAGAAAAAGAAGGAGAAAACGGGTTTTCATGGAACGGAGGATAGCCCGTGCGTCAATCGTGCGACCACAAAAAAGCGGTTTCATCGGACACTTGGTTTTCAGTTGTTTTGAAGGTGTCACGCGGTGAGTGGTCATGGTTTCAGATTTTCGGTGGTGGATCATCCAAGTGGATTTTCCCCAGTTCAAAAAATTGATGGATGGACCCGGCTTTTATTGGCTGGTTTGGAACCAGTATCAGTTCGGCCAGTGCCATCGAGCTTTTTTTGCCGCTCCACGACTGGATTCCTGACTCCGCGGGAGATGGCTTCTGCCCTCGATCGCGTTCAGCAGATCCTCCCCCCAGGACGGTCAGACCCAGTGCTTCATCGAGTTCCCGGCAGGCCAATAGCCCGGCGTCGGACGTCGGTGCAGGTCGCGGCCCTGCCCGCAGAAAAATCAAACTGACCCATTACTGATTTTTCGCCAGAGCTTGCTTGACGCAGATGCCAAAGCGGGGTGTGGGAGTATAATCCCAATCCGAGATCAGGCAGGGCCAGGCAGCCGGGTGGAAATCCCAGGCGGTCCAGTTCCAGTGGTGAGCCTCCAGCACATCAATCATCGCCTGATTCCATTTCTCATCGTTGTAATTCCATGCCTTGGGGAAAGGCCACTTGGATTCCATGGAACCGAATTCCGTCGCAATAATGGGGAGTTTCCGGGCGAAAGGTTCCATGCGCGCAGTCCACTGGGCAATCGTTTCGCGGCCGCGTCCTTTGTACTCGTGCGGATAGGGATGAACGGCATAGACGACGCCGTTGCCGGTGGGATCGGACAGTTGGCGCCCTTCCAGGATGCCATCAACTTCGTAGGCCCAGTTGATGCCGCTTGCCACAATCACATTCTTCGCCCCGGTCGAGCGGATGGCATTCACGAGCGCCGGCATGCCCACCGACTCATAAGTCAACGTGGTGTTCGTATGCTCGATGGTTTCGGTTATCCGGCCGCCCTTGAACCACTGGTCCCAACTGATATGCGACGGCTCGTTGTAGAGATCGAACAGCACGGCGGGATTGTCTTTGTAAACCGGCGCGATGTCCTTCCAGAAGGCAAGGCTGTTGGTGTCGGACAAATTATGCTGGCCGATGTTTTTGCCCCACTCACCGGCGTCGGACCAGTGCAGGTCAAGAATGATATAGGCGTTGTTGGTTGAGCAGAAATCGGCCAGTTGCCGGACGAGCGCGCGATAGCCGGCGCCGCCATCCTTTTGTTCGGGCGCCTTGCCGAACCAACGATCCTGCGACAACGGCAGGCGAATGAGGTTGGCGTGCCAATCCTTCACCGCCACCTCAACGGTCTTGAGAATATGACCGTCGCCATCGCTGGACCATTCCAGGGAGGCGCAATTGACGCCGCGCAAACGGGCGGGTTGGCCGTTGCTATTCAGCAATTGATTGCCGGCCACCTTGAGTGGAAGTGGCGCTGCCGAAAGACCGGTGGAAACAATTACACTCGCCATAAACCCCGTTAAAACGCAAAACCATCCCTTTGAAAATTTGTGGTTCAACATCATTGCGGACGTTATGCAACTCACCGATCCAGGATCAAGTTGAAAATGATTTTACATGGGTGAATAGGTAGAGTAGGCGAAGTGGCACTGCCCCCGATCTGTAGCGGCAGGCAGAAGTCCGGGCGATACGGCAGCCAGCAATGGCTGCCGCTACGGAGGCGTGCGCGGATGCGCCCGGGTGAAAACCTTTGCGCCACCCGCCGTCATGCAAGGTATTTCAATGTGACACGTGACGGTGACAAGAATTTGAAGAGCACCCCACCCCGGCCCTCCCCCCAGCGCGGAGAGGGAGAATTATAGTCCGCCGGCCGTGAAATCTTTGCGTTCTTTGTGCCCTTTGCGGTTGGTGTGCCCGGGTTTTCGGAAATTCGTGTGAATTCGCGTAATTCGTGTAAAAGGTTTCAGGTTGCCTGGTTGTTCAATTGTAAAATCCGAATTCATTTTGATTTTTTGATGTAATCTGTCAGGCTGCAATTGCGTCTGTTGATAATGATGGTCAAATTTTACGAGTTTCCGGATGAAGTCATTGCTTAAAATCGTTGTTTTATTGTGTGTGTTCACCGGCACGGCCCTGTCCGTGCGGGCACAGATGGCGGTTCCGCCCCCGGTGGCCGCCTATCAACCGCTGGCCGAAGCGCAGCTTGACCAGTTGCTGGGGCCGATTGCGCTTTATCCCGACCCGTTGATTGCCCAAATCCTGCCGGCGTCCACCTTGCCCACGCAAATCGTGCTGGCCGACCGTTATCTCAGCGGCGGCGGCGACCCCAACCAGATTGACCAGCAGCCGTGGGATCCCAGTGTCCAGGCCCTGGCCCGGTACCCCAATGTTTTGAAATGGATGGATGATAATTTGAATTGGACGACGGAACTGGGACAGGCTTTTCTTAATCAACAGCAGGACGTGATGGAGTCCATCCAACGGTTGCGCACGTCGGCAAATAATCTTGGCAACCTGCAATCCACACCGCAGCAACAGGTGATTAATGACGGTGGCGCCATTGAAATTGTTCCGGCTGACCCGCAGGTGATTTATGTGCCGGTTTATCAACCGGACCAGGTTTATTATCAAACCGATTATGGCTCGCCCTTTATCACCTTCGGCATCGGCTGGCCGATTGGGTTGTGGCTGAATTGCGATTTTGACTGGGGGCACCACAATCTCATTGCGTGGGGTCGCGACCATCCGCGTCCGTCCAATTGGTGGCGTGAGCCTGCACGTCAGCGGGACACAGGTCACACGACGGTCTGGCGTCCCGGCAATCATCCGGGCGCTGTCGGGGTGAATCGTGGCGACCGGGGCTATGGCGTTCCCCATAACCAACCCGTGGTGGCCACGGTAGGCCGGTCTGTTTCTGATTCAGCGGCACCGCGACGGACACCAGCCCCGGCGGCCCGGCCGGAAGCGCCGGCAACCCGGGCTTCGATGCCGGTCACCCGACCCACGCCGGCTCCAGTTGAACATTATGCACCAGTCAGCCGGCCGGAAACAACCGGCGCGTTCATCGGCATCCAAAGTTCGCGCGACACAAGAACCTATAGCGATCGCGGCCAGCAGAGCATGCAGACGACCACTCATTCCGAGCCGGCCACACGGTCGGCGCCGGCGATGCCCTCCGGCGGCGGCGGTGGTGGCGGCGGTGGCGGTGGCGGTGGCCGCGGTGGTGGTAATAGGCGTTGATTTTTTACTCCCATGATTTTCAAAAATATATTGCCGATGAAAATGAACTTCCTCAAATGGTGGCGTCAGGCTCAGACGGTGGCGTTTGGACTGGTTTTGGCACTGCCAGTTTGTGTTTCTGCGTCAGAGGAGCAGGCTTTCAATTCACCGAACGACGCCGTCAATGCTTTGGTGGCGGCGGCCATGAATCATGACACCAATGCCCTGCATTCGATTTTTGGCCCGGCAGGACATGATTTGATTTCGCCCGACGCCGTCCAGGCCACCGAGGAATATAAAATGTTTGTCCAACACCTGACGGAAAAGACGCAGTTGATCACCAACTCGGATTCCAACGTCACGCTGGAAATCGGCGCGGACGGCTGGCCGTTTCCCATTCCGCTGGTGAAACAGGACGGGCAATGGTTCTTCGACACCGCAGCGGGCAAGGAAGAGATTCTCGCCCGCCGCATCGGCAGGGACGAAATGGGTGCGATTAATGTCTGCAACGCGTATGTGGAGGCGCAGCGCGAATATGCCGGCCAGGATCGCCTGGGAGACGGAGTGCTCGCCTACGCGCAGTTCCTGCGCAGCACGCCCGGCACCCACGACGGCCTTTTCTGGCCGACGAATCAACCGGGCGAAGAATTGAGTCCATTGGGACCGCTCGTCGCGCAGGCGCGCGTGGAAGGTTATCAGCGCACGGCCACAATGCTGAATGACGAGCAGGCGCCTTATCACGGCTACTATTTCAAAATCCTGACCCGCCAGGGAAAACACGCGCCGGGCGGCAAGTATAATTACATCATCAACGGCCGCATGATTGCCGGATTTGCGCTCGTCGCCTGGCCGGCCGAATGGGGCAACGCGGGTGTGATGACCTTCATCGTCAATCAACAGGGCAGGGTTTATCAAAAGAACCTCGGATCCAAGACCGCGAAAACCGCCAAGGCCATCACCACTTATGACCCGGATGACACCTGGACTCCGGCACGCTGAAAACTTGACAGCCCCGGCCATCTTGTTCAGGGTTGGAACCGTCAAGTTGAATCGAACCAATCGCCTTCCAAACAAAGTCGCTTTATGAAGAAATTATTCATTTCCGCCTCGATGGCGTTGACCGCCGTGTTGTTGCTCACCGGCTGCCTGGAATTGCATCTCGGCGGCGGCGCCAAGACTGAAGCCCAGTACCAGAACCCCACCGTCGGCCAGCAGTTGATTGACCTGCAGCGGGCCAAGGACACCGGAGCCATTTCGGCCGACCAATACGAAGCTCAGAAAGCGAAGCTGCTCGGGAACAAATAGGCCGGAGGGGTGACACGTGACGGGTGACGGGTGACGCGGGAAAATTCCGAAGGCCGAAGGCCGAAAACCGAAAGAATGCCGAATCCTGAATTCCGAATAAATTCTTTCGGGTTTCGGATGCCGGTTTTCGGCCCTCTTTCGGCGTAAAGCCGCGTGGCGGCCACGCCGCTATACGCGGGTATTTCCTTGATTTGGGCCGGGCCGGGGGTATCATATAGCCGACCGGCAACCAACCAGAAAGCAGTCCAATAAAAACAGTCACAATCCATTTTGTTCTGGGCTGCATCGCCCTCGGCGCGGTCTTCGACATTTCACCAGTCGCTGCGGCCCAAACCCGGACCCTGCGCATCGTCACCTACAACATTGAAGCGGACACCGGCGGTTATACCGCTGCGCGGCCGGGTTTGATCATTCCTGCCGGCGGTGGCACGGTGCAGCAAGGCGGCGTGTTGGAAGGAATCGGCGAGGAGATTGTCGGCAACGATCCGGCGCAGCCGCTGGACATCCTGGCGTTGGAGGAGACGACGACCAATCCCATCACCGTCGTGCCGATTGTGACTGGCTTGAATTCTTTTTACGGCGTCGCGGGGATGTATTCCAACAGCACTTATCAGGCGACGCAATTCGGTGGCAGCGGTAACAACGGCAGTGGCAACGGCCCGAACGCAATGGTTTACAACGCGAAGACGCTGCAATTGCTCGCGTCCGTGCCGGTGGATCCGCCGGGCGGCATTGGCAATCTGGGTTCAACCAGCGGTGAATATCGCGAGGTGATGCGCTACGAGTTCGCGCCGACCGGGATGACACCCACGGCCACGAACGAGTTTTACGTGTATGTGAGCCATTACAAATCGAGCGCTTCGGGAGTGGAAGCCACCAATGAATTCTATCGTCAAGAGGAGGCGACTATTATCCGCAACGATGAAGCGAACTATTTGCCCGCCAGTGCCCGGGTGCTTTACGTGGGCGATTACAACGTGGACAACAGCGGCGAGGCGATGTATCAGACGATTTTGTCCAACACCGCCCCGAACGGCATTCATCAGGGACAAGGCATTGATCCGCTGAATCCGACGAACAATCCAAATATCAACTGGAGCACCAGCACCACCGACACAAACATTCTCGTCATGCTTTCGGAAGACAGTTACGAACTCGAATACCGCGATGATTTGCAGGTGGTGACAACCAATGTTTATTTCGGCGTTGCGGGCGGGCTGGCGCTGGTTCCCGGAACGTACCACGTGTTTGGCAACAACGGCATGACGCCCTACTATGGCAGCGTGAATTCCGGCACCAATACTGCGTTGAACAATCGTCTCGTGACGAACGGGCCGGTTTTTATCAGCGCAGCACAACTTTACCTGGACCTCACCAACGCGAGCGATCACCTGCCCGTGGTGGCTGATTACACCATCCCCATCACCGTGCCGTCGCCGGTGTTGCAATCGGTGACCGGAACGGGCGGCACGGTGACGTTCACCTGGGGCGCAGTGGTCAGTGCGGTCTATCAACTGCAATACCGCACGAATCTGGCTCAAGGCAACTGGAGTAATTTGGGGAGCGCCATCACCGCGACCAACGCCGTCATGTCCGCTGCCGATTCCATCGGGCCGGACCCGCAGCGGTTCTATCGTTTGCTGGTGCCGTAACCTGGAAGGAAACTTTAACTGGGAAACCGGGTTGAACAACGAAGCCGCGAAGACGCCAGGATTTTTAACCACGGATTAACCCAACGCGGCCTTTGGCCGC
>DLMG01000316.1 GCA_002479245.1 Verrucomicrobia subdivision 3 bacterium UBA7542 | reverse complement strand
CTTAAGTTGACGCGTATGCGCATTGCGGGACCCCGCTTGCCGCCAGCGCCGCCGACGCATTCAGCTTGGCCGACACGATGCCGATGACGTTGCCCCGTTCATCCACCAGCGCCCCGCCCGAATTGCCCGGCTGCACCGGCACGCTGATTTGAAAATAGCGCGGGGCATCCACCGCGCCGGACAGCGACGTGGTTATCGCACGCGAAAATTCCGCAGCTAGCTAAATTGTTCTAGCTGGGCTGGCTGGTCCACTGCCAAGCACAGGTGGCTTCGCGCAAAAATTGAGCATTGAATCCTGAGATGTTTGACTCGATACGCACGCGGGAGGGAGTTGAGGCGGATTGCCAGCCTTCCAATCATTAATGATAACACGATCCAACGCCTCCTGTGTCGCCGGGAAAAACCACATTGCTACACGCAGCTTGAACGAAAGCCGCACGGACGGAGCAAATTCCTTCGGCGGATTTAACTTCATTAAACGTAAATTTTCCCTCCACTCGGGAAGATTATGTCCGTGTTGTTTTTCCAAAGCCTCCACAGCAATTTCAGCTTCCCGAACTCGTCTTTGCCACTGCTCCCGTGTCATCAAAGGTTGTTGTGCCGAGGAAGTCTGGGAGGTATCTAGTTTGCCGGGCGCCAGAACGCGTGCCCACATTTCTGAACCGACTAGATACATTGGGCAACCTTCGTTTTTTGGTGCTACAGAATTCGGTAAGGCGCCCAACGCTTTTTCGACAATCGGGTTTGACTTTCGATTGATGGCATTATCGACTTTCTCGTTCAGCCGCGAAAGGTCGAAATAAACGGCCCTCTTGTCGCCGCTTTTAAGGCGGATGTGGTATTCCAAAATCGAATCACCGGGATATTTGCGTTCTTCTCCAATCCAATCTATTTTTTCCTTTCCAAAGATTGCTTCCAAAAGTCCGCGCTCAATTACGGCAGCCGCGACATTATTCATGGGCCACAGGACGATCGGGTCTTCTGGTGTTGAACCGCTCCCCATATGTTTTATTTCACCATCTCTTCCGAAAGTTAGCGCCCAATAATTTTCGGCGTCGTCGGCTGAGAGTTTTCGGAGGCGACCCTCGTCTTTCAATACGTGTGTTCCGTCGCGATAGTTTTTCGCCCATTCCGTGATAAGAGCTATGGCGTGCAGGTTGTCGAATCCCACCCGGAACCCCCATTTCGTTTTTTTGCTGATCATCGGGTCGGCATTGATGAACGAAATCCATCTCCCGTCTTCCCTCCGCAACACGCCAGCAGCTCCATAGGTTGCGTTTCCGACACCAAGCAGCGGTATGATTGCCGCAAGCTTGAGCATGAAAGGCTGCTTGTAGCCCAACTGCCAGGAGGAATCCGGGACTCCCGGTTCCATGGGAACTCGATAACAGAAGGCAGGGAGCTTTCGAGAGCGACGCGTCGAGTAAAGGTAAAAGAACAGGAAAAATTCTCTTGGGCTTTGATCGGTCAGTTCTTGCAGAAAAAAAGCATCGACAATTCTGTTGTTGAGTTGGTTTACGACAGTTCCTTGGTATCCCTGAGCGAACGGTCGCCCTCGGTCTGAGCGGAGGGTATTCAGATACACAAACAGACCGGCAGGGCCGTTTACCGGAATCGGGTTGTTTGAACTGGTCCCGAATTCTCCTGTTGCTTCGGGCAGGTGGTCACCAATATCCATGAGTTGAGGAACGCATTCTGTATATTCTGCCGAATTTGCGGAGATCGTCCGCATCTTCTGAAGCACAGGCCGGAGCACCTCTGCGTCGCCAGCCTGAATCTCGGGAGCTTCGTCGAGCACTATTCCGACAGCAACGTTTTCCATTATCGGAGGCGGGTATCTATGAAATGCCACCTTTTCCGGCATAGATGAACTTGGCCCATTGGAGGCCGAGTGGGAGTCGTGATCGGTTGTGATCGCAGGTGGAACAGGAGGTGGCGTGACCGGGCCGAGAATCTCCCTTAAGCCCTTCCACTCTACCAGACCGGTAGTCCACGCCAGCGTGCTATCAGTAATAACACCGGCTTTTAGCATTGCTTCGACTTGGTCCTTCGAGAACTCACCGAGTTGCCGGCCTTGATGGCATAAATGAATATTCATGGTGGTTTTTAATCGGTTCCGAATTCCGCAGTTTGCATGAAATCAAAGGAAGTAAATAATTTTGTTTTCATGTTTTCTTCAGAATCCAAGCTCGTAATACGAATCGTTATCGCCCAGTTCTTTGTCCCAAAAATTTTTGATGCGTGGATTTTTCCGAAAATAATCCATGCCGCTTTTCCACGCCTTCCAAACTTCCTCGCAAATGAATCCCTTTCTATGAAAAAGATGTTCCTGCCCGCACAGATTGAAGTATTTGAACAGTTTCTTCTTTTCATCCTCGGTTAGCGGTAAATCAGACGGTTGCTGGTGAATCTGGTTCAAATTGTCATTCATCTTGTCATATCGAGTGTTAAATTGGTCAAAAAGCTCCTTGAACAATTTTATTTCCTCTAGGCTTTGCTTCTGAACGCCGAAAGCAAACGCGAAGACGCCCACCGCAATTGCTGAGAAATGGCTCCATTCCAGGGATTGGATTATCAAAAGAACAATCGCGCTGATAAAAATTACGAGGGAAATAGCTGCGTAGTAGTTGAAAAGGAAACGCTTGATGCGATGGGGAGCTTGCATGACTGAATTTATTATGAAAAACGTGAACACAATCGTCCATCCCAAACTGAATACAGGAAAAGAGTTCCCGTCCGCCTTCATCTGATTTCGGCGCGACAAGTTGCCCATGCGGAATTCGGATTGCGGGTTTTATTTAGACGTGCCGGTCAAATCAAGTTTCCCGATGGCGGACTGCAAGACGGCGGCGGACTTCACCAGGGCGTCCTGCTCGTCGGGCGGCAAAGCCACCTCCAAAACTTTATCAACGCCCTTTTGGGAAACGATGCAGGGAACTCCCAAACTCACCCCGCTCAGGCCGTATTCCCCTTCCAACACGGATGAAACGGTGAGCACACCGCGTTGATTGCGCAGGATGGCCGCGGCAATTCGCGTCAAAGCCAGGCCGACCGCGAACCAGGTGGCTCCCTTGTAATCAATGATGTGATAGGCGGAATGCCTCACTTCCTCCGCGATCTTGCGGCGTGCCGCCAGCCAGTCGTCGCATTTCAGACACAGTCGGCAAAACTGTTCGATGGGCATGCCGGCCATGTTGGTCATGGACCAGGCGGCAAATTCACTGTCTCCGTGCTCACCCAGAATGTAGGCATGCACATTATGCACATCCACGCCGCAGTGCTGGCTCAACAAGTGACGGAAACGTGCGCTGTCCAGCACGGTGCCGGACCCGATGATGCGTCCGCGTGGCCAGCCGGACCGTTGGTGGGCGACATACGTCAGGATATCCACCGGATTGCTTACGATCAAAACCACCGCCGGTGACTTCTGGAGCACGATTTCATCAATGATATCGTGGATGATTTTGACATTGCGTTGCAGCAACTCCAGACGCGATTCGCCGGGCTGCTGTTTGGCCCCGGCCGTAATCACAATCAGGCGGGCATCCGCATAATCCGCCGCCCGGGCTTCACGAATCTGGACGGAAGGGAAAAACGCCTGGCCATGAACCAAATCGAGAACCTGCCCCAGGGCCAGTTCGTGGTTGGCATCGCGCAGGGCAATCTCATCGGCCAGACCACTCTGGGCCAGCGCATAGGCAAAAGTGGAACCCACGGCGCCCGCGCCAACAATCACCACTTTTCTCGGTTTCCAAGGTTCATCATTCATTTTTGTTCCTAAGTTGTGGTACAAACTGTCTTTGGCAATGAAAACGTCAAGCATTTGCCTGGACTTCAGATTGCCAACTGAGCGCGCCCACCGGCTGCCCGCTCGCGACCCAAGTCGGACTTCGCTCGACCGATGTGATAGGAGGCAGCGTCAATCTCATACTCATCAATATAACTTCCGAAGATCGTAGGCATCTCGAAATCGTGCGATTACGTCGGGGTCTGGTGGTTGCGGCAGCACTTGCTGCAGGAACTTCTCACAGACATCGTTCATCGAATATTCATCCAGACTGTGTTGGGCTCGCATCTCGAACTCTTCGAACGTGCCAGACCACCGCTCAAGGAAGCCGGCGTAGTCCCCCTGGGTCCCGGCCGTGACGAGAACCTCGTACGACCGCTGAAATCCCTGCTCGACCCGGCTCTCTGAATAGGCCACGAGCGTTCCAAAGAAGTCGAACAGGACATGCGTCAATATTGCCAGTGAGGATAAGGATGGACGAATGAATTTGGTTCATGCGATTGAGCGTTGTTTGTTCAAAAAATACTGTGAACGGCGACTGAAAAGTGCAGCGGGTGGCGGTCCAATAGTGTGGCACCCGTGGGGGTGGTAAACAACTCTGGGAAGGAGGGTCAAGACAGAAAGCCCCGGCTGCAAGGCAAAGCGAGTCGGGGGGCGGCGTAATATTGTGCACAGAAGTTTGACGCCAGGTTACTTCCCCAAACAATTCTTCCCACGAACAAGCCAGAGCCTTTTGCAATCGCAGCACGGTGATACCATCATGCCATTGCTTCGCGATGCCACGCAGGGATGTATGTTGACAGGCGGGTTGCACCCCCTATCCTGTCCGTGTCCGGCTTTATGGATCCGAGTTTGCCAGCCAAGCCAATGACGCGCCGGTTTTTTCTGCGCGTCTCTTCCGCAACACTCCTGGCCGCCCCGCTGTTCCAACCGTTGCCCGCCCTGGCCGGCACGTGGCGGTTCTTCGACGAAACCGAAGCGGCAACCATCGTTGCCTTGTGTGAACGCATTGTCCCCGCAGATGAGGATCCCGGGGCGACTTGGGCCGGTGTCGTGCAATTTATCGATCGCAAGCTGACGGGCTACTATCATCGCTATCAGCAACTCTATCGGCTCGGTCTCCAGGGAGTCCACCAGTCCAGCCTTGCTCTGTTCGGCAAGGCGTTTGTTGACCTGTCAGGCGTCCAACAGGACGATCTGCTGCGAAAACTCGAATCGAACCAGGCGCCGGGCAACATCTGGAAACAGGTTTCGGCCACGGAGTTTTTTGACCGGCTGGTTGACCACACCATTCAAGGGTTCTACGGCGGACCGCGCCATGGCGGCAATCGGGACGCGGTAAGCTGGCGCATGCTCGGCCTGCCCACCGCACCGGTACGGAGCCGTCGCCCGCTCACCGCTCCCTGGAGCACGACGCCTAACCCTCCTACCATCAAACTGTGAAAATCAAACATGTCAACGTGGTGGTGATCGGTTCGGGCGCCGGCGGCGGGGTGGTGGCCAAGGAACTGGCGGAAGCCGGCCTGGACGTGGTTTTGCTCGAGCGCGGCCGCTGGGTCACGCCGGACCAGGAACGGAAAGACGACCTGCGGAATCAGCGCACCACGGTCCTGGGTCCGAGCTGTGGTCCGGACGAAGACAAGGAACCGCGCGTGTTCGTGGACCCGGAGGGTCGGGAGCAGATCGTTTGGCCGGCGGATGGCGCTTACAACAACAATGCCGCGTGTGTGGGCGGTGGAACGGTTTCTTATGGCGCCATGGCCTGGCGGTATATGGCCCAGGATTTCCAGATGAAATCCCTCTACGGCGTGCCGGCAGGGAGCACACTCGATGATTGGCCGATCACCTACGCCGACCTCGAACCGTTTTATGAAAAGGCGGAAAACGAGATCGGCGTCTCCGGCGATGTCACGCCCGACCCGTTCAAAGCACCGCGCCGCCATCCGCTGCCCATGCCGCCCTTGCCGGATTCACGAGAGACGCAGATTCTGAAGCCCGCCGCACAACGGCTGGGGTGGCATCCGTTCTACATCCCGATGCTGCGGAACACCGTTCCCTACAACGGACGCCCCGGCTGCATGCGCTGTCGTTGGTGCTGCGGTTTCGTCTGCGAATGTGACGCCAAGAACGGAACGCAAAATACCGTGATCAGGACGGCGCTCGCATCCGGGCACTGCGAGTTGCGCACGCACTGCATCGTCGCCGGCATCACCCTCGACACCAAAGGCCGCGCGAAAGCGGTTGAGTATTTTGACGCCCAGAACCATCGGCAGACGCAGACTGCCGACCTGGTGGTTGTTTCCGGAGGCGCCATCGAATCGGCGCGCCTGCTGCTTAACTCCCCGAGCGCCCTCTTTCCCCAGGGCCTTGGCAATCGATTTGACTGGGTTGGACGCAACCTTCAGGGCCATGCCTACAGTGGCGCATTCGGCCTTTTCGATCACGACGTTTACGACGACCTGGGACCCGGCGCCGAGATCGCGATCTGCGATTTCAACCACGGGAATCCCGGTCTGGTCGGCGGGATGCTGCTGGCCAACGAATTCTGTCGCCTGCCCTACCAGGTGGCCAACATGGCGCCACTGGGCATTCCGCGCTGGGGCAAGGCCCACAAGGATTACATGCGAACCTGGTTTCGCCGCAGCATCGTGATTATGGGCCCCTCGCAGGAAATGCCCGTGTTCAGTTCACGCGTGCAGGTGGATCCGAAGGTCAAGGATTACTGGGGCATCCCCGTGGCCCGGCTCTCCGGCGTCGATCATCCGCACAACATTGAACTCTGCAAGTTCGCCTCCGACAAGGCCGAGTTGTGGCTCAAGGAAGCCGGCGCCATCCAGGTCACGCGGCGGCAGAAGACGCAGTCCTGGCTCAGCGCCGGCCAGCATCAGGCCGGGACCTGCCGCATGGGCAACGATCCCAAAACCTCCGTGGTGGACAAGCACTGCAAGCTCCACGATGTGGACAACCTTTTCGTGGTTGATGCGAGCGTGCATGCGAACAACGGCGGCTTCAACCCGGTGCTGACGATCATGGCGGTGGCATACTATGCGTCCGATTACATCAAACGCGCGTGGCCGGGGGGAGGTTTGCGGTAACTCATGAATGCCGGCCGCATTCGTCGAAGACTCTGGCTGCTGCTGGCCATCCCCCTTGCCCTGATCCTGCTGGCGGTGCCGGCCGGGAGCATCTACTACACCGCGGCGGGCGGCAAAGCCTGCATCCGCTGCCATGAAATCCAGCCCGCTTACGATCGCTGGATGGAATCCACCCACCGGAACGTCGAGTGCCGGGAATGCCATGGCAGCATTTTTTCCACCGATGCCGGATTTCATCTCAACAATGTGCGCCAGCTCTGGCTCCACCTCCGCAGACAGGTCCCCGAGCGGCTCCTGCTCCGGCAACAGGACATTAGCCGCGGCCTGAACGCCCGCTGCGGCAAGTGTCATCAGCAGGAATACGCCGCCTGGACCGCCGGACCGCACCACGTGACCTACAACCAGATCTTCCTCGATCCCGGTCATAACACCAACCGGATTTTGAGTGACTATTGTCTCCAGTGCCACGGGATGTACTTCGAGCACGGCATCCGCGACCTGGTCCAGCCCGTCGCCCTGAAAGGTCCCTGGCGCCTGGTGCCGCCGTCGATCCATCCGGACGAACCCGCGATCCCTTGTTCGGCCTGCCACGCGGTACACCAGCACGGTGAGCCCATGGAAATGCGTTCGGCAAGCGAGCGGGCGGCGGATCCGGTCCAGTACCGGCCGTCGCTGGCGTTCTACGACCGCCGGGAGCAGCTTCATTTCACGGCGGCGGTGCTGCCGCTGCCGGACATCGTCAACGGAACCCGGCCGGTGCGCATCGCCCCCGATGCGCGGCAGGCGACGTGTTACCAATGCCATGCGCCCGATCACACGTTCCAAGCGGGCTCAGGTGATGATCGCACCTGTGTGGGAGTGCACGAAGGGTTGAGTTGCCTGGCCTGCCACACGGGACACGACCAGAACGCCCGGGCCTCCTGTGCCCTATGCCACCCGCGTTTGTCCAACTGCGGCCTCAATGTCGAAACCATGGATACGACGTTCAAGTCGTCCACCAGCGGGCACAACATTCATTTTGTGAAATGCGAAGACTGTCACCCGGAGGGAGTTCCGAAACGGCGGCAGCGCACTGCGGCCATTCCCTGAGCGGGAACGCTGCCGTGAGAAAACGCGGGGCAACTCGGCACGCTTGGCCGGCCCGCGGCAAGCACCCCTGATGTCCCGCCGGCTGAATAACTTTGGAGCACATACCAGCCACGCGGGAGCAAAGGCCGTGAACCCCGTAAAGGTGCGTGGCCCCACGGGGCTATACGCTCGCGAAACAAAACTGGCCTGTCCTCCATAGCCTTGGCGACGGAGGGAACGGCCATCCCGCGTTGGCTGCAGCGATTGTTGGAGGCGAGGGTCGGAATCGAACACGGAAGCTTTACCGTTCCGAGCCTAACATACTCTGTTTCAAGGGTTAGTATAGCCTTATTTTACAGGGGTTCAAGCTGTTTTTTCGACTGCTCGTTCACCGCTCCGCATTGCCCCGCTATTGCCCCTGTATTGCTCGTCAGGTGAAACTTTAGGTGAAGAATCAGGTGAAACTTTTCCCGTGTGAAATTTGATGGGCATTTGGCGTTCCTGTTTAGGGTGATTAAAAAACCGTTTTCCTTATCGAAAGATAAGAAAAACGGCTGGTGGTTCAGATCGACACTTCTACGAACGCTAATCAATGTTCGTCACTCTTCTCGTCCTTCTTCTTCGGTGCAGCCTTTGCTGGCTCGCCATGCCTTGGCTGAACATGTCCATGGGCGTCTTTTCTGTAATTATCATTGCGAGTGGCGTGGTCTCGCCAATCACGATGGTCTCTTTCCCATCCATGGAAACGCTCCAGCCGGAATGGTTCACAGACCAGCCAGAAATTGCCAGGTCCCAAATAGAAATACTGGTCACCAACGACACCGACGTATTCGACACCATCCCAGACGTAACTGTCAGGAATCATTACTGGCGCCTCTACCAACGGTGCCGGAGCCACCACTACCACCGGTTGCGGAGCCACATACACCGGTCGCGGAGCCGCAACGACTATTGGTTGGAACGCTAAACGCCCATTTGGTTCAACTACACAGCCTGACACTAACACACCAATCCCCCCTGCCGCTATTGACAGGATACACGCACGCAAACATTTTGTTTTCATTGTTCTATTCTTTCTTGTTTGTTTTTTGACTCTTCAATGACGATAAGAAAGAGGCGGCGTTCACACAATGGGGTGAACACCCCATAATCTTGCGGTTGACTCAGGAGTCTGACGGCGCTCCCGCTTGTTTCGCCAGTATTTGGAAAGCTCTTTGGTGGCCTTGTGCAGCCAATCTTGGTCTGCCGCGAGCCGGATCATTTTGACGGCCGCAAACCATTTCGGCGCATTGGGAGCGGGATCGCCCAGCGGCGTCAGCTTGCCCACGGCCATCAAAATCTGAATGTCATTCTCCGCTAAGCCTAGCAGTTTCGACGTCGCCGCGACATCAAGGCGTGCCGGTAAATTTTTGGCCGCCCAGGTTGCCAACGTCGCTCTCGTCGCAAAAGGGCTGGCGCACGCAACACGTTTATGTTTGCAGGTGACATTTTCGCCGTTCCCCGGAATTAAAGTTGAACAAAGGAAGTGACCGCCGATGGAGGCGATCTTGTTAACGGTTTAACCTGCCGACTTGAGTTCGGGCATGAAATCTAAATATAACCACGGTAGGGTTACACCCCATAGCCAAAGACCGGCCAATCGCGCAGTCTAACGGGTAGCCAGTTAGCCCGGTGCGCCGTTGGAATGCATTTATGGGCCACTGCAACCAATCAAACCACAATTCAAACACATGAAAGCAAATAAATTCGCAACCGCCCTGGCCAGCGCCATCCTGGTGATGGGCGTCCTCGTCCCAGCCCAGGCACAAGACAAAAAGGTGGATCCGACAGGAACCTATATCTGGACCGTGCCGGGACGCAACGGCGGGCCGGACCGGACGAACACCCTCGCGCTGAAGCTGGACGGGAACAAGCTGACCGGCAACCTGACCGCGCCGGGACGCGGCGGCCAAACGACCACCTCGGAAATCAGAGACGGCAAAATCACCGGCGCGGACGTTTCGTTCTGCGTGGTCCGCTCGTTCAACGACAATACGGTCACGAACAAATATTCCGGCACGCTCGCGGCCGGCGTCATCAAGGGCAAAATGGAATTCGAACGGGACGGTGAAGCCCAATCCCGCGACTGGAAGGCGAAGCTGCAGCAATAATCCGCCGATCAACAAACATCAACAAACAAAACAAACTGACCAAATTATGGCAAAAGCCCTGACCAAATCCCAAATTGCAGAGGAACTCGCAACCAAGAGCAACATCACCAAGAAAGCGGCGGTGGAGATTCTCGAATTTATCGCGGAACTGGCCTACAAGAATGCCCAGAACACCTTCACCCTGCCCGGTCTCGGCAAGTTGGTGCTGGTTGATCGCAAGGCTCGCGTTGGACGTAACCCGGCCACCGGCGAAACGATCCAGATCAAAGCCAAGCGCGTTGTGAAGTTCCGCGTCGCCAAAGCGGCCAAGGACGCCATCCTCGGCACGAAGTAAAACTGGTCATCTTTTGCAAGGCACTTTGATAATTTCAGAGTGCCATTTTTGTTGCGCCGCCATTTTGCCTCTCGAAAGAACCAGGACCTTCATCTGGTTTGGGGCACATGACCAACACGACGGCAAACCGGATGGCGGCGGCATTAGGTGCGCTGGCGGTGACTCTCGGCGCCTTCGGGGCGCATAGACTGAAGGAACTGCTGGCGCAAAATGGAACGGCGGCGATCTGGGACAAAGCGGTTTTCTACCATTTCGTTCATACTGTGATGCTGTTCGTATTGGCGCAATGCCAGCCACTGAAGGCCGGACCCTGGTGGTGCTTTTTCTCAGGGATCGTGATTTTTTCCGGTTCGTTGTACCTGCTGGCAGTGACGAATATGCATTGGCTGGGAGCCATTACACTTTGGGCTTAATCGACCATTCACAATCGCGGTGGGATTACACGGACCTCTTTGCCCAGCTTGGCGATTTCTTTTTTCCCGGACACACAGAACATGGTGCGATCGTGGGGACACCAGGAACTGTGACACACACGACTGGGTGCATCAGACCACACCTTTCACCTGTGATGTCGTTTCTCAGGAAATGATTTTGCATGAATACGGCATTAACGCGAGCGAGCCTCAGTTTAGGTATTCCGGATTCTTGGCCGTCGAATCGTACTGCTGTTCGGTCTTGAACAGTTCGTACCGTCCATCGCGGGCCACCGCTGCCGTCCGGGCCAGCAAGGCGGCCACGTCGGTTGAACTCATCGGCTTGAAGGTGCGCGTCGCCTCAAACGCCTGATCGAGCAACTTCATGCTGTCGATGCCGTTGATGACGACCGAAGTGGGCAGATTCAAGGCGTAGTGAAGGCATTCGATTGGCTGGACCGCGTTGCTCTTGAGGATGTCCCCCGAACCCATCGATTTCATTCCGAGCACCCCGATTTGCTCTTTGAGCAGCACGGGCAGGACCTGGTGCTCAAAACTGCGGTAATGCGCGTCCATTACATTCAAGGGCATCTGCACGGTATCGAACCGGAACTGATGCTGCGCCGCCGTCTGAAGCATGTGCAAATGGATTGACGGATCCTTATGCCCGGTGAATCCGATGTAGCGGAGTTTGCCGGCCTTCCTGGCTTCCAGCACCGCCTCCAAGGCTCCGCCCGGAGCAAAGATCCTATCCGGATCGTCCATGCGGATAATCTCGTGAAACTGAAGCAGGTCCACGTGGTCGGTCTGGAGGCGCCGGAGGCATTCATCAATCTGGGCCGCGGCGCCCGTTTTGCTGCGGCCGTCGATTTTGGTCATCAGAAACACCTTGTCCCGATAACCATCCCGCAAGGCCTTCCCCATCCGCACTTCGCTTTTGCCCTCGTGATAGTCCCAACAGTTGTCCATGAAAGTGATGCCGCGGTCGATTGCACTGCGGATGATTTTGAGGCTTTCGCTCTCCAGCACGGGGTTGCCGATGTGATACCCTCCCAGGCCGATGGCTGAAACTTTCTGGCCGGTGCTACCCAGAGTGCGGTAGATCATCCCTTTTGCGGCTTTTTCCTCAGCCCAGGATGAAGACCCCATTACACTCACGGCAACGCCACCCACGGCCGCACGCTTGATAAAATCACGTCTGGTTACGGCCGCCAGTTTTGCGGCTGGCGTCCCCTCAGAAGCTATCGAAGTAATCATCTCTCTCATTTAACCACTATTCGGGCCGGCACAAGTTTTTTCTGTAAATTGGTTGAGCATCACTGATAAAAAATTGCTTTTTGGCGCGCCACCCTTTCATTGACGCTGCGCGGGGAATCTTGCGCCGACAAGTTTTTCTGCCTTAAGAAAGGACAGCAGATCGGCGTTGAGTTGTTCCTTGTGCGTTTCGGTCAGGCCGTGGGGTGCGCCGGTATATACCTTCAGGGTCGAGTTCTTGACGAGTTTCGAGGAGGCCAGAGCCGCAGCGCCAATCGGTACAATCTGGTCGTCGTCACCGTGAATGATAAGCGTCGGCACGTCGAACTTCTTGAGGTCCTCGGTAAAATCCGTCTCCGAGAACGCTTTAATGCAGTCGAGCGTGTTCTTGTGACCGGCCTGTATCCCTTGCAGCCAGAACCAGTCAATCATGCCCTGTGAAACCTTGGCGCTTGGCCGGTTGAAGCCGAAGAACGGGCCGCTGGCGAGCTCCTTGTAAAACTTGGAGCGGTCGGCAATTGAGCCGGCGCGAATGCCGTCGAACACTTCAATCGGCAGGCCGCCGGGATTGGCGGCGGTCTTCAGCATCAGCGGCGGGACGGCCGAAATCAGCGCGGCTTTGGCCAGACGCTTCGTGCCGTGGCGGCCGATGTAGCGCGCAACTTCGCCGCCGCCGGCGGAGAAGCCGATCAGGACGGCGTTCTTCAGGTCCAACGCGTCCATGAGGGTTGCGATGTCATCGGCGTAGGTGTTCATTTCGTTGCCGTTCCAGGGCTGACTGGACCGACCGTGGCCGCGACGGTCATGGGCGATGCAGCGATAACCGTTGGACGCCAAAAAGAGCATTTGAGACTCCCAACTGTCCGAACTCAATGGCCACCCGTGACTGAATACGACGGGCTGACCCGATCCCCAGTCCTTGTAGTAGATTTGTGTGCCGTCTTTGGTGGTGATCGTGGCAGTCGGTCACTTGGCCGGCACTTGGGGAACTTCGGCGGATGGCTGCCAGCCGCAACCGAGGGCCTTGATCAGATTGACTGAAGTCATCAGGCGCGCGCCTTGCAGTTGAACGGCGTTGCGCTCCTGATTCAAGGCTGCGGTTTGCGCCGTCGCCACGTCGAGATAAGTCACCAGTCCGGCTTGGTAACGATTGTTGGCAATTTCCAGCGCGCGACGCACGGCGGCGACCGCCTCGTTTTCTGCGTTCCATTCCCTGGCCAGCAGATGTTGCGCGGCGAGGGCGTCCTCCACTTCACCGAAAGCGCTCAAAGCCGTCTGACGATAATTGGCAACCGTTTCGTTGTAAACGGCGTGGGCGGCGGCGAGGTTCGCGCGGTTCAAACCGCCGGTGAACAGCGGCAATTCGATGGAAGGTCCGACCGCCCAAAACCGGTTCGGCCAGTTGAACCACGAATTGAAACTGATGGATTGAAAGCCGGCGAGACCGTCAATTTTGACCGTCGGGAAAAACGCGGCTTTGGCGACGCCGATGTCCGCATTGGCGGCGGCCATGCGGCGTTCCGCGGCGGCAATGTCGGGACGATGTTCCAGCAATTCACCCGGCAAACTTGGTGGAATGCCGGGAACAATGGCCGTTGAGGCATTGGTCGAAATAGAAAAATCAACCGGCGACCGGCCGCACAAAATGGCGAGCGCGTGCAAGGTTTGCGTGCGGCGCAATTCGATGTCCGGCAATTGCACCTCGGCCGTGTGCAGTTGCGCTGCGGCCTGCGCGACATCGAGATCCGAAACAATGCCGCCGTGGCGCCGATTTTGTGTCAGCTCCAATGAAAGTTGATACGCGCCAATGGTGTTTGAGACCAGATTGTATTCCTCATTCAAAGTCCGCGCGTTGAAATAATCGGCGGCAACTTCAGCGGCGACGACAAGTTTGGCGGATTCAAAATCATCCACGCTGGCAACGAAACGTGAGCGTGCCGCTTCCGACTGGCGACGGACGCGCCCCCACAAATCCATTTCCCAACCAAGATAAATCGGCGCGGTGAACGTGTCATAAGTGTGCGCCGCGCCGGCGGCTTGGCCGTTCTCAGGTTCGTTGACGCTGGTGCGCTGGCGCGTAAGATCGCCGTTCGGCGTGCCGCCCGCGGTGAGTTGCGGAAAAAATTCCGAGCGCGCGGCGGCGGCCAGATCGCGGGCTTGCTCAAAACGCGCGGCGGCGGCAACGAGATTCTGGTTGTTCGTCAACGCCAGTGTTTCCAGCCGGTTTAATTCCGCGTCGTTGAACAATTGCCACCATGCGCCGCGCGGCAGGTTCGCGGACGGTTCGGCGATTTTCCAAATGGTGGCGTTCGTCGGATTGTTGTCACTGAATTGTTTCGGCAACGGCTGGTTTGGCAGCGCGGCGGCGCGATGATAATTCGGCCCGACGGCGCAACCGGCCAGGCCAGTCGCCAAAACGCAGATGAAAACAAATTTTTTCATTTCGCCGAATTGGTTGCCGCCGGTTGCGCGATTTGCACGATCATGCCGTCGGCAATGGAATCCGGCGGGTTGACAATGGCCCGGTCGCTCGTTTCCAGTCCGCTCAAGACTTCGACGGTGTTGCCGAAATCGCGACCCAGTTTGATTGAACGCATTTGCACTTTGTTATCGCTGCCGACGACGGCAACCTGCATTCCTTGCGCACGGAAAACCAGTGCGTTATCCGAAAGTGTCAGCCCATGCGGATCGGTGGCTTCAGTGAAGCGCACTTGCGCGTAGCTGCCGGCCAGAATTTCGCCGCGCGGATTGGGCACCTGCAATTCCACCTGCAACGTGCGCGAACTTGGATCCACCGCGCCCGCCGTGCGTGTGACCATTGCCTCGAAGGTGCGGCCCGGCAATTCTTGAAATGCCAGCTCGGCTTTCTGGCCGGGTGCGATGGCGTGGACGAGCGGCTGCGGCACGCGGACATAGACGCGCAACGGATCGGTCTGCGCGAGGCGAAACAATTCGGGGCCGC
>DLMG01000218.1 GCA_002479245.1 Verrucomicrobia subdivision 3 bacterium UBA7542 | reverse complement strand
TACTTCAATTCATTCTCCAGATCCCGTTGCACGCCTTCGCGGAGCTTCGGCAGGTTTTCCGCGTCGTATTTTTTGGCGAACGCGTCGTCAATCGGCGGCAGGACTTTTTCCTTCACCTCGACGACTTCGATTTCGTAAACGCCTTTTTTGCCCGCGAGTTGTTTCGTCACGAAGTCGGCGGGGAAATTCACATTCACCGTGCGTTTGTCGCCCGCCTTGGCGCCGATGAGCTGATCGGCAAAACCGGGAATGAACGAGTCCGACGCGGCGTCAACCCAGAAATTTTTCTGCTCGGTCAAGCCCTTTGCTGTCGGCGCGGTGTCGGTGATGGGCCTGCCGTCGCACGTGCCGGTGTAATTCACCACCGCGATGTCGCCCAGGCGCAGCTCGCGCGCGACCGTCTCAAACTTTGTGTGCTGCCGGGCGAGCAATTCGATGGCGCGATCCACGTCCGCCACCGTGACCGATTTCGCCTCGCGTTTGGCCGGCAGGCCCTTGTATTCGGGCAGTTGAAATTCCGGCGCGGTCTCGATGGTGGCGGCGAATTGCAGCGTCTGGCCGCGGCCAAACCGGATTTCCTCGATGTCCGGATAGCCGATCACGGCGATTTTTTTCTCGTCCAGCGCCTTGTGGTACGAATCACCGATGAGCTTGCGTTTGACTTCGTCCTTGATGTCCGACTCGTATTTTTTGAGCACCATGGCGCGGGGCGCCTTGCCGGGCCGAAAGCCGGGCAGCGACGCCTGTTTCTGAAAGTCCTTCGTGACAGTGTCGAAAGCTTCGTCCACAGCCTTCGCGTCCACTTCCACCCGCAGCAATTTTTTGCACGGCGCCAGATTTTCGATGGTGATGTTCACAATAATCCCCGCTGGTCAGCGAGCCGTGTAAATTAGCTGAATCCAGCCGATTCCGTCAACGGTTTTGATGGCTTACCCGCGCTTTTTCCGCTTTGATGTTGGCGGAATGAAGCGAACGACGTTCTTCATCACCGGCACGGACACCGGCGTTGGCAAAACCGTGCTGACCGCGCTGCTGGCGCGTCACTTGCGGGAACGCGGCGTCAACGCGGCGGCCCTCAAGCCGATTTGTTCCGGCGGACGCGACGACGCCCGCGCGTTGCGCGCCGCCATGAAGGACGCGCTCACGCCCGACGAAATCAATCCGTGGCATTTCCGCGCGCCGATTGCGCCTTTGCTCGCCGCCCGCCGCGAACGCAAGCAGGTCAAGCTCGCGGACGTGCTCGCGCATGTCCGTGCGATGCAAAAACGTTTTGATGTGGTGTTGGTTGAAGGCACCGGCGGCTTGTTGAGTCCGCTCGGCGGGAATTTTGACTCACGCGATTTGATTGCGGCCCTGCGTGCGACGCCGATGGTGGTTTGCCCCAACCGGCTCGGCGCGGTGAATCAAGTTTTGCTGACACTCGCCGCGTTGCCGCGAAGCGCGTCCTGTCGGGCACGCGTCGTGATGATGTCGCCATCAAAGCCGGATGCTGCCACAAACACAAATGCCGGCTTGCTTGCGGAATTTTTCGACGCGAAAAGGATTTTTGAATTGCCGTGGCTGGGCAGGCGACCGGACGCGGGAAAAGTTTTAAAGGATTCGCGGGTGCGGCACATGCTCCGGGCGTTGGTAAAATGAATTCCACCGGAGCGCCGGCCTCCGGCCCGGCTGAAAACGCTGGAGTTCAAGCCCGCGATGTGCGGGATTGTTTGGATGACACCCTAAAGCGTGAACTCCAACACGTCGGGTGGGACCAGCCTTCGCCCGGAAGCTTCGGCGCGGCAGGAACCGGTGCTCCCATCAATGTTTCACCGGCGCGTTGGTGAACAGAAACGATTCGCGCCACGGCTGGTGGTTTTTATAAAGCTCCAATCGTTGTTGCAATGGCTCGAGTTTTTTCATTTTGGCGGCGATGGCGAGGTCAAACGCCTTTTGCGTCTCTTCCAGCGCGTTGGTGAAATCGCCGGTCTCGGCGCAGGCCATGCCGAGCGCGTCGAGCACGTACGGTTGCGTTTCGCCGGTCAGGAGTTTGGCCTTGATGGCGAGCACGAGTGCGGTCCGGCCGTCGCGGATTTGAGGATTTTCGTCGGCGGCCAGCACGTGGGCGGTGTAGGCGAGGATTTGAAAATTGTCTGGGTCAATCCGCAGCGCTGCACGTAACTCATCAATCGCCTCGGCATCGCGGCCTTGTTTGAGACGCAGCTTCCCGATTTCGAGGTGCGCCCACGGATAAGTGGGATCAAGCCGCGAGGCTTCTTTAAACTGGCACAGGCCTTCGTCGAAACGTCCGAGTTCGGCCAGTATCATGCCCTCGCCGTTATGCAAAGAGGGCAGGCTGGGGTTCAAAAGCACGGCCCAGCGATATTCGATGAGCGCTTCATTGGGGTGGCCCAAATTGTCGAGCAGATTGCCGAGATTATTGTGAATGTGATAAAGTTCCGGCGCCAGTTGTTCGGCGGCGCGGTATTCGGCGAGCGCCTCGTTTAATTTGCCTTTCTGTTCAAGCGCGACGCCCAGGTTGACGTGCGCGACATGATTGTTTTTTGTCACCGCGAGCGCATGAGCAAAGAGCGTTTCGCTGTCGTGCCAGTAACGCAACTGGTTTTCGGTAAGGATCAAACTGGTCGCGAGGATCAAAACGGCTGTGGTTGCAATTGCCTTTTTGGGGAATTGAAAACGATCCGCCAGGTCGCAAAGGCCGAAGGTGACGGCGATGAACACGCCGATCGATGGAATGTAAGTGTAACGATCGGCCAATGCCGCCCCGCCGACTTGCACGAGCCCGATGACGGGCACGAGCGTTCCCAAAAACCACAGCCAGCCAACTGGCAAATACGCGTGCGCCCGTCCGGCCTGCCAGACAAAACTTGAAATGATGACCAGTATGACTGCCGATGTTATCGCGGCCATCAATATCCAGGTTAAATGGCCGGGCAGCGGATAAAAAACCGCAAGCCCCACCGGCCAGACCATTTTCAACAAATAAAGCCCGTAAGATACCAATGCGTTACAAAACCGATAATGCAGCGGAACGAGTTCGAGTGAGGCGACCGCGTCGCCACTTCGTTGAGACTGGACAAGAAATGTTACGACGCATGAAACGATCGTGAGCAGAAAGAACGGCCATTTCTCCCAGGCCAGGTGCAAGGCCGTTGCCGGCCGGCCGGTGCCGGAGGAGAGTCTGTGCAACGGCCAGTAATCCAGCAGCAACATCACAAACGGGAGGGTGACCAACATCGGTTTGGACATGAGGCCGAGCGCGAAGAAGAGCAACGCCAGCCAGTAGAAGCGTGACGGGTGGCGGGTGACGGGTGACGAGGCGGAGTTCGTTCGTGTCACTTGACACATGTCACTGGTCACGTGTTGCGCATAACGCGCGTAGGCCAGCAAGGTCAGCAGCGCGAAGAACGTGCTCAACACGTCCTTGCGCTCGGAAATCCACGCGACGGATTCCACGTGCAGCGGATGCCACGCGAACAACGCGGCGACAAACGCCGCCGGCCACAGCGCACCGGTCATCCGAAACAACAGCAGCAGCAGCAACACTGCATTAACCGTGTGAAACAGCACATTGACGAGATGGTGTGCGCCGGGGTTGAGGCCGAAGAGTTCGCAGTCCGCCATGTGCGAAAGCCAGGTGAGCGGATGCCAGTTGCTGGCGTGGCCGGTGGTGAAGGCCCACTTGATTCCCGTCCACGTCAGTCCTTTTTGCACGACAGAATTTTCCGTGACGTAATCCTGATCGTCGTAATTCACAAAACCGTCGCGCGACGCCGGCAGGTAAACCAGCAGCGTGACCAGCGCGAGCAACAGACCCATGAGGCGCGGACGAGACATCGGGTTCTTTGTATGCGATTTTGTCCCCACGGCAAGAACAGAGATGCCGGTTAATTTGGGGGCAGGTTTCCTGGCGGGGGGTTGGTGGACAAAGAAGATTCCCGCCAGGGCTGATGGTTCTGGTAAAGCCGCAATCGCTGCTGAACGACGACCGCATCATTCGTCATGCCACTGGCTTTGGCGAGATTGATGGCCTCCTGCGCGGCTTTTTGCGCCTCGTCGAAACGCCCAAGTTCGGCACAGGCCATGCCCAACACATCGAGCATGGCCGGTTGAGCTCCGCCGGTGAGGGTGTTGGCCTTGGACGCCAGGGCAAAAGCGGTGTGACCGTCGCGAACTTTTGGATTTTCATCCGAGGCCAGCACTTGGGCCAGGTAGATCAGGACATGGAGATTATCCGGATCGATTTGCATCGCCTGCCGGAAATACGGGAGGGCTTCCATGTCGCGGCCTTGTTTAAGCAACGCCTTGCCCTTTAAATAGGGCGCCCGCCAGTCTGCGGGGTCCAATCGCACGGCTGCGGCATATTGTTCCATCGCCTCATCAAAACGGCCAAGCTTAACAAGCAAGGTTCCCAGGTTGTTGTATAACGCCGCCTCCTTGGGGTTTGCGTGCAGCGTCTCTCGAAGTTCGGCCAGCGCTTCGTTGGTGCGGCCGGAGTCGGCGAGCAAACTGGCGAGGTGGTTGTGCAACAGCGTGTCTTTGGAATTGATCCGCAGCGCCTCCCGAAGTTCGGCCAGCGCTTCGTTGGTACGACCGGATTCAGCGAGCAAACTGGCGATCTGGTTGTAGGCTTTGATGCGGTAAGGATTCAGTTTCAGGCCGATGCGGTATTCGGCTATGGCGTCGGCTGTCCGCCCCTTCTCTTCGAGCACAAAACCCAGACAGAGATGGGCCTGTTCATTGTCCTTGGTAACGCTGATAGCATGGGTGTAAAGCGCTTGGTCATCGCGCCAGCAGGCCAGTTGGTTTTCCGTAAGCAGCACACAGCTCCCAAGAATCAAGATGGCGGCGGTGGTGATGACCGGGGGAGGGATTTTAAATCGGTCCCTCCAGTCGCGGACGGCGAACGTTATGGCGATGAAAATCCCGGTGAGTGGAAAATAAGTATAGCGGTCGGACCACGCCGACAGGCCGACCTGCACCAGGCCGATCACCGGCACCAGCGTTCCCAAAAACCATAACCAGCCCATGAGTCCATACGGACTGCGTTTGCGTCCGAACCAGACAACGACAGTGATGGAAATCAACACAACCACTGCAGCAGAGACGGCCAATGGGGAGATTTCTTTGGGCAGCGGATAGAAAATTGCCAGATGCACCGGCCAGATCGTTTTCAGCAGGTAACACGTATAAGCCAGCAGCATCTTGGCCAGACGGTAGCCCGGCGGCATCGCTTTCAGTGAGACGACCATGTCGCCATGGCGTTGCGCCAGAAAGGTGACGACGCATGAAACCGCCATCAGCACAAAGAACGGCCACTTCTCCACCAACAATCGCAGGACACTTGCTGATTGCCACCGATCACTTCTCACTCGCTGTAGCGGCCAATAATCCAACAGCAGCATCACAAACGGCAATGTAACCAGCATCGGTTTGGACATCAGGCCCAAGGCGAAGAAAATCAGAGCGAGCCAGTAGAAACGTGATGCGTGACACGTGACACGTGACAGGGCAGAGGTGGAGGCGACTTTTTCTGTTCCTGTCACCTGCTTGCCGCGCTGACTTGTCGCGCCGAAGCCGGGCGAAGGCGGAAGCGCAGTGAAGGCGGGCCACCCGTCACTTGTCACCCATTGCGCGTAACGCGCGTAGGCCAGCAAGGTCAGCAGCGCAAAAAAGGTGCTCAACACGTCTTTGCGTTCGGAAAGCCAGGCGACGGATTCCACGTGCAGCGGATGCCACGCGAACAACGCGGCGACGAACAGGCTCGGCCATAATTCCTGAGTGAGCCGGAGCAGCAGCAAGAAAAGCAAAACCGCATTCGCCGCGTGAAACAGGACATTGACGTAATGCTGTGCCCCGGCGTTCAAGCTGAACAATTCGCAATCCAGCATGTGCGAAAGCCACGTGACCGGATGCCAGTTGCTGGCGTACCAGGTGGTAAAAGCCCATTTGACGCCAACCCACGTCAGGCCGTTTTGGACGATATGGTTTTCGGTGACGTAATCATCGTCGTCAAAGATGCTGAAGCCGTGATAGGCCGCCGGCAGATAAACCAGCAGCGTGATGAGCGCGAGCAACAGACCAATGAGACGCGGACGGGACATGGGTTTCTTTGAATGCGATTTTGCTGTGGGGCAGGCGCGGAGACAAAGTATATTTTTCCGCAAAAAGACGTTGCAATTTCCGGCGCGGCGGGTAGAAATTGGTGAGGCAGGAAATTGCTCGACCCCCTGCCGCTTGGACGCTACATCGGTTCCTCACGACCAAGTAAAGTTGTTTTATGAGCGGATTATCGTTTGCTGTCGTGGGAGCCGCTTCCAATCAAGCGGAACTCATTTACATTTGGACACAGGCAACGCCGGAAGCCAAGGCGATCATTGTCTGTCTCATCCTTTTTTCCATCCTCGCGTGGTCGGTGATGGTCTCCAAGGCCATCCAGGTCCGGCGCGCCCGCCGGTTGAACCATTATTTTAACGAGGAATTCCGTGCGCAAAAATCCGTGCTCGAACTTTTTGACCGCAAGTTGCAGGTCGAAGGCTGTCCGCTTTATGAGGTTTATCAGGCCGGCTGCGTGCAACTCGACGCGCGGCTGCGCGGGCCGGGCGGCGAACGCAGCAAACAGCAGGTCACGCTCAAAAACATGGAGCACGTCAAACGGGCGCTCGAAAACATCGTGGCGCAGGAATCCTTGAAACTGGAATCCGGTTTGATCCTGCTCGCGATCGCAGTCAGCGGCGCGCCGTTCATGGGTTTGCTCGGCACGGTTTGGGGCGTGATGAGCACGTTTGCCGGCATCGCGCAGCAAGGCGCGGCGACGATGGCGGCGATGGCGCCCGGCGTCTCGGCGGCGCTCATCACGACGGTCGCCGGACTGCTGGTGGCGATTCCCTCGATGTTCGGTTACAATTGGCTCGTGCACAATCTGCGCGTGTTCACAGTCGGCCTGGATAATTTCGCGCAGGAACTTGTTTCCAGGATGGAAACGGAATTTTTATCGGAGGAGTAAATTTTGCCGCCATGCGCAGATTTTCACAACGCAGTTACCTTGTGACGTTGAGTGAAATCAACATCACGCCGCTGCTCGACCTCGCGTTCGTGCTGCTCATCATCTTCGTCATCACCACGCCGCTGCTGGAACAGAGCATCAATTTGAAACTGCCGCGCGGCGGTCAGCCGGACAAGACGTTGAACAAGTCCGACATCCGCACCGTCGAAATCTCCAACACCGGCTATTACAAGCTTGATCGAAAAGCGATGCAACTGCCGCAGTTGATTTCGCAGCTCGCCGGCGAATTTCGGGCGAACCCGAACCTCATCGTTTACATTCGCGCCGACAAAGATAGCCGTTACGACCTCCTGGCGCAGGTGATTGACGGCTGCCAGCGCAGCGGCATCACGCGCTATTCGCTGCGCACCGAACCGACCAGATGAACCGTTTGCAAAAAAAATGCGTCATTGCGCTCGCGGGCGTTCACCTGCTGCTGATCGTGATTTTATTCGTTGGCCCGGCGTTTTTTTATTCGAGGCCAAAGGCGGACGACTTGCAGGTGCTCGATGTGATTCCGGCCCATTTGATTGACGCGGCGTTCAACAGCGGCGTGGCCAATGCCCAGCCCCCGCCACCCGCACCGGCCACTCCGCCGCAACCACCCCCACCCACGCCTGTGTTCACGCCGCCCCCGCCGACGCCGGAGAAAATTGTAAAAGCCGAACCGGTCAAACCGCCGGATAAACTGTCACCTGACAATTTGACGCCGGTTGAAAAAACATCCAAAACCGAACCGCGGAAAATTCAAATCAGCACGCAGCTCGTGGCGCGCGCCGCGCCAAAAAATTCCCCGGCGGCCGACAATTCACAGCAGCGGCTGGCCCGGGCGAGCCAAAGCGTCCTTCAGAAATTGAAAAACAATTTGACCCCGGGTACGACGATTGACATGCCTGGCAACAGCAGCGTGGCCTATGCTGATTACGGTCAGGCGGTTAAAAGTAAATACGACCAGGCCTGGTCGCTGCCGGCCAACATCGCCAACGATAATGAGAACGTAATCGTCAATGTCACCATTGCCAGTGACGGCACGGTGATTTCCGCGCGCATCGTCACGCCATCTGGCGACGCGAACGTGGACGCCTCCGTCCAGCACACACTGGAGCGCGTCAAGTTCATCGCGCCGTTCCCCAATGGCGCGCCGGAAAAGGAACGGTCTTACACCATCAACTTCAACCCGAAAGCCAAACGAATACTCGAATGAAAAATTACCAACGATTTCTCAAAATTTGTCTGTCGATTTTGTTCGCGGCGGTCGCGATTCATCCTGTTTGCGGCCAGAACGAACTTACCATCACCCGTGAAGTTCCGGTCATCGGAAACAGCAAGCCGATTCCCATTTCGCTCGAAGGTTTCAGCGGCGACGTCGCGGACGTTTTGAAATTCGACCTTTACGTCCAGGGCTTCTCGTTCGTCGCGCCCGAGGCCGCGCAGTATCAAATCAGCGGCACTGCCGCGGGCAGCGTGCAGGGGCGCGTTGTGGATCGCATCGCCAAAAGCACGATTCTTTCGCACAGTTACACCGGCGCATCGTTGCGGCGGCAGGCGCACACGTTCGCCGACGACATCGTGCAGGCCATCACGCACAAGAAGGGCATCGCGCAGACCCAAATCGCCTTCAAGGCCCAATCCAGCACGGGCAACGGCGAAATTTACGTGGCCGATTTTGACGGCCACAACGCGCAATCCATCACGCACGACGATACCATCGTTGCCGCGCCGGCATGGGTGCCGGGCCGGCTGGCGGTTTATTACACATCGTATAAACGCGGCAACCCGGACATTTTTTATCACAACCTCGGCACCGGCCAGCGCCAGGTCGTCGCTGGTTATTCCGGCTTGAACACCAGCGCGGCGGTTTCGCCGGACGGCTCGAAGGTGGCGATGATTTTGAGCCGGAGCGGCAGTCCGAATGTTTGGGTCTGCAATGCTGACGGCACGGATTTGAAACGATTGACGACGAGCAGCGAGGATTCGTCGCCGTGCTGGTCGCCGGACGGACAATGGATTTGTTTCGCAACGAAAATCGCCGAGCGGCGCGTGCTGGCGAAAGTGCCGGCGGGCGGCGGGGCGATGCAGCAGATTCCGACTCCCGGCGCGCCGAACCCGACCGAACCCGACTGGTCGCCCGATGGCAAGTGGATCGCATTCACGTCGCAGACGGCCGAGTTTGACATTTGCGTCGTGCCCGCAAGCGGCGGCGCGCCCACGGTGCTCGTGGTGGGCGAAGACCCGTCGTGGTCGCCGAACTCGCGGACGCTGATCTTAACGCGGCGCACGGGCGGTCGCTATGTGTTATCTGTGCTTGACGTGTTCACGAAACAGGTCAAGGATATTGCCCGAATTTCAGGCAGCGATTCTCAACCGGCTTGGGCGAGATAATTTAAACTTTTTTAAACGAACCTTTAACTGAAGGAAAAAATATGAAAATGATGAAACTGACCTACCTGCTGGCCTTCGCGCTGGCCTTCACACTGGCTGACACCGGCTGCAGAAACCACCGACCCGTCAAAGTCACGCCGATACCCGGATCGCCCTCCGGTCAGGTGGGGGAACTGGGTCCTGGCGGCACCATGGCTCCGGGTGGGCAAATTCAAATCGGCGGCGGGCCGACAGTGAACCGGGAAGAATTTGAAAACATGGACGCCGACCGCGCTGCGCTGGCCGCCTACACGGTGCATTTTGCCTACGACAGCGCCGCCGTGAGGAAGAGCGAGAAGGCGAATGTTCAAGCCGTGGCCGACGCCTTGGGCCGGGATGCCAGCACCAAGCTGCTCATCGAAGGTCATTGCGACGAGCGTGGCACGGAAGAATACAACCGTTCGCTCGGCGAACGCCGCGCGCTGGCGTTGCGTCAGGCGCTGGCCAAGATCGGCGTGGACCCCTCGCGCATCCGCACCATCAGCTACGGCAAGGACAAGCCGGCTGACCCGGGCCATGACGAGTCCGCCTGGTTGAAAAACCGCCGCGGCGAATTCGTCCTGCTCCATCCCAAGAGCGGATCCTGATTTTGGCAGGAAACATTTGAAGCTATTCAGGGGCCGCATTTGCTGCGGCCCTTTTTATTTTGCAGCGTGCGCCGTCTCCAGCGCAGAAATCGGCTGGGACAGACACCACATTTACAGCTTTACTATTGGCCAAGGCAGGCGTAGGCTTGGCAAGGCTCGATAAAACTTATGAATACATTGTTCGCATTTGGGGGATTAGGCGGCACGGAACTGATTATTATCCTGGTGGCCTTTTTGATTTTGTTCGGCTCCAAGAAGATCCCTGAATTTGCCCGCGGTTTGGGCCAGGGCATCAAGGAATTCAAGAAAGCATCACGCGAAGTGACGGACGAAATCCAGAACACGACGACCGACACGCCGCAGAAACCTGCGGCAAACGGCCAATCGCCACCGGCGCCAACCGTTTCCCAATCCTCCAACCCGCCCAAGGCCTGACGGCGGAACGTTTCTGGCATGGCCGGCGACCAAGCATCGGAACGCCCCAACGAGGCCGAAGGCGGCCCGGTCAAAACTTTTCTTGAACACCTCGAAGATCTTCGCTGGGTGCTCATCAAGAGCCTGGTGGCGCTGGGCGTGGCGGTATTGCTCTGCCTGCTCGCGGGCAATTACGTCGTTCAGATCGTCAAATGGCCGTTGACGCGCGCCGGCGTTAGTTGGCCTGGCACGAATCAAATCGTCGCCGTCAGCTTCGGCACGAACCGTCTCGGCGCGTTTCAACTCACCGCCGAACAACAAAAATCACTGAACTTCGGCACGAACCGCTATGTATCCGTTCAAGTCGAGCCGCTGGTCATCGGCACGAACCAAGTGCTGGGCTGGCGCGCCAGTTCCGATCCCGCTGCCATTGCCGACGCGCAACGGTTGAAGATCGATCTGATCAATCTCAGCCCGGCGGGTGGATTTGTTGTCGCCTTCCAGGTGGCAATTTACGGCGGCACGGTGCTGGCGTCGCCGTTCATTTTTTATTTCGCCGCCACGTTCGTCTTTCCGGCGCTGAAACTGCGCGAGCGCAAATACATTTATCGCGGACTGG
>DLMG01000099.1 GCA_002479245.1 Verrucomicrobia subdivision 3 bacterium UBA7542 | reverse complement strand
CACGCCAGCAATTCCAGCACTTCCCGTTCGCGCGGGGAAAGATTTACGGATGCGTCCGCCTGGGGCGCGGAGCGGAGAAAGGATTGCACCACTTTGCGGGCGATGTTGCTGGTCATGGGCGACCCTCCTGCATGGACGTCTTTGAGGGCCGTGAGCAACTCTTCGCGGGGCGTTTGCTTCAGGAGATAACCGCTCGCACCGACGGCCAAGGCATCGAAGATGTGGTCGGTGTCCTCGTAAACGGTAAGCATTACGAATTGGGTGTCCGGCAGTTGCGGCTTCAACTGGCGCACACATTCAATCCCGCTCATGCCCGGCAGATTGATGTCCATCAACACCACGCTCGGCTTTTCCGCCTGCAACTTCATCAGCGCGCTCTCGGCGCTTCCATACTGGCTCACGCAGCGGAATCCGTGCGCATGCCGGATCCAGTCCGTAAGCACCTCCCGCGCCGGCCCATCATCTTCAACGATAGAAACTGCAATACTCACCACCTTTCCTTTTACATCCGATTTCATAAAAAAAGTTGTCGTCTGTTTAGACTACACCGTCGCCGGGCCGCGCCCGACCATGGATTCAAACCTCGCGTGCTCGCCGGCATTATAAATTTTATTTGCATTCCTTTTCCAGTGGCGATGGATTTCGCCACTGGCACGCCCCCGTCCGCCGGGTCCGGAAGCGCATCCCTAAATGTTGCTCCGCGCGATAAACATACATATCCTGAGTTCTGTGCCACGGCGATTTAAATCCTCAACTTGTACGCACCGGCAAACGGGCATTGCCACCGGCGCGGGGATCTTCTGGGTATTGCTGTGCGGCTTCCATCTTTTGGGGGCAACCAATTCGTCCGTGTCGGACTACTCGATTGATGTGTGGCAGACGGAACAGGGACTGCCCCAGGACTCGGTCACTTCCGTGGTGCAAACCCGGGATGGTTACCTGTGGCTGGGCACGTATAACGGGCTGGTGCGGTTTGACGGCGTGCGGTTCAAAATTTTTGACACCAGCAACACTCCGGAGTTCGGGGACAGCCGGATCACGAGTTTGTTTGAAGACGTGGACGGCGCCCTTTGGATCGGCCATGAAACCGGCAATCTCACGCAATTGCGGGCCGGCAAATTCACCGCGGTAAATCTGGGCAACAACTGGCCGGGAGGGTCGATTTGGGCCATGGGAACCGATGCCGATGAGGTCCTCTGGATGCTCAACAAGGAAGGGGAGCTGCTTTCCATGGGGGGCGCAAAATTGGTTGCCCAGAAAGTCGGGCCCGAGGAAAGCGTGCCATCGCTCGCCAAGGACAAAAACGGGGAATTGTGGGTGGTGCGGGGCAGTTTACGCGGAATGCTGAGAAATGGCCGGTTGGTGCCGTGGTTGCCCCGGGTGCAGCCAGATACCAACGATGTTCAAAGAGCCTGTGCGAGCCGGGATGGAGGCCTGTGGCTTGTGGGCAGCGGGCGGGTGAAAAAATTGATTGGCCAGGGAACCGTCGTGGATCGGGGACCGGCTCCCTGGGGCCTGGATTTGGTCACGGCATTGCTTGAAACAAAATCCGGCGACTTGCTCGTGGGAACTTTGCGGGAAGGACTTTTTTTGCTGTCGCCCGGCGGAACCAGCCTGCATTTCACGCCTCAAAACGGGTTGTCGCATGGTTGGGTGCTGGACCTGTGCGAAGATCGCGAGCGGAATTTATGGGTGGGAACCGGCGGCGGTGGTTTGGATGTCTTACGGCGGCGGAAGGTGGAAATGGTAAAGGCGCCCGATGATTGGCAGGGACGGGCCATTCTGTCCGTCACGCCCAGCGCCGCCGGCGGACTTTGGGTGGGGACGGAGGGCGCGGGGTTGTACCGGCTGGAGCAGGGGGAAGTGAAACCATTCACGGAAACAAATGGATTGGGGAATTATTTCATCTGGTCGGTGCTCGAAGATGACCAGCATGATCTCTGGGTGGGAACCTTTAGCGGTGGCTTGTTTGTCCGCCATGATGGAAAGTTCCAGTTCCCGAAGGGCTTGGAAGATCCTGCGGCCGTGGTCTTCGCGTTGTACCAGGATCGGCAGGGGGTGATGTGGGTGGGAACCCAGTCCGGGCTGGCCCGATACTCCAATGGACAATGTATCTGGTTCACCCGCAAGGATGGGCTGGTGTTGCCCGATGTGCGGGTCATCACCGAGGATGTCGCCGGCACCATCTGGTTTGGCATGTCGGGCGGAGGCTTGGGCCGACTCAAGGATGGCAAGCTCACGCAGTTTCGCCGGCAGGACGGATTGGCCAATGATTTTGTGTGGTCGTTGTTGGCAGAAAAGGATGGCACTCTCTGGGTGGGGACCTTTGGCGGCGGCTTGTGCCGTTTGCGGAACGGACGGTTCGTCACCATTTCCACGCGCGAAGGACTGCCGAATAACGTGATCTGCCACATCGTCGATGATGGGCAGGGGAATTTCTGGATCAGTTCCTACGGCGGGATCTTCCGGGTTCCCAAAGCGGAATTAAACCGGTGCGCCGACGGCCAATTGCAGGCGGTAAATTGTCTGGTTTATGGGAAGGCCGAAGGACTGAGCACGCTGGAGTGTTCCGGTGGCTTTCAATCCGCCGGTTGCCAGACCCCGGACGGACAACTCTGGTTTCCCACCATCAAGGGACTGGCGGTGGTCCATCCGGCCGGCGTAAAAATCAATCCCTTTCCCCCGCCAATTTTGATCGAAGAAGTTACAGTGGATGACCAGTTGGCGCCGCTGCCCGCTCCGGACCTGTCCGCTCCCGCCGCCCAACTGCAAATTCAGCCGGGAAAACATCGCTTTGAATTTCGTTACACCGGCCTCAGCCTGGTTGCGCCGGAAAAAGTGCGGTTCAAGTACCGCCTCGACGGATTGGAGTCGGATTGGGTGGATGTCGGCACCCGGCGCGTGGCTTACTACAGCTATCTGAAACCGGGGGACTACACGTTTCGGGTCATTGCCTGCAACAATGACGGGGTTTGGAGCGAAAGCGGGCCAACACTCGCGTTCACGGTGCTGCCCCGGTTCTGGCAAACGTGGTGGTTCACCGGCGGAGCCGTGCTCGCCGGAATCGGCGCGGTGGGAGGCGCGGCGCGTTACATCACCCGCCGCCGGCTGCACAAAAAAATGGAACGTTTGGAACGTCAACGCGTCCTGGAAAATGAACGGTCGCGCATCGCCAAGGACATTCACGACGATCTCGGCTCCAACCTGGCGCGGATTATGATGCTCAGCCAGTCCAATCGCGCCGAAGGGGAGGATTCGCAACAAATCGTGACGCGCCTGGGAAAGGTTTATCTTACGGCCCGGGAGTTGACGCGGACCATGGATGAGATTGTCTGGGCCGTCAGTCCGCACCACGACACGCTCGACAGCCTGGTGAACTATCTGGGCAAGTTTGCCCAGGATTTTTTGAACGTCGCGGGCATTCGCTGCCGGTTGGTGGTGCCCATTCAATTGCCCGCGTGGCCGCTCACCGCCGAGGTGCGCCACAGCCTGTTCCTGGCTTTCAAGGAGGCCCTGCACAACGTGGTCAAACACGCAGCGGCCACCGAGGTGCGCGTATCGCTCACCCTCGCGAAATCCGGCTTCTCGGCCTCCATCGAAGACAACGGTCGGGGGTTTGATCCAGCCAGCGTCGGCACGGCCGCAACCACGAACGATCCGCTCCGCATTGCCGGCGGCAATGGCCTGGCCAACATGCGCAAACGCATCGGGGGCATCGGCGGAGAATGCCAGGTGGACAGCGCGCCCGGCAAAGGGACCACGGTCAGGTTTATTGTCCGGGTGGAAAAATGATTTGCCGGGAAATTTCCGAAAGTCGGGTTAACTTGCAAAAGCAGAAAAGTGGCACCTACGCTGATTTACTGGAACTTTTATTGGAAGTTCGGCCTCCGCCTTTGTCCAAACCTTTGAAACAGAAATTGTTCGGGTTTGGGGCGAGGGTCGGAATCGAACGAGGAAGCTTTACCGTTCCGAGCCTAACCCACTCTGTTTTTGCCGCTATCGCCATTGTGATTCCCGACTTGTCTATCTCCCGGCTGCTCAAGCAACAAAAAATGGAGCCAGCTGTCAGGATTGAACTGACGACCCACGGTTTACAAAACCGTTGCTCTACCGCTGAGCTAAGCTGGCGCCTCCACATCCAACATCTTTTGCCTTGTCCGGTTTCCTGTCAAGCTTGCCGGAACAATGGTAGTGGGTCAATTTGGTGGGGCGAGCGTCCTCGCGAGCCGGGACTGATGGGATTTATTGCCAAAATCGGCTCGCCAGGAGTCTCGCCCCACCAATCTTGGCTCGGGTTGCATCGTTTCGGTAGGAACGCCGGATTCATCCGGCAGAACATTTAATCACGCGTACCCGCTGCCGCATGAATGCGGCGTTCCCGTCGCAGTGCCCAGGTACGCCCCGCCAATCGCCAGTCGGGAATTCAAAATCACTCGTTGCCCCAGTATATTTTGACGTGAATGAAGCCGCGTTTGACCGCATCAACGGGCAGCGACGGGCTGAGTTCAAAGACTTTGATGTGGTTCGGTTTCACGAATGGCTTGAGCGCGGCGAAGTCAACCGTGCCGGAGCCGGGCGGAGCGTGGTCGGCCGCGGGAAAAATAACGTCGTGAATGTGAAATCCGGCCAGGCGCGCGGCGAGCGATTCGAGATGCTGTGTGTGGTGAAGGAAGCCGAGGTTTTCCTTGATTTGCGCGTGACCGACGTCGTGCCAATAAACCACGTTCGGGCTGTCAAACTCGCGGAAGAAAAACTCGAAGTCGCTTTCCACCGGAATTTCCTCGAGCGCCTGCCGGTTTTCGATGCCGAGTTTGAGGCCGTGCTTTTCGGCTTCGGGCAGAAGTTTGCGGAGCGTTTCATAGACGCGCTCGACGGCTTTTCCCTTTTTGGCTTCGCGTTTGGCGGCGGC
>DLMG01000177.1:12624-19645 GCA_002479245.1 Verrucomicrobia subdivision 3 bacterium UBA7542 | reverse complement strand
TCGCGCATCAAGGCCGAAGAACGTTTTTCCAAGGCTTTCCACGCCACCCCCATCCCGCTGGTCATCCAGTCGCTGCATCCTGAAATCATCATTGATGTCAATGAAGCGTTTCTGGCCATGCTGGGAGGCGAACGGCCACTCGTGGTCGGCCGCGCCCCCGTCGAACTCGGCTTGTGGGAGGATCCCCGGCTTGTGGAATTCGTCCGTCAAACCCTGCAAAAAAACTCCCCGGTCCGCAACCGCGCCTGTCAGTTGCGCACGCTCTCGGGAGAGGAGCGCCAGGTGCTGTTCTCGGTCGAACCGTTTGAATTAGGTTCCGGCCCGCATTGGTTGTTGATCCTGCAGGACATCACCAACCAGATGAAATTGGAGTCCCAGTTGCGCCATTCCCAAAAGATGGAGGCGGTGGGGCAGCTCGCCGCCGGAGTCGCTCATGATTTCAACAACATCCTGACGATCATTCATGGCAACGCCTCTTTACTGCAGGATCAACCCGGACAAGACCCAGCCTGCGCCGAATCACTAAACGACATAATCGTCGCCGCTGAAAGGGCCGCCCGGCTCGTCCGCCAATTGCTGGCTTTCAGCCGCAAACAAGTGCTCAAGCCCGAAGTGCTCAACCTCGGGCAGGTGGTCAACAATCTGGAGGACATGTTGAAACGACTGCTCGGGGATCACATCACTTTTGAAGTGAAGGCCGCCCCCGATTTGCCGTCCGTCGAGGCCGACCGCAGCCTGCTGGAGCAAATCATCATGAATCTCTCCGTCAATGCCCGTGACGCCATGCCCAAGGGCGGAAAGCTGACCGTCGGCATTGATGCCGTTACCATCACCAACGATGATGTGCAAAAAAACTCCGAAATCCGCCCCGGCCAACACGTCTGTCTCTCCGTCTCCGACACCGGCTGCGGCATTGCGCCGGAGCTGCTCCCCCGCATCTTTGACCCGTTTTTTACAACCAAAAAAATCGGCAAAGGCACCGGCCTGGGTCTGGCGACGGTTTACGGCATCGTCAAGCAACATAATGGCTGGGTCGATGTCCAAAGCGCCGTCAATAAAGGCGCGACGTTTCGGATTTTTCTGCCGGCTTGCACAGAAAATTCCCAACCGGAAGACCCGTCCCCAACCCCAAAAACAACCGCTAAAAAAGGAACGGAATGTGTGCTCGTGGTTGAGGATGAAGACCACATACGCACCCTGACGGGCGCCGTGCTGCGCAAAAATGGCTATTGTGTCCTGGAGGCGGCTTCCGGCAAGGAGGCCCTGGCTGTCTTCCAAGGCCACAGTTCTGAAATCGATTTGCTGTTCACCGACATCATGATGCCCGGAAGTCTTCTCGGGGATGAACTGGCTGCCCGCCTGCGCGCCACCAAGCCCTCCCTGGCCGTGCTGTTCACTTCCGGCTACACCCCCGCAGTCAACAAAACCGAATTCCGGGACGATGGGACCTTTCTGACCAAGCCTTTTACTCCCGCTCAAATGCTCGCCACCGTCCGGCAATGCCTTGACCTTGCCTCGGTTAAAAATGGCCAGACAAAAATTTGAGCCGGCCGCACCTCTTCTGCCAGGCCGGTCACATGCATCCAGGCGGCCTGAGGTCCGGCACCCGGCATCGTTTCACCCCGCGGGGCTGCTTAATACGACTTTTAGCCCCGCCGCGGATCGCCCTGCCCGCGACAAACTGGCTGAGCCGGCTCATGAACAGCAGTGGCGGTTCGCCACTTTTCTGGAAACCGGTGACGTGCGCGCCGTGCAGATAAATTTCAGCGGCGCTGCGGCCGGTGGTGATGTTGATTTTGGGCAGACCGCCGCTGCTGTGGGCGAACGTGACCCGGCCGGGGATTTCAAATTTGCCGAGCCGCCCGGGAAGGATGGTGTTTTCCGTAAAACGCGGACTGTTTTAGCCCCGGCGACCGGAAGGCACAGATTTTTTGTCATGCCCCGAAACGCTGGCCGCCGGCCCAGCGGCAAGTTGCGCCCGATTTTCGAAAAAATGAGCGCGCCCCGGCTGGAACGCGCTTAAACCGGCGGTTGCCCGGCAACGCAATTACGGCGTCATGGGCTGCCCTGCGGCGTTGCCGTTGCCTGCGGTCTTCCCAACAGCGCAATCCGGTTCGCCACATTGACCCCGTTGATTTCGTCATAGCTGAAAATCAATTTGTCATTCGGCTTCAGGTCGGCCAGTCGTCCGTTGATTTTGCCGCCGATCACTATGGCGCAATTGTCGCCCAGGTTGAATTTCTTCGTGTCATACATCGACTTGGCCTTGACCGTTTTCGTTTCAAGATCAATCGCCGTCAGCGAGCCGGTGTACGTCTCACTGGACTGGGTGATTTTCTGTGCAGTCGGCTTGCCGTCCGGTGTTTCGTAAATCACCGTGACGAAATTGCCGGTTTGAATGTCCGCCAGCGAACCCAGCTTGTCTTTGCGGAGCATCACCTTGCAGTCGGCCGCGATGGGGAGCGTCCGGTCCCGGCCGCGCCCGTGCAGGGTTATTGTGCGTGCAGCCGGGTCACAGGCCTTCACCGTGCCTTCGCAAGACATCGTTTCCTGTGTGACGCTGTCGGCCACGAGCACGTCGTGCGCCTCTTGATAAAGGACCTCGACCCGCTGACCCGAATGCAAATCGGCGATTGTGCCCGCGTTTTTGTCCACGAAACTGTAGGTGCATTTATCGCCCAGGTTGAACGTCTTGTTCGCAAAAAAACCTGCCATGACCAGCACATGTTCCTTCGCGTCAACGGACACGATCGTGTCCGTGTAGGATTTATGCGGGATTTCGTTCGTGTCCGTGTCATCCGCCGCCGATGCTGTCAGTGCGCCCGCCATCGTCAGGGCCGACACGCAAACCGCCGTCCAGGTGCGTAATGCTTTTGTTTTCATAATAATCATTGGAGAAATCTAACCGGCATCGCGTTCAACCTCCACAACAAATCCTACCCGCCAAACAATCTCCAAACAAACCCATCTGTGGCGGCGGGGCATTGTGCCTGCGCTGCGAACCCCAGTTATCGCTTGACTCCGTTCTGAAATTTTTCATTGATTGAGTCAATTCAACCAAAGGCACACATGAAGAACAAAATTGTTTTTGTTTCCCTTTGCCTGTTCGCAATTGCCATCGCCACGTTAACTTTTGCCGAGGACAAAAAAATCTGGGCTCATTCCTTTCTCGGCCAGAAACCGCCCAAATTTGAAGCGGAGAAATGGCTGACCGCCGTCCCGGGCTGCCAGGGCAAATTCGTTCTGATTGATTTTTGGGCCACGTGGTGCGGGCCTTGTCGGCGTGCCATTTCTGAATTGAACGCGCTCCATAAAAAATTCGGCGACAAACTCGTGGTCATCGGCCTGTCCGACGAGACCGAGGCGGCAGTGAGGAAAATGACAAACCCGAAAATTGAATACTACGTGGCCGTTGATACCCAAGGACGTATGAAAAAGGCCGTGGGGGTGACCGGCATCCCGCACGTGCTGATCATGGATCCGCAAGGCATTGTCCGGTGGGAAGGCTATCCGCTTTTAGATTAGACGGTCACGAACTGACCGAGGCCGTCGTGACCAATATTCTTGCTCGATACGATAAATAGTTTCTCCGGCCCTATCTTCCAAACAAATTCATCTTGCGGCGGCGGGGCGGGTTGCTTGAGTTTGTCGCGGTTTTTTTGAACCGTTTGTGCTGGCCTGGGTCAATCCACCATGAACACGAAGCCGTTTTGGATGCGCGCACGCAAATGGTGGCGACAGGAAATCCGACCGCTGCTCATTCTGGCACTGATTCTCTTTTCCATCCGGTCCTCGCTCGCCGATTGGAATGACGTACCCAGCGGTTCGATGCGGCCCACCATTCTCGAAGGCGACCGCGTTTTTGTGAACAAGCTCGCCTACGACCTCAAAGTGCCGTTCACCACCCGGCACATCACCGAGTGGAGCAACCCGCAACGCGGCGACATCGTGGTGTTCTTCTCGCCCCACGATGAGATGCGGCTCATCAAGCGTGTCATCGGTCTTCCGGGCGACACCATCGAGCTGCGCAACAATGTGCTCGTCATCAATGGCCAGCCGATCGAATACAAACCGATCGCCGAACAACTCCTGCGCGACCTTGCGCCTGCGGACCGCGTCGGCCGCGTCTTCGCCACCGAACAGCTCCCCGGCCAGACTCATGCCGTCGCAGGCAATCCGGCTTTGCCGGCGCTGCGAAACTTTGCGCCGCTGCGCGTGCCGGATGGACAATATTTCATGATGGGCGACAACCGGGATGACAGCTTTGATTCCCGTTACTGGGGTCCGGTGGACCGCAAACGCATCGTGGGCCGCGCAACCGCCGTGGTGATGTCGCTCGACCGGAACAACCACTGGTTACCCCGCTGGGATCGATTCTTCACCTCACTGGAAAGCGAATAGGAGTTGATTATCCGAACAAATCCATCTGCGGCGGCGGGGCGAGTTGCTTGAGCTTGTCGCGGTCCTGCTGGCGGCGCGGCGACTGGCGCACCGCGCCTTCGGGTGTGAGTTCGGATTCTTCGAGATTGCCAAGAATCACCTTCGCACGTTCCAACACTTCCTGGGGCACACCCGCCAGCCGCGCGACGTGGATGCCGTAGCTCTTGTCTGTGCCGCCTTCGACGATTTTGCGCAGGAACACAATCTGGTCGCGCCACTCGCGCACCGCCACATTGAAATTTTTCAATCGTGGCAGGCGTTGCGCCAGTTCGGTCAGCTCGTGGTAATGGGTTGCAAAAAGCGTCTTCGCGCCGACCTGGTTGTGCAGGTGCTCGACGATGCTCCACGCAAGGCTCAGGCCGTCGAATGTGCTCGTGCCGCGCCCGATTTCGTCGAGCACGATGAGACTGCGCGGCGTGGCGTTGTTGAGGATGTTCGCGGTCTCGGTCATTTCGACCATGAAGGTTGACTGCCCGCGCGTAAGATCGTCGCTCGCGCCGATGCGCGTGAAAATCCGGTCCACCAGATCAATCCGCGCCTCCATCGCCGGGACGAATGAACCGGTGTGCGCCAGCAGCGTGATAAGCGCCACCTGCCGGATGTAAGTGCTTTTGCCCGCCATGTTCGGCCCGGTGATGAGCGCAATTTGGGGGACAGTGGCACAGGCCTCCCGGCCTGTGTCTCCTTCCGCATTCACAGGCTGGAAGCCTGTGCCACAAAGCCCCGCATCATTCGGCACGAAGCGTTCGTCGGCGAGATTTTGTTCGAGCACTGGATGCCGTCCGTCACGGATTTGCAGCACGCCTTCGTCAGCGACGACCGGACGACAGTAGCTGTGCAAGCGCGCCGTCTCGGCAAACGACGCCAGCACGTCGAGTTGCGCCAGTGCGGCAGCGGTCTGCTGGATTTTGGGCAGTTGACCGAGCACCTCCTCGCGCACGTGTTGGAACAGCTCATATTCCAGCTTTACGCTGCGTTCCTCCGCACCGAGGATTTTGCCTTCCATTTCCTTCAACTCCGGCGTGATGTAGCGTTCGCCGTTGGCGACGGTCTGCTTGCGGATGTAATGCGGGGGCACCTTGTCGAGATTCGACTTTGTAACTTCGATGTAGTAGCCGAAAACGGAATTGAACCGGACTTTCAGTGAGGTGATGCCGGTGCGTTCAATCTCCTGCTGCTGGAGTTTCGCAATCCAGTCCTTGCCGCTGCGCGTCGCGTCGCGGAGTTCGTCGAGCGCCGCATCGAAGCCGTCGCGAATCATGCCGCCTTCTTTGACCGGCAACGGCGGGTCATCCACGATGGCGCGCGAAATCAACTCCACGAGATCGGGCGATTCGGCAAGCTGGGATTCCAACTCATTCAACAAGGTAGGGACGCGTTCCACCGCGTCCCCATCTCCTTCTTTAATCAGGGACGCGGTGGAACGCGTCCCTACCAGTTTTCTGATGATCCCCTTCACCGCCGGGATTTGCTCCAACGCCATGCGCAGGGCGACGAGGTCGCGCGCGTTGCCGCTGCCGGAACTCAGGCGACCAAGGGTGCGTTCCAGGTCGCGCACCTGGGAAAGCTGCGCGCGGAAATTGTCCAGCGCGGCGGAATTCCCGATGAACGTCTGCACCGCCTCCTGCCGGCGGCGAATCGGTTCAACGGCGGCGAGCGGTTGTGAAAGCCAGTTGCGCAGCATCCGTGCGCCCATCGGCGTAACGGTACGGTTGATCACGCCGTAAAGCGACGCGTTGCGCGGAGCATCGTGATGCAGCGGTTCCAGAATTTCAAGATGCCGCAGCGTCGTGTAATCCAACGCCAGATAATCGTTACGGTTATAAAACGACAGCCGCGTGAGATGTTTTACGTCACGGCGCAGGTGTTGCGTGAGGTAATGCAGCGCCCCGCCCGCCGCGCCGATGGCGGCGGTGCGGTCCTTCAGCCCGAAACCGTTGAGCGACGCCACCTTGAAATGTTCGCGCACGGTGTAAAGCGCGGTTTCCGGCGCGAACGTCCAGTCGTCGTAGCCGCTGAGGATCCAGCCGAAATTGGATTTCAAAGCAACGCTCCCCTCTCCCCGCCCGGGTGGGGAGAGGGTGGCCGCAGGCCGGGAGCGGGGTTCGTTTTCAACGTTGGAATTGCGTCCACTGCCCCGCAGCAAATCCCGCAGGGTACCCGCTTCGCCAGGATAAATAATTTCCGCCGGGCGTAACCGTTCCAGTTCGGTCAGCAATGCGGAATTGTTTTCCAATTCCGTCGTCATGAAATCGCCCGTGGTCAAATCCACCAGCGCGAGGCCAAAGATTCTTCCGCTCGGATAAACCGCGGCGAGGAAGTTGTTCCGCTCGGCCACCAGTATCCGTTCGTCGAAGTGCGTGCCAGGCGACAGGATTTGGGTCACCTCGCGTTTGACGAGTTTGCCGGGCCGGGCATCTTCGAGCTGGTCGCAGATGGCGACTTTTCGTCCGGCCTTGAGCAGCCGGCCGATGTAGGCGTTCGCCGCATGATGCGGCAGGCCGCACATCGGTACGCCGTTGCGGGCGGTGAGCGCGAGGTTGAGGAGTTGCGCGCCCGTCTGCGCGTCCTCGAAAAACAT
>DLMG01000177.1:0-12487 GCA_002479245.1 Verrucomicrobia subdivision 3 bacterium UBA7542 | reverse complement strand
CGGCGATACTGCGTCATCATGGGAGTCAGTTGGGCTTCAGCGGCCATCGGCAGGAAAGTTAGGCGGAATGTTTCACAAGGTCGAAACGAAATTACTCACAACTTCACCTTCCCAGCGGCAGTTCCAGTGGGGCGGAGGAATCAATGACGCCGGGACCATGATCTGGACCGCGCCGGCAAATCCGTCGAGTCCGGTGTGGTACGTGTTCGCAGCCACGTGGGTGCCGGCGCCGGTGTTGACCGTGGTGCAAACTCCCGGTCTGGCGCTGGAATGGCCGACCAATGCTGGTCGTCTGGCAACGATTCAGCGGCAACCAGGCCACCAACGCGGAAAACTTCCACCAAGCCATCGGACAACCTGTCGGCAGCGCAGCATTTTTCCGCCTGTCAACCGGCAGTCCTTAAGACTGCCTGTTTCAACCACGGATGACACGGATAAACACGGATTCGGAAAATGAATTTCAGCCTTCAGCCTTGATTTCAGATAGGGCGCGTCACTCCGTGCGCGCCGCTCCGGCGCCCGATTTTACAGCGGCTTGAACTGCTGCCGGGTGGCATCTAAAGGTAATCAGGTGTCAGGTGACAACCGTTGAAAGTCTTTTGTAACGTACGAAATTGGTGGCCGATTTGGCCGCGGTGCAATCACCGGCTGCATCCACATAGATGCCCTCAATCCTGGAAGAGCCATCCTCCTCTTGACACAGGGCCCAGCAGTTCAGAGGCATGGACAATTCAGCATCGTCATCCATTTTAAACACGGCAAACCAATCATCGGCGGGAATGATTTGTACAATTTTTTCGTTCATGTTTATGTGATCACAGAAATATATGGCTTCCTTGGTGCGGTTGTCGATCCGCATTCAGTGGCTTTGCGGAGGGTGTCGAGATTTTCCGGCTCGGACGGCGCGAACGGCCGTCCAGTGCCCGCATCCGGCGCGCCAACAAATTGCCAACAATTCTGCTTTTCATTCCAGCCGAATCGGATACAAAAGCCGCTGCTATGGACGACGAACGGCCAGGCATCATCAACGAACAGCACTCGAACCGGAGGACAGCATGACTGACACGATTTCCTTCAAACTCAACGACAAACCCGTCCGGTTGAAAGTGGACGGCGACCGCCCGCTCCTGTGGGTGTTGCGGACGGACCTGGGACTGACCGGGACCAAATACGGCTGCGGCGAAGGTCATTGCGGCTCCTGCACCGTCCTGCTCAACCAGCGGGCGACCCGCTCCTGCCTGTTAAAGATCAAGGACATCAAGGACAAGGAAGTGGTCACCATCGAGGGCCTGGCCAAGGACGGGAAATTGCATCCGATGCAAAAAGCGTTCATGGAACATGACGGCCTGCAATGCGGTTATTGCACGCCGGGCATGATCCTCGCCGCCGTCAGCCTGCTGAAGTTCAATCCGCAACCGACCGAACAGCAGATCAACCAAGGCATGGAACAGAACTTCTGCCGCTGCGGCGCCCAGACGCGCATCGTCCAGGCCATCCAGGCCGCCGCCGCCGAAATGAAAGGATCCCGATGAACACGAACGATTATCTGGCCGCCAACTTCAGGGACATTCACGGCTTTGAGGATTTTTACACCCAGAGCCGGCGGGAATTTTTCAAACGGACAGGCGGCGGCATTCTTGTTTTTATCGCTCTGAACGATCTCCTGTTTGGCCAGGAGGAGGCCGGGCGGCCCCGCGGCGGCCGCCCCGGATTGCCCTCCGATTTCAACGCCTTTCTGCGCATTGGCGAGGATGGTCGCGTCACGTGTTTCACCGGCAAGATTGAAATGGGCCAGGGCCCCATCACCTCCCTGCCCCAGATGCTGGCCGAGGAACTGGAAACGCCGCTGGACACCGTGGACATCGTCATGGGCGACACCGATCTGTGTCCGTGGGACATGGGCACGTTCGGTTCGATGACGACCCGCATGTTCGGTCCGGCGCTCCAAGCGGCCGCCGCCGAGGCAAAAGTGGTCCTTTTGGAGCTGGCTGCCGAAGCGCTCAAGGTTCCGCAGGCGCAGCTCGTCGCGAAGGACGGCGTCATCTTTGACCCGCAAAACCCCAAAAGCCGCATGACCTACGGGCAACTGGCGAAGGGACAAAAAATCGAACGGCATCTGCAAACCAAGCCTGCCTTGAAAGATCCCACCCGGTACAAAATCGCGGGCCAACCGCACACCCGCCGGGACGCGGAAGTCAAGGTGACGGGCAAGGCTCTTTACTCGGCCGACATCCGCGTGCCGGGCATGCTCTATGCCAGGATCCTGCGGCCACCCGCGCACGGCGCCAAATTGAAGAGCGTGGACACCGCACCCGCCAGGGAAATTGCCGGGGTGCAGGTTGTTCAAGACGGCGACCTGGTGGCGGTGCTGCATGAATTTCCCGACGTGGCGGAGACCGCCCTGGGAAAAATCAAGGCCGAGTTCGATGTGCCGGAGGCGACTGTGGATGATAAAAACATTTTTGATCATCTGTTGAGTGTCGCGCCCGCGGCGAATGTTTTGAACCAGGGAGGCGACCTGGACGATGGCAAAAAGCTCGCTGCCAAAAAATTCGAGTCAACCTATCTCAACAGCTACGTCGCCCATTCGGCGATGGAGACCCACGCCGCCCTGGCGCAAATCGAGGGCGACAAGGCGACGGTCTGGGCTTCAACCCAGAATCCCTTCGGCGCCCGCGACCAGATTGCCCAGGCGATTGGGTTGCCTGCGGAAAAGATCCGGGTCATCACCCCGTTCGTCGGCGGCGGGTTTGGTGGCAAGACCAATAACGCCGAAGCCGTGGAAGCCGCGCGCCTGGCCAAGGCTGTCGGCAAGCCGGTGCATGTCATGTGGACCCGCGAGGAGGAATTCTTCTTTGACACTTTCCGTCCAGCGGCGGTCGTCAAAATTAATTCCGGGGTGGATGGCTCCGGCAAAATGGCCTTTTGGGATTACGACGTGTTTTTTGCCGGCGACCGGGGCGCCCAGCAATTTTATACCGTGCCGAATCACCGCACCGCCGCGCATGGTGGCGGCTGGGGCGGGACGAAGGGATCGCATCCCCTTGCCACCGGCGCCTGGCGCGCGCCGGGCAACAACACCAACACGTTCGCCCGCGAATCGCAAATCGACATCATGGCTGCCGGCGCGGGATTTGATCCGGTGGTATTTCGGCTGAACAACCTGAGCGACGCCCGGATGGTCCGCGTGCTCAAAGCCGCCGCGGAGCACTTCGGCTGGACGCCGGCGAAGGCCCCCAGCAAGCGCGGTTACGGCGTGTCGTGCGGGATTGACGCCGGAACCTATGTGGCCGCCATCGCCGAAGTCGCCGTGGATGCCGCCAGGGGAACCGTGCAGGTCAAACGCGTCGTCTGCGCCCAGGACATGGGTGTGGTCATCAATCCCGAAGGCGCCAAGATCCAGATGGAAGGCTGCATCACGATGGGCCTGGGCTATGCACTCACGGAAGAGGTGCATTTCAAGGGCGGCCGGGTCCTGGACACGAACTACGACACCTATGAAATTCCGCGGTTCTCCTGGGTGCCGAAAATCGAAACCGTGCTCATCAAGAACAACGCAACCGCGCCGCAGGGCGGCGGCGAACCGGCAATCATCCTGATGGGCGCGCTGATCGCCAATGCCATCCACGACGCCACCGGCGCCCGGCTGTTCCAATTGCCCATGATGCCGGACCGGGTCAAGGCGGCCATCCAGAAAGTCTGACGGCCCCAGGGCGCGCGCCGGTGTCACCGCTCGTCCGGCTCGACCTGGAGCCGGCCGGCGCGGTCAAGCCTTAGAAGTTCCGCGCTGTAGCCTTTGCGGAAATTGGGATGCTTGAACTGATAACCCAGTTCCATTTTCAACCGGCGATTCGACACGCGTTTGTTGGTCACGCCGCGCTTGCGGTTTTCCGCGGAATTTTCCGGCTCGGATTGCGGCGGATATTTGCCGACGGTGCCCGCCAGCCACTGGAAAAAGTTCATCTGGCTGACTGGCTCGTCGTCCACGGCATTATATATTTCCCCGGCCCGGCCGCTCTTCAACGCCGCGATGATGCAGCCGATCAGATCGTCGCGGTGAATCATGTTCAGGAACCGCGAGCCGTCGCCTTCCATCCGCGCCTCGTTTTTCAAAAATTGCTTGAACCAGTGGCCGCGATCCGGGCCGTAAATGCCGGCCACACGCAGAATCACGGCCGGAAATTTGCGTTCGGCCACCACCGCCAGCAGCAGTTTTTCCGTTTCGAGCAAAACCTTCGCGGTTTCCACGGCCGGCTCGGTGGGACTGGACTCCTTGACCTGTGAGCCGTCGGTTTGGCCGTAAACGCTCGTGCTGCTGGTATAGACAAATTTTTTCGGTGGGTTCGGCGCGAGCCATTCAATCAGGCTGCGCGTACCTTGGAGATAAACCTGCCGGTAATCTTCCGCGCCGCCACCGGCGGCGACACAATTGACGACCCAATCAAACTCGCGCGGCAACTTGGCCAGCGTTTCCGGTTGGGTCACGTCGCCGAAGAGCGGCTGGATGCCGGCGGCTTTCAATTCGCTTTCCGCCGACGCATTCCGGCGCAGGCCGAAAACCTCGTGGCCCAAACGGACCAGTTCCACGCCGAGGGGCAACCCGACGTAGCCGCAGCCGACAATCAGACATTTCATTTATGATTTAAGATTGATGATTTATGATTGTTTCGCGCCCTGGGGCGTTGCTCAAATCGCAAATCGTAAATCATAAATCGTAAATCTTTTCAGTCCATCACCGCCGCAAAGCGCAGGCCACGGGTGCTGACGCGGAGCCGGTTGAAGCCAAACTCTTCCATCACCACTTCGTAAATCAGAACCCCGGTCAGGATCACGTCGGCGCGCAATTTTGGCAGGCCGGTGATTTCCTTGCGTTCAGTGAGCGGCAGACTCCAGAGCCGTTTCCGGTGCGCTTTCACCTGCTCCAGGCTGAGGCGCGTGGCCTCCAGGCGTTCGCGGTCATAGCGGTCGAGCTTCGCCTCGATGCGCGCGAGGATGCTTGACGTGCCGCCGGTGCCGACAAGCTGAATCCCGGCTGACGGGGAATCAGTTTCGCGGCGCAGGGCGGGTTCGAGTTTGGGGCGAACCTCGGTTTGTAGGAAATTTTTCAGCCAGTCGCGGCAGGCGGTGAATTCACCACGCGTCGGCGGGTTGCTGTGCGGAAATTTTTCAAGCAATCGCACCGAACCGAACTGGAAACTGTGCGCGAAATGCGTGCGTTCGCCCCGGCCAAGAATGAATTGCGTGCTGCCGCCACCGACATCCAGCAACAGCAGCGGTGCATTCGCCAATTCCATGTCGGTGGTCACGCCTTGAAACGCCCACCTGGCTTCCTGCCCGCCGGAAATGATTTCCACTTTCAGTCCCGACGCCGATTCGATGGCGGAAATCAAATCCTCGGGATTGACCGCGTCGCGCGCGGCGCTGGTGGCGATGACGCGGATGGACCGGGTGCCGTGCTGGTGCGCCGTCCGCGCAAAATCGGCGACGGCATTGGCCGAATAGGCGATGGGCTCCGACTGCAACCGGCGGGTTTCGTAAAAACCCCGGCCGAGGCGCGTTTGCCGGCTTTCCTCGTGCACCGGTTGCACGTTGCGCCCGGCCACATCGGCCACCAACAATTTGATCGAGTTGGTGCCGACATCAATCACGGCGCGGCGAACGGATTCCATGAGCCTCCAGACTACGAAGTGCGGTTGCGGAAGCCCAAGTGAAAAAATGTTACATTTCTGCGCGGGGTTGCGCTGAATCCGGCGGCGTGTATTTTTCCGCCATGAACCTTTACGTTTTGCGGCACGGCATCGCGGTGGAATCCGGCATGCCGGGTTACGAGAGAGATTCCGAGCGCCCGCTCACACCCAAAGGCAAACGCCAGCTTCGGCAAATCGCCGCCGCGACGAAGAAAATGGATTTGCGGTTCGACCTGATCCTTTCCAGTCCGTTTTTACGGGCAAAGCAAACCGCCGCAATCATCGTCGAATCTTTGACGTTGAAAAAACAACTCGCGTTTTCGGATGCGCTCACGCCTGACGGCAATCCGAAGGCGTTGATCCGGCAATTGAATGAATTAAAGCCCGTGCCCGAAAACGTTTTGCTCGTCGGCCATGAACCTTATTTGAGCCGGTTGATCGCGCTGTTGACAGCGGGGGAAACAGGCGTGGCGGTCGATTTGAAGAAGGGCGGCCTGGGCAAGCTGGAGGCGGAATCACTTCATGATGGCCGCTGCGCGACGCTCGTGTGGTTGCTCACCCCGCAGCAGATGGAATTGATGGTGTGATGCGAAGTGAGGTTGGATTTCAAGCTTCAGCTTGTTTGATCTGTGAACACGCTAAAGCGTGAACTCCAACTTCTGCCGGTTTGCTTCACCCGACGCGAAACGAAATTCGCTGAATCAAATCCCGCCCGAAGCTGTGCTGCAACCGGTCGAGAATTTCCTTGCGGCGGTAGCGGACGATCTCCGAGAGCCACACGTTGCTGTCCACGTTCACGAACAGCGTGCCTTTCCGCACCCCAGCCGGCTGGGCGTGCGCGACAATATTCGGGTCAATGAGCGAATTCCACACCTTGACGACCTCGGCTTCGGCCCGCCGCTGGTCCATGTGCAAATCCTTCGTCACCTGCGGCAGCACGTCGCCAACGCGGCGCGCGCACACGGCCTGCGCGGTTTCGAGCGGTGTGAGGTCCACGCCGCGCCATTGCGCGAGCACGCGACGGCGGGCGGACGTTTTCCCCGAACCCAACGGCGGCATGTATTTGGGCGGCGGCATGAAACCGGGAAATTTTCAACCGAACGCGTTGGGAAAGCAAGGTGGTAAAAAATTTGCGCTTGCCAACTTTGACTTTGTAACGCAAAGTGAATGGCATGGAAACAAACTGGGCCGCCGAACACCTGCAAACCATCCGCACCCTGATGGAGCGTTCCGCCGTTTACCGTCGGGCGCTCGCGCCGATCATGCTCTTTGCCGGCTTGACCGGGCTGGCGGCGATGGGACTGGGATTGTGCCTGGACATCAATTCCGGCCGTGGATTTTGCGGACTTTGGCTTGGGTCGGCGGTGGTGGCCGCAACCGGCGCCTTTCTCCTCGCCCGGCGGCAGGCGATAAAAGACCACGAGCCGTTCTGGTCACCCCCCACCCGGCGGGTCGCCCAAGCTTTGCTGCCACCCTTGCTGGCCGGATTATGTCTGGGACTGCTTTTAATGGTTTTTGGCCATGGAATTGAGCTGGCGGTATCATTGCTCTGGATTTTGTTTTACGGTTGCGCGCTTCATGCGGCAGGTTTTTTCATGCCGCGGGGAATAAAATGTTTTGGCTGGTTTTTTATCCTCAGTGCTTGCGGTCTTTTTTATGCCTTCATGCTCCATTGGTTCGATTTTGAGGTCAATCCGCACGAATTGATGGGTTTTTTCTTCGGCGTGCTGCACCTGACTTACGGGGCCTACCTGTATCTGACCGAAAAAGGAAAGAATGCGGTGTGAACCCGGAACCGTTTTTACAGCTCGACCGCGTGATCCACGAGAAGGGCCGGCTGGCCATCATGTCCATGCTGGCCGCCTCGCCGGAACTATCGTTTACCGAGCTGCGCGACGCGCTGACCATGACCGACGGCAATCTCACCACCCACATCCGTGCCTTGCAACAGGAAGGCTACGTGGCCGTGGCCAAGTCGTACCGGAAAAACCGCCCGCTCACCACCTGCTCGCTCACCCCCGCCGGCCGCAAGGCCTTTGCTGAGTACATCAACCTGCTGGAGCAAATCGTCCGGCAAAACAAGGCAAAGTAAAAAATGTTTGAACAAACTGAAACCGCCGCGGTCTTTCACTTTGTGATACAAAGTTAATTTGCCTGACGCATTATGAAAATCATCCGGGCCGAACATCTGGGCATGTGTTTCGGGGCGAAGGACGCCATCGCGCTGGCGCTGGGGGCCGCGAAACAGGAGCCGCTGACCATTCTGGGCGACCTCGTCCATAACGAAACCGTGTTGGCGGAACTGCGCGCGCAGGGCATCCGTCTGGCGCAACAGCCCGTCGGCGTGGACACGCGGACGGTGATGGTCACGGCCCACGGTGCGTCGGAACGCGCGATCAACGAAACGCGCGGACGCGGCCTGAACGTGCTCGAAGCGACCTGCCCGCTCGTGCACAATGCCCATCGCAGCCTGGCCAGGCTGGTGCGCGAAGGTTTTCATCCAATCATCATCGGCCGGCGCGATCACGTGGAAGTGCGCGGCATGACCGGAGACCTCGATGAGTTCGACGTGGTGCTGGACGAGGAAGGTGTGGCGAAGCTTTGCGAACGCCCCCGTTTCGGCGTCGTTTCCCAAACCACCCAGCCGGTTGACAGGGTCCGGCACCTGGTACGGCTGATCCGGGAACGTTTTCCGCAATCCGAAGTGCGCTTCGTTGACACCGTCTGCCAGCCAACAAAACAGCGGCAGAACGCGGCCATTGAACTCGCCCAAAAATGCGACGCGGTTATCGTCATCGGCGGCGCCCACAGCAACAACACGCAGGAACTCGTCCAAACCTGCTCCCGTTTTTGCGCGCGCGTGCATCACGTGCAGACCGCCGGTGATCTGCGGTCCGATTGGTTTGCCGGCGCACAGACCGTCGGTGTCACCGCCGGCACCTCGACGCCGGATGCGGTCATTAATGGAGTCGAACAATGGCTGATGCAAAATGCGGCAAGCCATTTGCCGGTCGTGGAATCCGGCCCTTTGTTTGAATCATTATCACTAATGCCTGTCGAATCAGGACAGAAAGTCCGCTGATTTAATCGCGCAAACAACGGGAAATTTTTATGCCTGTTTCCGAAACGTCAAACCCACAAGAAATCGGTGTGCTGCTGCGGGGCGAACTGGAACCGATCATCGCCTGGACCGGGCGGTGGAACACGCGGCGGTTTACGTTGCAAATTGCCACAATCATCGTGGGTACAGGCCTTTACGGCGCGGCGATGGGCTGGTGGCGCGACCCGCAACAGGCGCTGTACGTCGCCGTCAAATTTCCGCTCATCATCCTGCTCACCACGGCCGCCAACGCGCTGCTCAACGCCATGCTCGCGCCGTTGCTGGGTTTGAACATCCCATTTCGCCAGTCTTTCTCGGCCATTTTGATGAGCTTTGTCATCGCGGCAGTCATCCTCGGCGCGTTCAGCCCGCTGATGGCCTTTTTGATTTGGAACGCGCCGCCGATGTCATCGACGACACCATCCGAGTCAACCTACAACTTCATCAAACTCACGCAGGTTGCGGTTATTGCCTTTGCCGGGATAACGGGCAATGTGCGTCTGTTTCAATTGCTCTCCCGGCTGGGGGGCCGCCGGGTCGTCGCCTGCCGCGTGCTGTTTGCCTGGCTGGCGGGCAACCTGTTTCTCGGCAGCCAGCTCTCCTGGATTCTGCGCCCGTTCATCGGCTCGCCATCGCTGCCGGTGGAGTTTTTCCGCGCGACCGCCCTGCGCGGAAATTTCTACGAAAACGTTTTTCACTCGCTGCTGCAAATTTTCCAGCAATTCGACTAAACCAAAACTTCATTGACCTATGAACAACCAAAATTCCGGCCCGCCAATCCCACCGCAAATTCCACCACCGATTCCGCCCGTGATGCCGTCCGGCGGTCCACGATCGCTGGGCGATGACCCGGCCGAGCGCGCCGCGATTCCGAATGTCATCGTTGCCATCGAGGCCATTCTGCGGCAGCCGCGGCGCGTGATGTTCCAATTGCGTCAGCCGGGCGCAGGGCGGTTGATTACAGCGATGGTTTTGGTGTCGGTCGTGTGCAGTTTGATTTACGGCGTGGTGGCCGGCACGTTTTCCGGCGGGGTACAACTCTGGGCCGCACCCGTCAAAATCGCGGCGGGACTGATGATTTCCGCGCTGATTTGTCTGCCGAGCCTTTACATTTTCACGTGCCTGGGCGGTTCGCAGGCGCGGCTGGTTGAAGTTTCCGGCCTGCTGGCAGGGCTGCTGATGCTGATGACCATCCTGTTGATTGGTTTCGCGCCGGTGGCGTGGATTTTTTCGCAATCCACGGAATCACTCGCCTGGATGGGCACGTTGCATCTGATTTTCTGGTTCATTGCGACCTGTTTCGGGCTGCGATTTTTGGAGGCCGGATTTTCGCACTCGAACGCCCGGTCCCTCGCCGGGTTCCGCACCTGGGTGGTCATCTTCCTGCTGGTCGCGCTGCAAATGACGACCGCGCTGCGGCCGATCCTGGGAACCTCGAAAACTTTTTTGCCGGCGGAGAAAAAATTCTTTTTGGCCCACTGGGGCGATTGTTTGAAGGCCCCGGACGAGGCGTCAAAGTCGGAATCGCGTTGATCCTTCCATCAAATTATAACGGCCAATTGAGATCCTCACATGAAACCAACCGATCTTTTTCCCGTGGCGCGACTCGCGTCGTTCCTGAAACGGTGCGCCACCATTTTCAAGGTGGCGGGGATGGCGTTCCTCCTGCTGCTCCTGCTGATTCCGCTGGGCCTCATTCGCTCCGTGCTTCAGGAGCGGCTGGGCCGGCGAAATGATGCTGTCGCGGACATCACGTCGAGTTGGGGGGCGGCACAAAAGATCATTGGCCCGGTGCTGATCGTGCCCTACCGGCATGCGATCAAATCGTGGAGAGACCAGCCGGCTTCAGACGGCAAGATCCAGAAGGTGGAGGTGGTCGAATGGGCGGGGGCCAACGCCTGCTTCCTGCCGTCCACGTTTGCGGTGGACGGCGACATCACGCCCACGACGTTGCATCGCGGCATTTACAAGGCCGTGGTGTACCGGGGGCGCCTCGTGCTGGCTGCGCAGTTTGCCCGGCCCGATTTCGGGAGCCTGCGGATCGAGGACAAGGACGTCCTGTGGGAGGATGCGGTCGTCGCCTTCGCCATCCCCGACCTGCGCGGAGTGAAGGAGCAGTTGCAGTTGACGTGGGGCACGGAGACCCGGCCGCTCTTGCCAGGGAGCAAGCTGCGCGGTTTCACCTCGGGTGTGTTTGCCCGGGTCGGCGGCCTGCGGGAGAGCGAGGGCTGGATTCCGATGCGATTGGAACTGGCATTGAATGGCAGCGACGGACTGAGTTTCGCGCCCGTGGGTGAGAAGAACACGGTAAAGCTGTCGTCGCCCTGGCCCGACCCGAGTTTCCAGGGCGCCTTTCTGCCGTCCGAGCGCAAAATCACACCCGAAGGGTTCGAGGCCACCTGGGAGGTCTCCTACTACGGGCGCGACTATGCGCAGCAATGGATCGACCTTGAGGCCTCGACCGCGCTGAATCCCAGTTCGGCGAATGCCTCCCTGTTCGGAGTCAACTTCCTCACCGGCATTGACGCCTACCGCAACGTCGAGCGTGCCATCAAGTACGGGGCGCTTTTTCTCACGCTGGTGTTCGCAGCGTTTTTCCTCTTTGAAATCCTCTCCGCACTCCGGATTCATCCGTTTCAATACGCGCTGGTAGGTGCCGCCTTCTGCCTGTTCTACCTGGGTCTGCTGTCGCTCTCGGAGTTCGTGGTGTTTGGCCTGGCCTACCTGGCGGCGGCCGGAACCACCACGCTGCTGATTACTTTCTACTGCGCAAAGGTCCTTCACAGCGGCAGAAGGACCGCCATCGTCACGGGGCTCCTGGCCGCGATCTACGGATTCCTCTACATCGCGCTGCAACTCCAGGATTACTCGTTGCTCTTCGGAACTGCGGGCCTGTTCGCCGTCCTGGCTGTGCTCATCTACCTGACGAGAGACATTGACTGGTACGCGCACGACCAAGCTGGCCCTCCCGGAGCGTCTCCCGAAGAGGAGCGAACCTGAAGAACCCCGGGCGTCGGTTCCCCATGACTGCCACCACCAGCAATCCGACCTCGCTCGGCGTTTTTCTGCGCGCCCGGCCGGAACTGCTTCGCGAATGGATGATGTGCCGGCAATTGAATCTCATGATGTTTTGCGCCGTCGCCATTGTGTTCGGGGCGGGCGCTTATGGTGTGGTCATGGGATCATGGCGGGGGCTTGGGCAGGCGCTCTACACTGGCATCAAACTTCCGCTGGCCATCCTGTTGACCACCTTGGGCAACGGATTGCTGAACGGCATGTTGGCACCATTGCTCGGTCTCAATTTGACTTTCCGCCAGTCGCTGACCGCTGTCTTGATAAGTTTTGCCGTCGCTTCGGCGGTGCTGGGTGCGCTGAGTCCGGTCGCGTGGTTCGTCGTCTGGAACACGCCGCCGCTCACGGCCGCGATGCAGTTGTCGTCGCCGGAGTATGGTGTCATGCAATTGACGTTGGCGGGGTTCATTGCGCTGGCCGGCGTCGTGGGCAATGCCCATCTGCTGCCGCTCCTGTCGGAATGGGCGCGTAGTGTGTCCACAGCCCGGAAGGTTTTGTTTGCGTGGCTGGTGGGGAACCTGTTTCTTGGCAGTCAAATTTGCTGGGTGCTGCGGCCGTTTATCTGGGACCCGTCGCGGCCGGTGGAGTTTATTGGACGCGAATATTTTCACGGCAGTTTTTTTGAAAC
>DLMG01000059.1 GCA_002479245.1 Verrucomicrobia subdivision 3 bacterium UBA7542 | reverse complement strand
GGACGACTGCGCCCGTGGCTGGCCGGCGCGGCGATCGCGTTGGGAACCTTCACGGCGCGAGGGGATTGGCAACTGGTTTGGAGCGACGAATTCAACGGTGTCTCGATTGATACGAATCATTGGAAGTTCGAGATCGGAAATCATCATGGCTGGGGAAATCACGAATTGGAGGATTACACCGACCGTCCTGAGAATGTCTGCGTCAGCAACGGCGTCCTCCACATTATCGCCCGGGCCAAACCGGCCGATGGAATTTTTTACACGTCAGCCCGCCTGAAAAGCCAGGGGCTTTTTGCCCAAAAATATGGTCGCTTCGAATTTCGCGCGAAATTTCCCGGGGGCCGGGGTTATTGGCCGGCGCTGTGGCTGATGCCCGAACATTCGGCCTACGGCCGCTGGCCGGCCAGTGGTGAAATTGATGTCATGGAAAACAAGGGAAGCAATCCTGCGGTGGTGCAGGGAACCCTCCATTACGCGGGCGCGGATGGCCGCCATCTTCATTCCACGGGAAGGCACACGTTTCCACGGAATGACGGAGCCACCAACTTTCACGTGTATCTCCTGGAATGGACGACCAACACCATCAATTGGTATGTGGATAATCATCTTTATGAAACGCAAACCAATTGGTCCACGGTGAAGGCCGCGTATCCGGCGCCGTTCAATCAGCCGTTTTATATCATCATGAACCTGGCGGTGGGCGGCGACTACGGCGGCAATCCAGACGCCCAAACTGTTTTCCCCGGGGAAATGCAGGTGGATTACGTTCGGGTCTATGACGACGTCGCGACCAATTCAGTCCGGTGATTTGAAATCGCTTCATGGATTGCAACGTGGAGCGCAAACCTTCACGACTTTGCAAAAAGGAAACAAAATTTACTGTCATTAAATCTGTATTGAAAACAGGGGTTTTATCCAGTCTCATATCTTGCTAACGTTAAACAGCTTGAATGCCGAATAACGTGGTGTTGCGAGAAGTTGGCGAAAATCAAAAAAGAAGCGGTTGCTTGCAAAATTTGTCTTTATGAAGGCCACAGTCCTTTCTTCAAAGCGTCGCCTTTGGCTGATGCGTCTTTTTGCGATGTTCTTCGTTCCATTGTTCGTGTTGGGTGTCGCTGAACTTGGGCTTCGTTTGGCTGGATACGGTTATGACACCAGCTTTTTCCGCCGAATCCGGATTCAGGGCCAGGATTATTATGTCCCCAATAATAAATTCAGTTACCGATTTTTCCCGCCCGCCCTGGCCCGCGAACCCTCGCCTCAACGCATGGCCGTAAAAAAATCTCCCCATACCTATCGCATTTTTGTGTTTGGCGAATCAGCGGCGATGGGCGATCCCGACCCGAGTTTTGGCGCCTGGCGTTATTTGCAAACCCTGTTGCGCGAGCGTTTTCCCGGAACGGATTTTGAAGTGGTCTGCGTGGCCATGACGGCCATCAATTCACACGCGATTTTGCCCATGGCGTGCGAATGCGCCCGGCGGGACGGCGATTTGTGGATTATCTACATGGGCAACAACGAAATGGTCGGGCCTTTCGGCGCGGGCACCGTCTTCGGTTCGCGGGCGCCGGGAGTGGGTTTGGTCCGGGCCGATCTGGCGGTAAAAACCACCCGGATTGGGCAGTTGTTGAATAGTCTGATGCAACGATGGGGTATTCATTCGTCAACGCCGAAAACCTGGAGCGGGCTGAACATGTTCAAAGAGCACCAGCTTCGGTATGATGATCCGAACCGGCTGCGCGCTTATGAAAATTTCAAAAGGAATCTGGCGGACATTTTGGGCGCGGGCCACCAGGCCGGGGTGCCGATTATTTTGAGCACGGTCGGCAGTAATTTAAAGGATTGTGCCCCGTTCGCTTCGCTTCATGCGAGAACATTAAGCGAGACTCAACAGGCGGAATGGGATGGCATTTACCAGGGTGGCATGGCGCTCGAATCCGCGGGAGATTATCCGGCGGCGCTGAAGCGATATACCGAGGCGGCGGCCGTTGATCCTCAATATGCCGAGCTGCAGTTTCGCCTGGGAAGTTGTCACCTTGCGCTGACGAATTCCGCTCAAGCGCTGCGTGAATTTGAACTGGCCCGGGATTATGACACGCTCGCTTTTCGGGCGGACACCCGCATCAATCAAATTATAACAGATGCAGCGGACGCCCATGCTGGCAAAGGCGTTTATTTTTTGGAGGCCGCCCGGATGCTGGCACAGAATTCTCCGGAACAAATTCCCGGCAACGAATTGTTTTATGAACATGTGCATTTGAACTTTGAGGGCAATTATTGGTTGGGGCGGGCGATGGCCGAAGAAACGGCGAAGCTGCTACCGAAATCCATTGTGGCGCACGACAAAGGCGGATGGGCGTCAGCGGAATTTTGCGACCGCCGGCTGGCGGTTTCCGCGTGGGACCGTTCCCGTGTCTGGCAGAAAGATTTCAGCGTCGTATCCGGGCCGCCTTTCACCGAACAGTTGACCCATGCCGCCACGATCAAGCTGTACGAGGAAAAAATTGGAGAACTGAAATCCCGGATGGATTCCGAGACCCCGGAGCAAACGCGGCAACTGTACCAACAAGCGCTGGCACTGGCCCCAACGGATGGCCAATTATATTGGAATTATGCGCAATTTTTGGCAGCGAGAGGGGCCCTGGCGCAAGCCACCGAAGAACTTCGACACGTCTGCGAGTTGATGCCACAGTTGCCTGGGCTGTATTATGTCACCGCCAAATTGTTAATTCCTCAGGGAAAAACTGACGAAGCGGCGGAATATTTTTCGCGTACGCTTGCCCTCCAGGGCAATTATATGCCTGCGCTGAATGGGCTGGGGCAGATCCTGGCAAACCGGCAGAAAACAAAGGAGGCGGTCGCCTATTTTAGACATGCGCTCCGGGTGGATCCAGACGACGTGGAAACCTACATTAACCTGGGATTTCTGGAGCAGAACCGGGGAAATTTGAAACAAGCCGCGGTCTATTATCAGCACGCCGCCCGCCTTCAGCCACAAGGCCCGGCGGATTATTTTGACCAGGCTGTTGACTTCAGTGCGCTGGGCCTGGGGGCAAGGGCGGTTGAAGCTTTTGGAATGGTCATTCAGCTCGAACCGGAGTTTTGGCAAGCACGCTATCTGCTCGGGGTGGAACTGGCGGCCCAGGGACAAATCGAGGAAGCCCGGGCGCAGTTTTCGGCGGCCATCCGTTATCGTCCAGACTTTGCCCCGTCACATTTGCATCTCGGCGTCATGCTTGTGAAGCAGAAAAAGCTGGACCAGGCACTCGCCGAGTTTCGCACAACCTTGCAACTTGATCCAGCCAGCCCATCGGCGCAGCAATACATCGAAACCATTCACGCGTCAAAAGGTCGCGGTCTTGAGAGCGATTCGAAATAGACGGGCGCATCTTGAGGGCGTGTCGCTCAAATTTGTAGGGCAGGCTTTCGAGCCTGCCGGTTGCGAAGTTTTCCAACTTCGCCGACCAAAGCTGATAGTTTGACGCGGAATCCGGGGACTGGAAAGTCCCCAGAACCGGCAGACAGGAATGTCTGCCCCACATCCGAAGCGGAAATTGATTTGGGCAACACGCCCTCAAGATGCGCCCAAATTAGATGTGTGCCAGGAACCGGCCCATTTACAAAGCAACAGCCCAATCCAACGCGACGGCTGGATTGGGCTGGAGTGAATCTAACAAACGGATTTACGCGCGAAGCGCTTTACGCCGTTGATAACCGAGCAGCAAAACCGCACCCGAAGCCAAAAGCGCCAAAGTGCCGGGCTCTGGGACTGGGATAGTGCCCGATAGTTGGAAACCATTGAGATCAGATTCGTTAACACCACTTCCATCGCCAAAGGTTATGACAAGATTCCCGGCTCCGTCAGACATGGCGTTGACATACTCAGTATAGTCATCTCCTGCGACTAGGCTTGCCGTGTCGGCCATCCAAGTAGAGGTCTGGGTGATACCATTGACAATGAACGTACTCGTTCTTCCAGCGCCTATATTTGCGTCACCCGCGTTATAAAGAACCAAGGTGTAAGGTGAACTAGGCGCAAGACCACTGAGTGTGACGTTTCCGAGAGCAGTAGCAGAATTCGCCACGAGCATAGACCCCATCAAGGCTGACCATGGGGTAAGGTTTAGTGTGTATGCAGCAGCAGTATTATAATTAGGAAATGGGCCTATATAGCTAAATGTGCTGTGGTTGTTCCAATTCACGGAATTAGCATCATAGGTGCCATTCGGTGCCGACAAACTCAACGTAACATCCGAAAGACCGCCATTTGCCTGAACCAAGTTTCCACTGGTGTAAGTGGCGCCAAGCGGATAAGCCGAGTAGGCGAAGCCGCCCAAGCCATTCCAAGTGTCACCCGCTGAACCAACCACCGCAGCGCCTGACATTGTAGCAGGAAGAGGCGTTCCGGGGGTGCCGCTGTAGCCAATGTTGATACTCTCGTCAATAAAATTAACATCGATTAATTGAGCCTGCACACTGGTCCAACCAGCGGCAACCATTACACTAATAATTACCAATAGGGTTCTTTTCATAGGTTTTTACTTTCTTCTGTCGTTTGAGTTTTGTTGTTATTGCTTTTGCACACTGTACTTCGTTTCAGCTGTTTGTTTCACTGATACGGCTGAGTCATGATGTTTTTTATTATATTCTGGTGACTTTGTCAACAACTTTTTTCAAAAAAACAAAGAGTTATTGTCATCAAATCTGTTTAGTGCCGTCCCATAGGAAACAGGCATAAAACAATTGATTTTATTGGTTATTTTGCCATTTTCGGCGATTTTCACGGCACTCTCCGTCCCACAGCTTGGGGGATCGCTCAAAAAGCCCTTGTTTTCCGGGGTTTTCACGTATTTCCTGCGGGACGACTGTAAAATCAACATTTAAAACATGAATTTTATCCAGTTTTATATCTTGCTGTCGTTGAACACGTTGCATTCTGAACAACATGGTTTTGCGAGAAGTTGGCGAAAATCAAAAAAGAAGCGGATTCTTGCAAATTTGTCTTTATGAAGACCACAGCCCTTTCTTCAAAGCGTCGTCTCTGGCTGATGCGTCTTTTTGCGATGATCCTAGTTCCATTGTTCGTGTTGGGTGTCGCTGAACTTGGGCTTCGTTTGGCAGGATACGGTTATCAGGCGGCCAAGGAATAATTCCTCAACCCCAAAAGCGTGGGGTGGCATGCAAATGTTCATGAATGGCCGCATGGGATATGACGACCCCGCCCGGCTGCGGGCTTATGCCAATTTCAGAGGAAATCTGGAAGATATTTTGCAGACGGCGCATCGCACTGGAGTGCCGGTCGTCTTAGGGTGCAAAGCAACACTGTATCTGCACGACCATCGGAGCGCGAGTTGTCCCAACTCGCAGCAGCTCCATTCGCGGAGACCGGTTCATAAAAAATTTTCAAGTTACTCTTGCATTTGCCGGTGCTGCGGCTTGGGACAAGCCGCGCTCCAGATACAGTGTCCAACTGCACCCGTCGTCTTAAGCACGGTGGCCGTTAATCTGAAGGATTGCGCGCCGTTCGCTTCGGTACCTGCAGCCGGCCTGAATAAAAATCAGGAATCCGCATGGAATAAGATTTACGAAGAGGGCGTTGCGCTTGAAGCCAGCGGCTCCTACGGAGAGGCGCTCGCTATTTATAAAAACTCTTTTATGGAATGGTCGAGGGCGTGAGGGACGTTTGCTTGCTGGCAAGCAGCCGGAGGAGTTGAAGCCAAAAAAGGCCGCCGCTTTTCGCGGCAATCTTTGCGCAATTCAAACCCGAGGTTTCATCCACGCGGACAACGATTGGCCGGGTCGGAATTGTTCTCCAACGATACCAGCAATGTGGGCGGGCCGATAATGCCAGGCCCCCATAACCCAAACCCTGCCGTGCTGTAAAGCGGCGTGATTCTTATTTACCCGTCAGATTCGCCTTGTTAAATTGAGCCCGTTTGAAGCCGAAAAAGCATTTTCCCCAAAAAGCGCGTTCAACGAACGGAAAAAGTTTCCCGCCTGAAAAGCTGACGTCCCAAATTCCGGCGCGCCGCCGGTGGTGGTTTCGATTTTGCGCGGCAATTTTAGTCCCGTTGGTAATTGTTGGTGGACTTGAGCTTGGTTTGCGTTTGTCCGGCTATGGCTATTCCACAAGTTTTTTTCTTCAAACCAAAATCAACGGGCAGGATTATTATGTCCCCAATAATGATTTCGGTTACCGATTTTTCCCGCCCGCCCTGGCCCGCACACCCGCACCCCAGCGGATGGCCGTAAAAAAACCTCCCCATGCCTGTCGCATTTTTGTGTTTGGCGAATCGGTGGCGCTGGGCGATCCCGACCCGAGTTTTGGCGCCTGGCGTTATTTGCAAACCCTGTTGCGCGAGCGTTTTCCCGGAACGGATTTTGAAGTGGTCTGCGTGGCCATGACGGCCATCAATTCACACGCGATTTTGCCCATGGCGCGCGAATGCGCCCGGCGCGACGGCGATTTGTGGATTATTTACATGGGCAACAACGAAATGGTCGGGCCTTTCGGCGCAGGCACCGTCTTCGGTTCGCGGGCGCCGGGAGTGGGTTTGGTCCGGGCCGATCTGGCGGTAAAAACCACAAAGATTGGGCAGTTGTTGGACAGTCTGATGCAGCGATGGGGGATTCATTCGTCAACGCCGAAAACCTGGGGCGGGCTGAACATGTTCACCGAGCACCAGCTTCGGTATGATGATCCGAACCGGCGGCGCGCTTATGAAAATTTCAAAAGGAATCTGGCGGACATTTTGGGCGCGGGACACCAAGCCGGGGTGCCGATTATTTTGAGCACGGTCGGCAGTAATTTAAAGGATTGTGCTCCGTTCGCTTCGCTTCATGCGGCGACATTAAGCGAGATTCAAAAGGCGGAATGGGATGGCCTTTACCAGGGTGGCATGGCGCTCGAATCCACGGGAGATTATCCGGCGGCGCTGAAGCGATATGCCGAGGCGGCGGCCATTGATCCTCAATATGCCGAGCTGCAGTTTCGCCTGGGAAGTTGTCACCTTGCGCTGACGAATTCCGCTCAAGCCCGGCGCGAATTTGAACTGGCCCGGGACTATGACACGCTCGCTTTTCGGGCGGACACCCGCATCAATCAAATCATCAAAGATTCAGCGGACGCCCATGCTGGCAAAGGCGTTTGTTTTTTGGATGCCGCCCGGATGCTGGCCCAGAATTCTCCGGAACAAATTCCCGGCAACGAATTGTTTTATGAACATGTGCATTTGAACTTTGAGGGCAATTATTTGTTGGGGCGCGCGTTGGCCGAAGAAACGGCGAAGCTGCTTCCGAAATCCATTGTGGCGCACGACAAAGGCGGATGGGCGTCAGCGGAATTTTGCGACCGCCGGCTGGCGGTTTCCGCGTGGGACCGCTCCCGTGTCTGGCAGGAAGTCCTCAGCCGCGTGTCCGAGCCGCTTTACACCGAACAGTTGACCCATGCCGCCACGATCAGGCTGTGCGAGGAAAAAATCGGAGAACTAAAATCCCGGGTAAATTCCGAGACCCCGGAGCAAACGCGGCAACTGTACCAACAAGCGCTGGCACCGGCCCCAGCCGACAGCTTTTTACTTTTCAATTTTGCGCAATTTTTGGCAGCGAGAGGAGACCTGGCGCAAGCCACCGAACAAGCTCAACGCGTCTGCGAATTGCTGCCCCAGATACCCGCGCAGTATTATGACATCGGCAATTTGTTGATTCTTCAGTGGAAGATTGACGAAGCGGCGGAATATTTTTCACGTGCGCTTGCCCTCGACGGCAATTTTGCAAACGCGCTGAACGGGCTGGGGCAGATCCTGGCAAACCAGCAGAAAACAAAGGAGGCGGTCGCCTGTTTTAGACATGCGCTCCGGGTGGATCCAGACGACGTGGAAACCTACATTAACCTGGGATTTCTGGAGCAGAACCGGGGAAATTTGAAACAAGCTGCGGTCTATTATCAGCGCGCCGCCCGTCTTCAGCCACAAGGACTGGCGGATTATTTTAACCAGGCCGTGGCCTTCAGTGCGCTGGGACTGCGGGCAAGGGCCGTTGAAACTTTTGCAATGGTCATTCAGCACAAACCGGAATTCTGGCAAGCACGCTATCTGCTCGGGGTTGAACTGGCGGCCCAGGGAAAAATCGAGGAAGCCCGGGCGCAGTTTGTGGAGGCCATTCGTTCTCGTCCAGACTTTGCCCCGTCACATTTAAACCTCGGCGTCATGCTTGCGAAGCAGGAAAAGCGGGATCAGGCACTTACCGAGTTTCGCATAGCCTTGCAGCTTGATCCAACCAACCCATCGGCGCAGCAATACATCGAAACCATTCACGCGTCAAAAGGTCGCGGTCTTGAGAGCGATTCGAAATAGATGTAGTCGCTCCTGAAAAACTCGAGACCTCCGCAAAACCCGACGTAGCGGCTCCCCGGCAGAGAGCCGCTATTCAAAACTCTGGAAGAAATGCGGCGGTCTGCCGAGCGCCGCTATGTTGAACCCGAAGACTGAAGTTGTGCCGGGCCGGAGGCCAGCGCTCCGATCAACTTCGGTTTCCGGGTGTGCGCCGGTGGTTTTCAGAGAGCTCAATTCGATTTTGGAGACTCATTTTCAAAACAAAAAAAGGCCACCCGACAATATCGAGCGGCCTTTTTGTTAAACTGTGAGCGAGTTAGCTGTTCCGCCGACGCCAGAAGTAGAACGGAAGGCCCAAGCCCATACCCAAAAGCGCCAAGCTGGAAGGCTCAGGTACAACAGAGAGAACTGCATTATCTAAATACAAATCTTCCATTGCAGTTGCGGTACTGTTGTCCTGAAACATGGCATACACAATGGCGGTTGTTTCTCCTGCGGGTGCCGTGGCAGAAACAGAATATTCCTGCCAAACGCCCATGGTTGAAGGAAGAGCTCCGCTGATGCCAACGGTACCGCCAGGATTCTCCACGGAATCTGCACCACCCAAGGCGGCAGTCTCAAAGCCAAGCTGAACCAGGACACCAGCCGTGGAAGCGTAAGCATCATTAGCAGTATCGGTCATAGCCCATATATTAAATGTATATTTTTGACCTGGAGTGATTCCGCTAATTATCTGATAGGCTCCTGCAGGATTCCAACCATTACCTGGCATTACTGTTTCAAGTAATGAATAGGTGCCCGATAGGGCAGCCGCAGAACTCTGACTGGCAGTACCACCGGCACCTCCACCAAAGGTAGCCCAACCCTGATCAACGCCCGAAGTTCCGCCAGGGCCAGAAGTGAGAGTTACTGGGTTTACAGTCCAACCATTGCCCGTATTCACAGCGCCCACTCCCTCAAAACCGCCATTAACAAGGTTTTGCGCCTGTGTGGTTGATGCGCTAAATGCAAGAACTGCGGCAATTGCGATGCTGCTGCCGATAATTTTATTCAACATTTTCATATAGTTGTCTAGTTTTTCAGTTTTTGTTTTTTTCCGATGGAAACTGTTACGTGATGCTTTTTACTATAACAGGTTGATTTTGTCAATAGTTTTTGAAAGAATAATTGAGAAGAATTTTTCGTGGGTCAAATTGCCGGGTTGAAACAGGGGTTTTTTTGATGATTATGAAATGTGTTTATCTTGTTAAATTTAAGCAACTTACAGCTTTAAGGCGTCATTCCATGTGGAATCGGCCAAACCAGAGCGATTCCCTTCAGAAGTCACCGCTATGATTCCCACCACCCCGGTTTCAAGACGTCGTTTGTGGCTGATGCGTCTTTTTGCGATGATTTTCGTTCCGCTGCTCTTGTTGGGTGGCATTGAACTCGGGCTTCGCCTGGGAGGATACGGCTATGACACCGGTTTTTTCCGCCTGCTCCAGATTAATGGACATAATTTTTATGTGCCGAATGAGAAATTCGGTTATCGGTTTTTTCCGCCTGCTCTCGTCCGTTCCACGGATCCGTTTCGATTTGCCGCAGAGAAAGCCACCAATTCGTATCAGATTTTCTTGTTCGGCGAATCGGCCGCCGAGGGAGACCCGGACCCGACTTATGGTTTTGGCCGGTACCTGCAAGTCTTGCTGCGCGAACGTTATCCCGGAACGGACTTTCAAGTGGTTTGTGTGGCGATGACGGCGATTGATTCGAGCACCATCCTGCCCATTGCGCGCGAGTGCGCCCGGCACCAGGGCGATATGTGGCTCATTTACATGGGCAACAACGAAATGGTGGGTCCTTTTGGCGCCGAGACGAGTTATGGATTGCACGCACCCGGTCTGGCCGAAATCCGAACCCTGCTCGCTATCAAACAAACGCGCACCGGACAATTGCTGGATGCCCTCATCCGGCGGTTGCGAAGCGATTCATCCACGCCAAAAACCTGGGGGGGCATGGGAATGTTTATGCATGGCCGCATTGGATATGACGATCCCGCCCGGCTGCGGGCTTATGCCAATTTCAGAGGTAATCTGGATGATATTTTGCGCACGGCGCAACGGGCGGGCGTGCCGGTTGTTTTAAGCACGGTGGCGGTCAACCTGAAGGATTGCGCGCCGTTTGCTTCAATTCATACGCCCGGTTTAAGCACGAACCAATTATCCGCCTGGAATGAAATTTTTGAAGAAGGCATTACAAATGAAACTGCCGGTTCTTATAGGGATGCTTTGGCTTTGTATCGCAAGGCTGCTGAGATTGACCCGCAGTTCGCTGAATTACAGTTTCGCATGGGCGATTGTGATTTGGCGCTGACAAATTTTGTTCAAGCCCTGCGGGATTTTGAACTGGCACGCGACGATGATGCGCTCGATTTCCGGGTGGACACGCGCATCAATTCAATCATCAGGGAAGCAGCGTCCCGTCATGCCCGACAAAGCGTCTATTTGGTGGATGCCGCCCGGGTCCTCGCGCAAAACTCGCCGGAGGGAATTCCCGGATTGAATTTCTTTTACGAGCACGTGCATTTGAATTTCGTCGGCAATTATCTGCTGGCGCTTGACTTTGCGGAAAAGATCAAAGGGCTGCTTCCAAACTCCATCACTGGCCGCGACCAGGGAAACTGGGCGTCTGAGGAGTTGTGTGGACGCCGCTTGGCAGTGACGGTGTGGGACCAGCAGCGCGTTTGGCAACCCATTTTCGCCCGCGTAACGTCGCCGCCGTTCACCGGTCAATTTAATCATGCCACCTATCTGAAGCTGTGCGAGGCGAAATTGAACGAAGCCAAGGCTCAGATGGATACCCAAACGCCGGAGCAGGCCCGGCAAATGTATGAGCAGGCGCTGGCCTTGGCTCCGGATGACTACTTTTTGCATGCACATTTTGAGAGGTTTTTGGAAGCGGGGGGACACTCGGCACAAGCGATCGCAGAAGCCAAACGCTGCTGTGAACTTGTTCCACAGTTGCCGGGGGGATATTACTATGTCGGCACCTTGTTGGTTCGCGAAGGGAAAATTGCTGAAGCAGCCGATTATTTTTCTCGCGCCATTGCCATCCGCAGCGATTATGCGGAAGCCGAGGATGCCATGGGAGAAATCCTTGCGAATCAACAGAAAACCGCCGAGGCCATCCATTGGTTCAAGCGAGCGATCCGGTCAAATCCTGACTACGTGGACACGTATTTGAATCTGGGATTTCTACAGCAAAACCAGGGGGAAATTGACGCGGCAATGGCCTGTTATCAGAAGGCAGCGAATCTGGAGCCGGAGGGTCCGGCCGATTATTTCAATCGAGCCAACACGGCTGCCGCTTTATATCGGTGGGATGAAGTAATTGCCTGCCTGCGCGCGGTCGTCAAAGCCAAACCGGAATTTTGGCAGGCTCGTTACCAGCTCGGAATTCAACTGGCGGCAAAAGGGAAAACCGAGGAAGCTCAGACTCAATTCTCGGAGACAATCCGTTATCGCCCGGATTTTATCCAGGCACATTTTTATCTGGGAACAGCCTTGGCCACGCAAGGAAAGCTGGACCAAGCACTCGCCGAGTTTCGCACAGTTTTACAGCTTGACCCGGCGAACAGTTCAGCACAGCAACAAATTGAAACTATCAAAGCCACATTGCATCACAATCCTTGATTCTGTGACCCATTGCAAGCCGGCGAGGATCGGGGGCAACTCGTCGCGGCTCTTGAGCGGCAACTGAATCTTTTCGATGGGGATGATCTGCAGATCGGGTTGGGCTGGGAAGTGGTGGCGCCGGGCGGATAAAAGCTGCGAAGGTTGCAGGTTCAGACACCGCAATCCGCAAGAACATTCAATCTGAGTTGTAACAGTCGCGCGCTCACATCAGCACCAAACCCAATGTCGGCGCACCTTCGGAACGTTTAACGCCTGAAACCAGGCAGCCGGGTGACCCTTGTCATCCCTCAAAAGAGGGATGGACAACTGAAGCCGCAATTCATACGATTCTATTATCGCAAATGTCACCACCACAGCGATGCCGGGCGCGGCGTAGTTGGACGGGTCCCAACGGGTTCAGCTCCAGCGAGCAGAATCCTTCCATCACGAAGGCGACGACCGATGCTGCGGGCCTCTACAGCGTAACGGCGACAGTCGGAAGTTGCGCCCCTGCCGCCGCCATGACGATAGTGACGATCAATCAGCCGCCGGGCTTGTCTCTGCAGACTTCCGGCAACAGCCTGGTGCTCAACTGGTCCAGCGGCACTCTCCAGTCGGCCACCAATGTCCTGGGCCCCTGGTACGATATAGGCGGCGCGGCCTCACCTTATATGTAGTCATGCCCGCTGGATCGCAGCAGTTCTACCGAATCAAACTCCAAGAATGAGCCAAATACAACAGACTCTGACAGCGTCCGCGCCGCACGATGCGCAACGCGGACGTCAAAATCCGCGAGTTGGCTCCCGAACCCGGCCCCCAGATGTTGGAGTCTCCGCACATTCTTGGATCTTTAGACGAATTACGCGTGAGGTTTCTCTTGTTGTTCTGGCCATCTTCAGTTTCGCCTCCTCCCTGGTCGCCCAGCCCTACACCCCGCCAGTGAACGAACGCGTGGACGTGATTCTGGATCCCGGCTGGCGGTTCATCCGGCAGGATGTTCCGGGAGCGCAAACTAACGGCTTTGATGATTCGGCCTGGTCAGTGGTGAATCTGCCGCACACCTGGAACAATCTCGACGGCCAGGATGGGGGCAACAATTACTACCGCGGCATCGGCTGGTATCGGGTTCATTGTGCCGTGGATGGCAGTTATACCAACCGCCACTTTTTTCTGAAATTCGATGGCGCATTTTCTGTCACGGACGTGTATTTGAACGGCAACTATCTGGGCGAACACCAGGGTGGTTTCGCTGCGTTTGTTTTTGATGCGACGCCTTACATCAACGTCGGCGCAGACAACGTCATCGCGGTAAAGGTCAACAACGCCTTCAATACCAACCTGCCGCCGTTGAACGCGGATTTCACTTTTTTTGGCGGCCTGTATCGTGATGTGCATTTGCTGGTGACCGATCCGGTGCAAATTTCGCCGTTGGATTACGGGTCGCCCGGCGTTTATCTCACAACCACCAGTGTCAGTTCCAGCTCCGCCAATTTCCAAGTCACCACCGTGGTTTCCAATTCCACGGCCTCGGCTCAGACAGTGACCGTTCGCGCGGTCGTGACCGACGCGGCCACAAACATCGTGACGACACTGACCAATGTAGTGACGCTCCAGGCTTCGTCGGTCTCCAATGTAGTGGCGGGCGCGGTCATCGCCAATCCGCACCTGTGGAACGGCCTGACTGATCCGTATCTCTATCAAACCTTTGTGGAAGTATGGAATGGCGCGAGTGCGGTGGACGTGGTCGCGCAGCCGCTGGGCTTTCGTTATTTCAGCGTGGACCCCACCAACGGATTTTTTCTCAACGGCCGACATTATGATTTGCATGGCGTGAACATGCATCAAGACTGGCTGAATTGCGGCTGGGCATTGACCAACGCGCAGCGGGACACGAACTTCATATTTCTCAAGGAAATCGGCGCCACCTTTCTTCGCCTTTCACACTACGAGCACAACGACTATACTTACCAACTGGCGGACCGAAATGGCATTTGCGTTTGGAGCGAAGTCCCGATTATTGATTACATCACCGCGTCACCGGCGTTTTACACCAATTCACTGCAACAACTGCGCGAGATGATCCGGCAAAGATACAATCATCCTTCGGTGGTTTGCTGGAGTGTGTATAATGAAATAACGCTTCAAGCCGGCCCGACGCCGACAAACCTTATCAGCCAGGAAGTTCAACTCGTCAGTCAGGAAGATTCAACCCGGCCTTCCACCGCCGCCGCCAACACCAGCGATAACGATCCTTCGACCCTTTACACCCAACTCATCGCCTTCAACAAGTATTACGGATGGTATTCAAGTCCGCTGAACGGTATTGGTTCATGGGCCGACAATATCCACGCCAATTATCCCAACCGTTGCATCGGCGTGAGTGAATATGGCGCGGGGGCCAGCATCTACCAGCATAGTGAAAATCCAACGTTCCCAGCCAATACCGCCACCAGCTACCATCCCGAGGAATGGCAGAACATCGTTCACGAAACCAACTGGCAATTGATGGTGGCCCGCCCGTTCCTCTGGTGCAAACTCGTTTGGAATGAGTTCGACTTCGCCTCGGATGGCCGCAACGAAGGTGACACACCGGGACGCAACGACAAAGGCCTGGTCACTTACGATCGCGTGGTGCGCAAGGACGCCTTTTATTATTACAAAGCCAACTGGACGACCAATCCGATGGTTTACATCACGGGCCACACTTTCACCAACCGGCTGACCAATGCCATTACAGCCAAAGTTTATGCCAATTGCGATTCAGTCGAACTCTTCTTGAATGGCAATTCTCAAGGCGTCGTCATCAGCACTAATTGCATCTATACCTGGCCCGTCACCCTTTTGCCCGGCACCAACACGGTCCAAGCCGTCGGGACCGAGGGCAGCACTAATGTAACCGATTCGTTGATTTGGATTGCCCCCGTCACGCCGCCTTTGATCTCCGTCATTACGCCGGTGGGCGCGGTCGCTTATCTCAACACCACTAATGACACCTTGCAACTGTCCGTCAACGTCACGAACCCGGCGCCGGCCAACGCCCTCACGACAGCCTGGTCACAACTTGGCGGGCCGGGCGCCATCACTTTTGGCAACAGCAACGCACTGACCACGGCTGCCAATTTCAGTTCCAACGGCATGTACAGTTTGGATTTCACCGCCAACAATGGAGGGAATACCACCGTTCCTTTTACTGTGGTGGTGGGTTCCAGTGGCGCCATTACCAACGGCCTCCTGGCTTGGTGGAAAATGAATGAAACTGGTGGCAGCACTGCCGCCGACTCCTCAGGCAACGGGCGCACGGCCACCATCAGTGGGGCGGTCTTTACCAACTTCGCCACAGGCTATCCTTCCAATGCGCTGCATTTTAACGGTTCAAGCAGTTACGCCAGCTTCTCCTCGCCGGGGGTGACACAGTTGACACTCGTTGCCTGGGCACGGGCGAATGCTCAAGGTAACAGCGCTTATCCACGCATTTTCGATACGCCGGGTTACCGGTTATTTTTCCGGTTTGACAGTCAAGGGAACAACGGTTTTGACTTTGCCACCTACTCCACTGGAAATGGCGATTGGTTTTCAGGGGCAAACACGATCAGCACCGGTGCGTGGTATCACATCGCGGCCAGCTATGGCCTCTCGAGCCTGACCAATGTGCCGACGGAATATGTCAATGGCGTTCCCATTGCCGCTCCTACCGTAATCACAACGCCATCCGGCACTCAACCTTCGAGCGCAGGCACAGGTTATATCGGCAATGTAGCGGCCTTGACCCGGGGTTGGAGCGGCGATCTCAGTGACCTCCGTATCTATAACCGCCTCCTCAGTGGCAACGAAGTTCAAATCCTTGCCAACGCGCCGTCTATCAACTACGCGCCATCCGTCAATGCCGGCAGCAATCAAACCATCATCTGGCCGGCCGCCGCCAATCTCGCCGGCACAGTGACCGATGACGGCAAGCCCAATCCACCAGGCACGGTCACGACTGCTTGGAGCGAAATCGGCGGACCCGGCGCCGTTACTTTTGGCAACTCCAACGCTTTGGCCACTACCGCAAGTTTTTCCGTGGCAGGAACATACCAGTTACAGCTTGCCGCCAACGATGGCCAGGCGACAACCGTTGGCAACATTGCAGTAAATGCCATTAAACCAGCACTCTCATTATCCTTGTTTTCCAACGCATTGCAATTATCATGGCCCACGAATAGTATCAACTGGCTGTTGCAATATCAGACTAATCCGCCCTCGGAGGGATTGGGGACGAATTGGACGGATGTGCCCGGTCCGCTCACCAATCCATTTGCGATGCCAATTTATCCCGGTGTCGGATCTGCTTTTTACCGGCTGGTGCTGACCAATCAGTAAACCGAGCCAAAATAAATATGGAGCAAAGGAAAAAATACGTAGTGGTGGTCGCCTTGGTTGTGGCCCTGGGTGGCTTTGTTTGGGGTTTCGACGCCACGGTCATTTCCGGCGCCGTGCCATTCATTCAGAAATACTTTCATTTAAATGGTGATCGGGGCGATTTACTGCTCGGCCTGGTGGTGAGTTCTCTCGGCTGGGGTGTTCTGGGAGGCACGGCCGTGGCGGGGTTTTTTAGCGACCGCTTTGGGCGAAAAAAAGTTCTGATTACAACGGCGGTGATGTTCACCGGCTCAGCCCTTCTTTCAGCGCTGACCACGAACATCGGGCTTTTTTTTATCGCCCGGATCATCGGCGGACTGGCGGTGGGCGGAGCGATTCTTATCGCGCCGGTTTACATTGCCGAAATCTCGCCACCGGAATTCCGCGGCAGTCTTGTATCGCTGAATCAACTGATGATTGTTCTCGGCATTTCGGCGTCTTTTTTCTCCAACTATTTTCTGTTGAATGTGGGGGATAACAATTGGCGTTGGATGTTGGGAATGGATGCCGTTCCGGCAGTCCTGTATTTTTTCCTGCTTTTTGCCGTTCCGGAAAGCCCGCGTTGGCTGTTTGGCAAAGGGCAGGAGGAGCGCGCCAAAGAGATCCTGATTAAAGCTTGCGGTGTGGAACAGGCGGAAGATGAAGCGCGCAACATCCGGCAAAGTTTTGCCGAGAAAGCACCTGGCATCCGTGTGAGCGGATTGTTCAGTAGAAAGATGAGCTTTGTTATATTCATCGCCTTGGCAATCGCATTTTTCCAACAAATCACCGGCATCAACGCCATTTTCTATTATCTGCCCACCATCTTCGTGCAGGCGGGCGGAGGCATCAACGCCGCATTCCGGCAGGCGGTTCTGGTAGGTTTGGTCAATCTGGGAATGACCTTCGTGGCAATCTGGCTGGTGGATCGCCTGGGCCGCAAGCCGCTGTTGGTAATCGGCACGACGGGGATGGCAGTGTCGCTGCTGATGTGCAGTTGGGCGTTTCACGCCTCAAGTTACCAACTGACGGAGAAGTCGTTTGTCGTCCTTCAGGAAAACAAGGTTCCCGCGGATTTGATTGCCGACCTCAAAAATTCCAAAAAAAATGTTTTCACCACCGACAAGGAATTCACAACCGGCCTGGAAACACAATTCGGCGCCGACCGGATCAAGCCTTATCACGATTCACTGGTTACCGCCGGATTGAACATCCGCGCTTCATTGGTTTTGTTTGCGATCATCGGTTTTGTGGCCTCGTTTGCCATTTCGCTGGGGCCGGTCATGTGGGTGCTGTTGTCTGAGATATTTCCCAATCAATATCGGGGCATGGCCATGTCGCTGGCCGGCTTCTGGAATGCGACCGTCAGCGCCAGTGTCACGTTCATTTTTCCTTGGGAATTGTCTCATTGGGGTTCCGCAGGCACTTTCCTGGGCTATGGACTGATGGCTGCCGCGGCGTTGATTTTCGTTCTGCTTTTCATTCCTGAAACCAAAGGCAAGACGCTGGAGGAACTGGAAGGCATTTTGATGCGCCAATAACGGGGAGATAAATTTAATGAGAAAAAATGCCTTGTTAAGTTGGCCGCTGGGTCTGTTGGCAGCCGTTTTAATAAACGGCAATTGCCCGGCCCAAGACACGGTCAAGACCAATGGTCCCGCCAAAGTGGAAGTCCGGCACGAGAGCGGCCGCTGGCAGCTTTACATAAATCACAAGCCGTTTTACATCAAGGGCGCCGGAGTGGAATTTGGCAATCAGGACAAACTTCCGGAACATGGAGGAAATTCCTTTCGCACCTGGACCGTGGAGAATGGCAAGGAATCCGGGCAACACGTTCTGGACCGCGCCTGGAAAAACGGTCTCTATGTGACGATGGGGCTGGATGTAAAACTGGAACGCCACGGATTCAACTATGACGATACCAATGCCGTGGCCCAACAACTGGCCGGGTTGAAAGCGCAGGTGTTGAAATTCAAAGATCATCCGGCCCTGCTCATGTGGGACATCGGCAACGAATTAAATTTGCAGGGGCAAAATCCGAGAGTCTGGGACGCGGTGAATGATATTTCAAAAATGATCCATCAGGTGGACCCGAACCATCTCACCCTCACTTCGATCGCCGGCTCCGAAAAGCAGGTGGTGAAGGAAATCGAAAAGCGGGCGCCGGATCTTGATCTGATCGCTTTCCAAGCGTACGCCAAAATCGTGGACCTGCCCAATAACCTGGGTGAGAGCGGCTGGGAGAAACCTTACGTCCTTACCGAGTGGGGCGCCACCGGATATCGGGATGTCAAAAAGACCGACTGGGGCGCGGGGATTGAAGAAAACAGTTCGGTCAAAGCAGCTTCTTACCTCAGGCGTTATCAAACGGTTATCGCTCTCGATACCAATCAGTGTCTTGGCTCTTATGTCTTTCTCTGGGGCCAAAAACAGGAACGCACACCGACCTGGTACGGCATGTTCCTCGAAACCGGCGAAGAAACAGAAACGGTGGATGTCATGGAATATATTTGGACCGGCCACTGGCCGAAAATCCGCTGTCCGCATTTGAACGATTTCCTGCTTGACGGAAAAACGGCTGACCAGAATGTCCACTTGAAGATCGGCCAGACTTACACGGCCAAAGTGCTCGCGACTTCCACTTTGCCTCTGACGTATTCCTGGGAAATCATGGAAGAAAGTGCCGCAAAAACCCGCGGCGGCGATTTTGAACCCCGGCCCCGGAGTTTTCCCGGTCTGGTTATCCCGGGCAAGAACGGCGAGGCGCAACTCATAGCGCCGTCAACGCCGGGAGCGTATCGTCTGTTCGCCTGCGTCTATGACGGCAAAGGCCACGCTGCTCACGCGAACATTCCCTTTTACGTGGACCCGTCAAAGGGTGATTCTCCCCCAACCACCGTTCAATAAATGGCTGCGCGAGCTTGACGCTGCCAACCGCCAACCCTATAAAAATCTTTGCCATGAGTTCGCCCGACAACCCATCCTCAACAACTACTGAAACGTCACCGAGGCAGCCTTCCGTCGGTCTAAAGTTCATCGAGAAGTTGGGCTGTGAGTGGGCCACAAGGCGGACGATCCTGCGACATTCAAACAGCAGTTGGAAGAGTTCAAGCAGGTGGTGCGGACGTACAGGCCTCACCCGATCAGCGCTCAGTAATGCGGACGCGCAAAAAGTAATTTCTTATCAATTGTCTCTTTGGAAATGTGCCGCGAGTGTGGCGGCTGTGGCTCTGATGGCGTTTTCCGCGGAGTGCGCGGGCGGCACCGGGGGGGCGGCGGGTACACCGGTGGTGGCAGCGCCCGGGGCGGGCACCCCCGTCAAGGTGGAAGTGCGTAAGACCGCCGACGGCAAGTGGGAACTGCTGCGCGGCGGGAAGCCTTACTTCGTCAAGGGCGTCGGCGGCGACTATTCGCGCGAGGTGCTGGTGGGGGACGGTGGGAATTCGATTCGGCTGTGGGGCGTGGACGCCAACACACGCAAGGAACTGGATGAGGACGAGAAGCAGGGGGTGACGGTGGCGCTGGGCTACTGGGTGGGCCACAAGGCGGATGGTTTTAGGGCGGACGATCCTGCGACCGTCAAGCAGCAGTTGGAAGAGTTCAAGCAGGTGGTGCGGACGTACAGGAATCACCCGGCGGTGCTGGTCTGGAGCATCGGCAACGAGATGGAAACCCGGAATGACACGCCGGCGCTGTGGGCATCGGTCGAGGACCTGGCGAAGGCCGCCCATGAGCTGGATCCGAACCATCCGACGATGACCGTGATCGCCGAGGTCGGCGGAAGCAAGGTGGCGAACCTGCACAAATATTGCCCGGACATCGACATCGTGGGCATCAACTCGTATGCCGGCGGGCAGAACGTCGGCGACCGATATCTCAAGCAGGTGCCGGCGGGGACGGCCGCCAAGCCGTATATCATCACAGAGTTCGGCCCGCCGGGTCAGTGGGAATATTGGAGCCGGACGACGTTCAGGGCACTCAACGAGATGTCGAGCACGGAAAAGGCGACATGGTATAGCAATTCGTATCAGAAGACGGTGCTGGGGCATCCCGGCGAGTGTCTGGGGTCGTATGCCTTTTACTGGGGCAACAAGGTGGAAGCGACGGTCACGTGGTACGGCATGTTCCTGCCGGACGGCAGCAAGCTCGCCGCGGCGGATACGATGCAGGAACTTTGGACGGGCAAGGCGCCCAAGTATCTCTGCCCGGGAATCAAGAAGTTGGCCATCAACGGCACCAACGAGGTCAGCTCGGGCGACACCGTGAAGGCCAGCGTTGACGCCAGCGACCCCCAGGGCGACAAGCTGAAGTACGAATGGGTGATGGACCGCGAGCTCGGCACATACAACATTCAGGAGCCCGGGGCGGGCGCGGGGCAGGCATTTACCGAGGCCATCGGGCAGAACGGCGAGCCGCAGGTGTCCGTGAAAATGCCGGGCATGAACGGCGTCTACCGTATCTACTGCTACGTGCGGAACGAGCATGGCGCCGCGGCGGCGGGGAGCCTGCCGGTGCTGGTCAAGGGCGGCCAGGAGCCGTCATTCAAGGCGCCAGTGGCGAAACTGCCGTATTTGATTTACGGGGAGGAGCAGGGAAACACCTACGTTGCATCGGGGTACACGGATAATACCAATGCCGTGGCGATGGATGAGCACTGCACCGACAACCCGCACTCCGGCAAGACGTGCATCAAGGCCATGTACAAGGAGTCCACCGGCAAGGGCGGCGTGATCTGGCAGAGTCCCGCCAACGACTGGGGCGACAAGCCCGGCGGGTTTGACTTCACCGGGGCCAGGAAGCTGACGATCTGGGCCCGCGGCCAGAAGGGCGGCGAGAAAGTCACCTTCGGCTTCGGCTACCTCACGAAGGACACGGCCAAGGACAAGAAATACCTGGACTCAGACAATGGCACGCTGAACGTCACCCTGACGGCGGACTGGCAGCAATACACCATCAACGTGACCGGCAAGGACCTTAAGCTGATCAAGTCGGGCTTCTTCTGGGGCGTGGAAGCCAATGGAGCGCCGGTGACGCTATACATCTCGGACATTAAGTGGGAGTGAATGGCGATTGGTCATCGGTCATTGGTTGGTAGATGTGGCGCGGCCGTCGGGGCGTGAGGGCTGGTCTTACCCGCTCAACGCTCAGTAATACGGGCGCGCAAAAAGCAATTTCTTATCAATTCATGCCCTGCGCAGGAAGAGACTAGCCGCTGCTCTTGCCGCGCCGCTTTTCCAGCTCGACGCGGATTTCGCGCGCCCTGGCCTCCGTGAGGCCGTAGGTCAGGACCGCCCAGATGGCGATCGCGGACGCGACCAGCGGAATGCCGCAGTCACATGCGCGCATGAGATAAAGGGTTCTCGCCGATTGCGCGGTCTTCAGCGCAACATCGAAGCCCGTGGCGTTCAGGAGGTAGCCGAAGATGAGCGCGGCCGCGGCCATGCCGAGTTTGACCATCCACCAGTAAATCGCGCCGTACATCCCCTCGCGGCGTTCGCCCGTCTTGAGCTCGTCCAGGTCGCAGACGTCGGCCACCATGGCCCCGACAACGGTGAAGAGCGAGCCGATCCCGAACGAAATCAGTGGAGCGGAGAGAAGCAACATGTACGGATGCGCGGGATTATACGTGAACCACTTCGCCACGAACCCGAGAAGGGACAGGGACGTCATGATACAGAACGTCCGCCGCTTTCCGATCTTCGCGGACACCAACGTGGTCAGCCAGATGACGGCGAATGTCGCCAGCGAACTGGTTATGCCGAACCAGAGGTTCAGTTGCGACGCCCGAGCCGTGTCCCCGTCGAACAGATAGTACGTCATGTTGTAGAACGTGAACGAAGCGCCGAGCTGGTAGCCGTTGAAGACCAGGAACGTGGCCAGGCACAGCTTGAGGAACGGAACGGATTTCCACGTGGCGATGAAGCGCTTGAAGAACGTAATGGCGCTCTTCAGAGCGCCCTCGCTGTCCCGGGGCGGCAGGCGCATGCTCTCCTTGGTGAAGAGGGCGGGCATGACGCCCAAGACGATAATAGACACCCCGATCATGATGGCCAGGGTGCGCGCGCCCTTGACCGCCCCGAACTCGCCGGGGAAGATATTCTTGTTGTAGATAAACAAGTAGAAGAAGGGACACAACAGCCATGCGACCTGGCCCATGATATTGCTGAATCCTTGCAACCGAGTCCTCTCGTGGTAGTCCGCGGTCAGTTCGTATCCGTAGCCCACCAGCGGGATCGAGAAGATGGCGTAGGCCGTGAAGAAAATGATTGAAGCGCAGAGGAAAACCCAGAAGTAGAACATCTGGGTGTGCCCGGGGTACAACTGCCACATCAGGGCAAATATGATGCCGGACAGAATGGCGCCCCAGAAGATGAGCGGGCGGCGGCGGCCCCACCGGGTCCGCGTGTTGTCGGAGATGTGTCCGATTACCGGATCGATGAACGCGTCGAAGAGGCGGGGGATGGATCCGAGAAGGCCGACGAGGCGCGGGTCCATTTTTAGACCGAGATTCAGAATGATTGGCAGGGCACCGACGGCGGCCGCCTGCAGATTGTTGGCGAGCATGCCCAGGCCGTACGCGAACTTCTGCATGAAGGGCAGGCGATCCTCGGCCGCCGTTTCATAATGTTCCGTTTCTCTCGTATGATCGTTTCTCTCTTGGTGTCCCAACGGCAACCTGCCTCTTGAATAACCGCGTGGAGGCTAATACTCCCGAAGGAAGACCGCAAGACCGTTCAGCGACGGTCGTAACGAAAAAAACACGCCGCCCATGCGAACATTCCATTTTACGTGGATCCACCGGCAGAAAGCTCCGCCAAGTCCGCCAGCCAATAACTGTCCGCGCCATCTTGACGGCGTTCACTGCAACCAATATAACTTTGGCCATGAGTTCGCCCGCCACAGTTGTCCAAACTCCACCAGCACAACCCCGCGCCGGCCTGAGGTTCGTGGAGAAGCTGGGCTATGGCCTGGGCGACACCGCATCGCATTTTGTCTGGGACATGGTTGGCTTTTGGTTGCTTATTTTTTACACGGATGTTTACAAAATCCCTGCGGCGGCGGCCGGCACCATCATGCTGATTGCCCGGTTCTGGGACATGGGAATTGACCCGGCCATCGGCGTCATCTCGGACCGGACTCAGACGCGCTGGGGCAAATTCCGTCCTTACATTCTTTTCGGTGCGGTTCCTTACGCGGTTCTGGCTGTTCTGACATTTACCACGCCAAATTTTGGTGAGACGGGCAAAATTATTTACGCCTGCGCCACATACGCCCTCTTGATGACCGCCTACGCGGCGGTTAATATACCCTATTCTTCCCTGGCGGCGGTGATGACCTCGGACACTTATGAGCGCGCGGGTGTTAACCAGTATCGTTTTATCTGCGCCTTTACAGGCCAGCTTGTGGTCACCGGGTTGCCGTTGACGCTCGCAAAATATTTTGGAGGCGGCAACGAGGCGATGGGCTATCAACATACGCTGATCCTGTTTGGCTGCCTGAGTGTGGTCTTCTTTTTCATCACCTTCATGACGACCAAAGAGCGGGTGAAACCGTCAAAATCTCTGGAGGGTTCGGTCGGAGAGGACCTTGGGAACCTCTTTAAGAACCGGCCTTGGATCATCCTCGCTATTGTGGGCATCGTTTCCTTCGTGATGTTTGCCATGCAGAACGCGGCGATTGCCTTCTATTTCAAATATTACATCGGCAAAGAGGACAGTGTTCAGTTGTTCAATGTCATCGGCACGATTGCCCTTATTGTTGCCTTGCCGTTTTCAAAACCCTTGGCCAGGAGATTCGGCAATAAAAATGTCTTCATTGGCAGCTCCCTCATATCGGGCGTTTTCTTTATTTCACTCTACCTGCCCGGAGAAAAGGACATTATCACCATCTATGCGTTGAATATACTTGCAAAAATGGCCTATGCTCCCGCGGTACCTTTGCTTTGGACCATGATCGCCGATTCCGCGGACTATTCGGAATGGAAAAGCGGGCGAAGGGCCACCGGCTTGTATTTTTCAGCCGCGATATTTGCGCAAAAAGCCGGTTGGGGCATTGGTGCTGCCATAGCCGGCTGGGTGCTTTGGATATTTAACTATGTTGCGGATGCCATACAAACTCAAACGGCCCTGACCGGAATCAAGCTTTTGATTTCCGTTATCCCGGGAGTCTTATACATGTCCTGCGCTTTATTCATGTTCTTTTACACAATTGATTCCAAGACCACCGACTTGATGAAAAAGGATCTCGATTTAAGAAGAGAGAAGGAAAAGGCCGGTTGACACCAAAGGACCATCCAATTGCAGGAGACTACGAGGAGACTACGTCATGACGGTCAAGATTGAGAATGCCGGCGGAATGAACATCGTTTATTTGTCGTGCGTCAGGCAGCCTTGATAAAATATTGTTCAGCGTTCCTGGAAAAAGGACTTGGAATCGGAAGAATATGCAATAGCTTAACCCGGCAGCACAATAGAATCACAATGGCATGAAAAAGACTTTATACGTCGGCAAAAATCCACTCCGGTTCAACTTCGCTCCCATTGAGGGACACCAGGTTGACCTGGAGGGCGAGAGCTTTTATCAGATTGCCAATTATGACCGGATGCGACCCTTCTTCATGAGCATCGTCAGTGGCGCCGACCATTGGATGTTTATCTCCAGCACCGGCGCGGTGACCGCCGGACGCCGCAACGCGGATCTCGCGCTCTTCCCTTATTACACCGATGATAAAATCCATGACTCGGCCGAAATCACCGGCAGCAAAACCCTGATCATCGTTGAGAAACAAGGCCGGAGCCATCTTTGGGAACCGTTCTCAGAACGTTACCGGAGCATTTATCGGCTTCAGCGCAACCTTTACAAAAGTTTTTGGGGCAACAAACTGATCTTTGAGGAATCCAATGCGGACCTGGGGCTGACCTTCCGTTACGGCTGGTTCAACGGCGACCGCTTTGGCTGGGTCCGGCGCGCCTGGCTGACCAACTCCGGGCTGGCGACCGTGCGGGTCAAGCTGTTGGATGGCATTCAGAATCTGATGCCCTGCTGCATCGGCAGCCAATTCCAGCTCGAATACAGCACGCTGCTCGACGCCTACAAAAAGAGCGAACTGATCGCCGAAACCGGCCTTGGGTTGTTCCGGCTCAGTGCCATCCCGATTGATCGTCCGGAGCCCGCCGAGGCGCTCAGGACCAACACTGTCTGGTCTTTCGGTCTGGGCAAAAACCTAAAATTGATTTCCTCAATCCAACTGAACTCCTTCCGCCAAGGGTTGCCGCTGCGGCAGGAAACCGAAGTCCGGGCCGAGCGCGGCGCCTACTTCCTCCACACGACATTGGCGTTGTCGCGCGGGCAGACCAGGGATTGGTATCTGGTTGCCGACGTCAACCGGGGACCGTCCGATGTGGCTGAACTCAACCGCTTGCTGCGTCAACCTGCCAGGCTGCGAAAGCTGGTGGAAGCAGACATTGTCCGCGGCACCGAGGAACTGCGGAGTATCGTCGGCAAAGCCGATGGGCTGCAAAAGACCGCCCAACCGCTGGGCAACGCGCGGCATTACAGCAACGTGCTGTTCAATGTGATGCGCGGCGGCATTTTTTATGACGACTACCAGGTGAATCCGGACGATTTGCATGCCTTTGTCCGCCATGCGAACAAAGAGGTTGCCGCCCGTCACCCCGCCTTTTTCAGCAAGCTTGGCAAACGCATTGACCATTCACGCCTGCTGGCGCTGGCGGTCGAAAACGGAGACCCCAACCTGGAGCGGCTCTGCCGGGAATATCTGCCGCTGACCTTCAGCCGGCGGCACGGCGATCCGAGCCGTCCATGGAATCGCTTCTCCATCGCCACGAAAAATCCGGACGGGACGAGGATTTTGAATTACGAGGGCAACTGGCGTGACATCTTCCAGAACTGGGAAGCTCTCTCGCTTTCCTTCCCGGGCTACACGGCCAGCATGATCTGCAAGTTCGCCAACGCCTCCACCGTCGACGGCTACAACCCTTATCGCATCACCCGGGACGGCATTGATTGGGAGGTCATTGATCCAGCCGACCCATGGACCCATATCGGCTACTGGGGCGATCACCAGATCATCTATTTGCTCAAGTTGCTGGAGATCCTGGAGCGGCACGAATCTGCCACTTTGCGTGATTTTCTGACGCGGGAAATTTTTTCCTCCGCCGATGTTCCTTACCGGATCAAGCCGTACGAGGACTTGCTCAAGGATCCCAAGGAAACAGTGATTTTCGACCGGAAACATGAGGAAATGGTGCGCCGACGCACCAAGTTGAAAGGCTCCGATGGCAAGCTCGTTTGGGACCGCCAAGGCCATGTGCGCCTCGTCAATCTGAGCGAAAAACTTCTCGTCTCGTTGCTCGCCAAGTTCTCCAACTTCATACCGGAGGCTGGCATCTGGCTGAACACCCAGCGACCGGAATGGAACGACGCCAATAACGCCCTGGTCGGCAACGGCACTTCCGTGGTCACACTCTGCTACCTTCGCCGCTTTTTGGCCTTCTGCCTGGAAGTTTTCCACCCGCTAGAAAAATCCGGGGTGAACCTGTCGGATGAGGTTGCCAGGCTTCTGCTGGCCGTGTGCCGCATTTTGCAAAGCCATCGTCCCTTGCTCTCGCACCACATTACCAACCATGAGCGCAAGCGCGTGCTCGACGGGCTGGCGCGCGCCGGCAGCCAGTATCGCGAACAAATTTACACCAAGGGATTCTCGGGCCGCCAAACACGGATCCAAGGCGGCCAGTTGCTTGATTTCTTCAAGGTCGCCCTCGCGTTTGCGGACGAGTCCATTCACGCGAACCGGAGGCCGGACGGGCTTTATCACGCGTATAACCTCATCAAGCTGGAAAACCACCGGGAAATTCCCATCCGTCGTCTTTACGAGATGCTGGAAGGCCAGGTGGCTGTGCTTAGCTCCGGGCGTCTGACCGCCCGGGAATCGCTGGACCTGCTGGTCGCCCTCAAGCAAAGCGCGATGTATCGCCCCGACCAACGGAGTTATTTGCTTTACCCGAATCGCCATCTGCCACGGTTTGTGGAGAAGAACAACATTCCACAAAAAGAAGTCAACCGTTCCAAGTTGCTGCAGAAGCTGATTGCGGATGGCAACCGGTTGCTGGTGGAACGTGATGTGGTTGGCCGGTATCATTTCAATGGTTCCATCACCAATGGCCGGGATGTGGCTAAAATCCTCGAAAAGCTGGCTGGCGCGGGATATGCCCGCCTCGTCAAGAGCGAAGGCCGGCTGGTTCTGGACCTCTTCGAGCGCCTGTTCGATCACCAGTCGTTTACCGGACGTTCGGGTACATTCTTCGGCTACGAGGGTCTGGGTTGCATCTACTGGCACATGGTTTCCAAACTTCTTCTGGCTGCGCAGGAAACCTTTTTCCGCGCTGTTGATTCGGGTGCTCCGCGCCCCATTCTCCAAAAGCTGGCAGAATGTTATTACGACATACGCTCAGGCATCGGCGCCTACAAATCTCCAGTCGAATACGGAGCTTTTCCAATGGATCCCTATTCGCACACACCCGCCCACACCGGCGCCCGCCAGCCGGGACTTACGGGCCAGGTCAAAGAAGACATTCTTTGTCGCCGTGGTGAACTGGGAGTTTTCGTCAAAGACGGCAAGATTCATTTTCGTCCGAGTCTTTTGCGGCGCGACGAGTTCCTCGCGACCCCGGCGGAATTCTGTTACTATGACGTTGCCGGCCGCGCGAAGCGGATTCGTTTGCCGGTGGGTTCGATCGGCTTCACCTGCTGTGAGGTTCCCGTCGTTTATCAAATCGCCGCGAAGAACTCGCTTGAGGTGATTTCAGAGGATGGCTCGAAGCTCCGGCAGGACAGTCTGTGCCTCAGCCGCGCAGCCAGCGTTTCAATCTTCGAGCGCGCGGGTCAGGTTGACCGGGTCATTGTTTCAATCAATGCGGATGACGCTTTTGTGTTCAAAAAATGATCCTCTCGATACACCCCCTCAAAAGAGGGATAATGGACGGCAGGGTTTCCAGCTTGCAAAAGTTTCGAGCCTTATCAGAATGATCCCTCACACGTGGCGCTACGGGCGCGGCAACAGGATGAATCAAAAAATTGCAATTAACGTTTATTTTCAACACGCTGCTGTTTGCATATTGCGGCGGGTATTATTGGCTTGTTTGGTTGTTTTCGGCGCGAAGCTTTCCGGCGCCGCCGAACTTTACAATACTCCAACCAATCACCGAGCGGATATTCTTTTGAATGCCGGCTGGCAGTTTGTCCGACAGGACGTTCCCGGCGCCCAAAGCGCCGGCTTCAACGATTCAACCTGGACCACTCTGAATTTGCCGCACACCTGGAATAATCTCGATGGTCAGGACGGTCTGAAGGATTATTACCGCGGCATAGGCTGGTATCGAAGGCATTACACGGTGGACAAGAATCTCAAAGGCCGCCATTTTTTCCTGAAATTTGATGGCGCGTCTTCCGTGGCCGATGTCTATATCAACGGCCACCATCTGGGTGAACATCAAGGCGGCTTCTCAGCATTTGCTTTTGACATCACCCCGTTCCTCAAAGTCGGCGCAGGCAACGTCATTGCTGTGAAAGTCAACAACGACGCAAATACAAATCTTCCTCCGCTGTCGGCAGACTTTACTTTTTTCGGTGGATTATATCGTGACGTGCACTTGCTGGTGATGGATCCGGTGCAAATCTCGCCATTGGATTACGGTTCGCCCGGAATCTATTTAAAAACGACCGATGTCAGCCCAAACGCCGCGAATCTCCAGGTGACGGCCGTGCTCTCGAACTCAACTAAAAAGGCCCAACATTTGACCGTCCGCAGTGTCATCACCGATGCGGCGACAAATATCGTGGCCATCCTCACGAATGTTGTGACCTTGCCTGCGGGGACCGTGTCAAACGTGGTTGCAGCCACGACGATTGCCAGTCCGCATTTGTGGAACGGACTTTCCGACCCATACTTGTATCAAGCCTTTACCGAGGTGTGGAAAGACTCGAAAGTGGTTGACCTAGTCGCCCAGCCGCTGGGCTTTCGGTATTTCAGCGTGGACGTGAACAAGGGGTTTTTCCTGAATGGCCGGCATTATGATCTTCACGGCGTGAATATGCATCAGGACTGGCTGGATCGCGGCTGGGCAATCGGCGATGCGCAGCGGGATGCAAATTTCATGTTGCTCAAGGAAATTGGAGCCACGGCGCTCCGCCTGTCGCACTATGAGCACAATGATTATACTTATCAACTGGCGGATAAAAACGGGATTGTTCTCTGGAGCGAGATTCCGCTGGTTAATCGCATCACCGAGTCGCCCGCCTTTTACGCCAATGCCAAACAGCAGCTTACCGAACTCATCCGGCAGCGCTACAATCATCCATCCGTGGTTTGCTGGGGCGTGTTCAATGAGATTACCCTGAGGCCCGGCCCCAAGCCCGTGAACCTCGCCCGCCAGCTTGCCCAACTTGCCAGTCAGGAAGATTCCACGCGCCCTTCCACTTCCGCCGCCAATGCGGGTGACGATGAACCGTCCAACTGGTGCACCGAGTGGAACTCGTTCAATAAATATTTCGGCTGGTACAACGGCAAACTCGGAGACTTCGGACCTTGGGCTGACGAAATCCACGCAAAATATCCCGGACGGCCGATTGGCATCAGCGAATATGGCGCCGGTGCCAGCATTTACCAGCACAGCGAAGACCCGGTGCGCGAACCTGCAAACGCCGGACATTATCATCCCGAAGAATACCAAAATCTTTACCACGAAACCCATTGGCAGGAGATGCAGGCGCGGCCGTTCCTCTGGTGCAAGTTCGTTTGGAACATGTTTGATTTCGCGGTTGCCGGTCGCAATGAAGGCGACACGCCGGGGCGGAACGACAAGGGACTGGTGACCTATGATCGCCAAGTTCGCAAGGATGCTTTTTATTACTACAAAGCCAACTGGACCACCAGCCCGATGGTTTACATCACGGGCCATACCTTCACAAACCGGCTGACCAATAACATTACGGCGAAAGTTTATGCCAATTGCGATTCGGTCGAGCTTTTCCTTAACGGAGATTCACACGGGGCCACGACGAGCACAAACTGCATTTTCACCTGGCCGTTGATGCTGCGGGCCGGCACCAATACCATTCAGGCAATTGGCACCAAAGGCAGCGTTAAGGTGGATGATTCCTTGGTGTGGACTGCTCCATATGAAAAACAATAATTCTGTCTCTAAAAAAACATCTGAGTGAACCAACCCCCCTTACAAATGGGGAGTCAACTGGAAAACAATTATGAATAGAACTACAATGGCTATTGTGAGTAATTTAGTCCCAAAATTACTTTCTTTTACTTTGCTGACCTCATTGATTTCGTTTATGACCTGCACCTCATCTTATGGGGCTTCAGGTTATTTGGGGAAAAATATCGCGGTATATGTGACCGCGAAAGATACGGGACAGCGGCTGGCAAAATCTGAAGAAATTGGATTTAATGATAAATTATCGCCAACCGAAAAAGACGCGGAAATTTACATAGACCCTTCAAAAACATTTCAGACCGTCCTTGGCATCGGCGGCGCTTTGACGGATGCCTCGGCGGAAACTTTCTATAAACTTCCCAAGGATAAACAACAGGAAATCTTGAGGGCCTATTACGATCCCCAAAGCGGCATTGGCTATACATTGGGCCGAACCCATATTAACAGTTGTGACTTTTCAAGTGAAAGTTACACTTATGTAAATGACGGCGATAAAGAATTGAAGAGCTTCAACATCGCCCACGATTTAAAGTATCGCATCCCGTTCATCAAACAGGCCATCGCAACTGCGGGAACAAATTTCACGCTTTTCGTCAGTCCTTGGAGTCCGCCTGCCTGGATGAAGGACAATAACAGCATGCTTCACGGGGGCAAATTGAAGCCGGAATACTATGAAACATGGGCTGGATATTACGGCAAATTCATTCATGCCTATGAAAAGGAAGGCATTCCGATTTGGGGATTAACGGTGCAGAATGAGCCGATGGCCATTCAGTCTTGGGAGTCCTGTATTTACACGGCTGAGGAAGAGCGCGATTTTCTTAAAAATTATCTTGGCCCGGCTTTGCAAAAAGACGGCTTGAAAGATAAAAGAATCATCATTTGGGATCACAACCGCAGTTTGATGTATCAACGCGCATCGGTGGTTTTGGATGATCCGGCTGCCGCCCAATATGTATGGGGCGTCGGTTTCCATTGGTATATGGGAGACGACTTCGAGAACGTCAAACGCGTCAAGGAAGCTTATCCAAAGACTCACCTCTTGTTTACCGAAGCTTGCAACTATCCTTTTGATTTCAGCAAAATCAACGATTGGCAGGGAGGCGAGACCTATGCCAAATCAATGATCAACGATTTCAATAATGGGGCCGAAGGCTGGACTGATTGGAACGTTTTGTTGGATGAGAAAGGCGGGCCAAACCATGTTCAAAATTTCTGCTATGCGCCGATTCATGCCGATACCAAAACCGGGAAATTATATTACATGAATTCCTATTACTACATCGGCCATTTTTCAAAATTCATCCGTCCGGGCGCAAAACGGATTATCAGTTCATCAACGACAGATCAATTGCTGACCACCGCCTTCCTAAATACAGACGGAAAAATTGCAGTTGTGATCCTAAATCTTTCCAATCAAGCACAGCCTTTCATCCTCTGGTTGGGTGGTAAAGCCACAAGAACCAGCAGCCCGGCCCATTCCATTATTACACTGGTGATTTAAGCAATATAACGGATTAAGCGCCCGTTTTAGTGCCCGTAGTTTTCACAACAACAGCCAGAGAAAGCCAATGCAGATTGGGTCGTTCTTTGGTTTCAGCGTTAATATGGTTCAGCGCATGACTGGGTTCAGAAGAAAAGGTTTGAGCATTTCAGGTTTCTCCGGTTGCAGCCAGAGGATTGGTTGCGTGATGGCGATGTTGCGGCGGACTTCGGCATCGGTTGGGTCAGGGGACAGCTTTCGCCATAACTCCAGGTATCTGGGTTCCTTGAACGCAAGCCCGGCAAACAGCAGGCTCGGCTGCCGTGCCGGCCAGCTGTCCCACGCCTGAACATCCGGCGGTCGCGGCCACTTCGACTTGTCCGCAAGATACGGGTAAAGGAATTCCATGGCTCTGCAAATCCCCCGGCCGTCGGTCAACTCGAAATTCCACAGATTGTCGTTCGGCGTCGAAAGCACCTGACAAAGTGTGGCCAGATTGTCGAGTTGAAAGATGGAATAGCCGTAAGGTTTCGTGCGATTGAGTTCGGCGGGAAAGCTTCCGTCCGCCGACATCTGGTTCGGGACAAAAACTTCTTTGAACTGACGCCGGCACCTGGCCAGTTTGTCTTCGTCGCCGGTGAAGCGCGAAAAAACGGCGACTTGCAGGAAATAAGCCACCGAGTGATTATTCTTCGCGGCGGCCTCAGTGCGCCCGTTCTCACTCGTGACCATCCAGCCGGTCAGTTCACGAAACCACTGTTTCAAGCCGGCCAGAGCCTCTGGCGGAAATGCCGGCGAAGTTTGCATCGCCTCAATGGCGGGAGGGATTTCGATCAGATGCAATCCATCAATGATGCCCCAACTGCGCCCGGATGACCTGCCCGGCACGGCTTGCGCATATTGCAGGTTCGGATTCATTCGCGTTCGCGGATCAAGGAAAAAAACGCGCAGCAACACGACCGCCTGCATCACGTAACGATCCTCGCCGGTAATTTTGTAAGCCGCGGCCAGCGCCGCGACGGCATCGCGCAACTCGTGCATGGCCAGCCGATGTTGTGTAAAATTATCCGGGTTGGATTGGCCATCACGGTTGAGGTAAGGCAACCCATCCGGCCGGGTCGGGTCGGGCCAGAAATAATCAGCGTTGGAATAAAAATCGTTTGGTCCGCCTTGGCTCAACTTGGCGCGATATTTTGTAATGGTTGGCGGTTCGAGTTTGAGCGCAGCGTTGGCTGCTTTCAGAATCCGCTGGCGGTCAAACGCCGCCACGTCGAACGTCAATTCCCCGGTGCCGGGCGGGATGTTCGTCACTTCGAGAAACTCCGTGGCTAAACCATCGCTCGCTACACAGGCGACCGCTTTTCTGCCGGTGAAATGGAGGCAGATCTGTGCGCGGCCATTGTAAAACTGCACCCCGCGCGAGCCGGTGGACGTGCCGAGGTTGTCCAGCAACTGCGCGTCGCCGGCCACGCCGAAGCGGATGACATTTGCTGCGTCGAGGCAATTGACACCATCCTTGTCAAACACGCGTGCTTCGATGGTCGCAACGCCGTTGGTTTGCGCAATCTGCAGAAGGGTGAACTTGGCCGGTTCACCCCACGGCAGGGTCTGATAGCCGACGTGAATTTCATCACTGACCTCGACTCCGTCACGTCGCCCAACGGCCCGGAGTGTGTTTGTTCCTTCTTTTAATTTAACCAGCCAATGCAGGCCGGCGGCGGGAAAGTCGGCAATGTTGCGCTGTTTCAATCCGGCTGAGCCGCCATTGACCCACAGCTCGACCTCGTGGCAGTTTGAAAACACCTTGACCATTTTTTCCTCATCCGGCTTGCCCCAACGCACCGGCCATGAGTGACCGAAGATGTGAATCATCGGCTTCCCGGACCAGTAGCTCTGGAAGACGTAGTAGCCTTCTTTCGGTGTGCCGTCGCGCTCGACCAGGCCCTTTTGGTTCACGCGCGGTACGGGATTTTCCGGTCGCAACGGCGTGGCGAAATCCTTGAAAATCCACTGGGCCGTTCCGGTCAGATTGGTCATCTGCTCCTGCTCCTTCAAATACCAGTCAAACAAATTGCACATGTAACTCTCCGACCAATCACCATCTTTCGAGGCTCGCGCGGGGCCGCCGCCAGGTTTGTAGGCATTGCCCTCCTCCGCCGGGCCTTGCCCCGTCGCGACATTTTCCAAAAATTTCTCCGGTTCCTCGGAAAAGCGGCGCGCGTGACTGTCGCCGCCCCATTCAGCATGAAAAAAGTGCGGCTCCGACTTGATCGCCCGTTCCAGCGCAGTGCGATATTCCCCATAGCGGCCGGAATACCATCCCGCCCAAATGCTCGGCGAATAAACATCCGGAACGTCCTTGCAAAAATCGCAGTAACGAATGCACGTCTTGCGCGAGGGGTCCAGTTGATGCGCCAGATCGTTCAATTCGATCATGAATGAGCGGATCGCGTTTGTGTCGAATATTTCAAAATCGCCCGGCCAGCCATTTTCATTGCCCAAACCCCAAAGAATTACCGAAGGATGGTTAAAATGCTGGTCGATCATGGCGTCAAGCATATCGCGGCATTGCCGTTGGTAGCGCTCGCCGCCCAGGCCACCACGACACCAGGGAATCTCCTCCCAAACGAGCAGGCCCAATTCATCGCACAACTCCAACACCAGCGGTGACTGCTGATAATGACCCAGCCGGACGAAATTCGCACCCAGGTCCTTGATCTGTTGAAATGTCTGGCGAACCACTTCGTCCGGCACGGCCGCGCCCACCCCCGCGTGGTCTTCGTGATATTGTGTGCCGCGCAACAGCAGGCGCTCGCCGTTCAGTTTGAACGGTCCATGTTCGACCCATTCGAACGACCGCACCCCAAAACGTTCCTCCACCGGCTGTTCGCCCCGCGGCGATTTCAGCGTTGCGGTGCAACGATACAGCGCCGGGGTTTGCGGTGACCATCGTTGCGGATCAGCGATTTCGAATGCAGCGAACTCTTTCATCCCCGGCCACGGCTCAACGGACTCAGTAGTGGTATAAATAACTTTTCCGTCGGGATCATGGACTTGAACACTGAGTTCCACGTTGTCCTTTGACTCCGTCGGGTTGTAGAACCGGCAACGGATTTTTGCCGTGGCCCCGCCATTCTGAGACAGTGTCGGTTCAATGTGAACCCGCTCCAGTGAAATTGCCGGAACGTAGATGAGACTGACGTGGCGATAAAGCCCGCCATAGCGGGTGAAGTCGCTGAGATCGGAAGGAATGGTTTCCGCGTCACGTGAATTGTCGCAAAGCACCGCGACCGGCACGGTGCCTTTGCCAATGGAGTTGGTCAGCGTCCGACTCGCGGCTTCCGTGATGTCCACATTCCATTGGTCATAGCCGCCGACGTGCTCACCGACTTTTTCAAGTCCAACAAACACCTGTGATTTCTGGCCCGCACCGTCAAAGTGCAACAGCGTCCTCCCATTGGGAAATGGATTGGCCAGCTTCAACTGCGTGCGATACCAGCCTTGTCCTTGATAATAATGCGCATCGGGATCCACGGCATCGCGTGCGTTAAAGCAGTGCGGCAGAGTCACCGGGGTCCAGATGACATTGTCACTTGCCCTGTCGCCGCGCCAAATTTCCCAAATGCTACCGAGCGTCCCCTGATGATATTCCCAGCCCGCATCCAGCCGGGTATTGTAGTTCCCGTCCGCTGCCAGCCCGGTAGAAAAAGACAGGGTCGCCACAAGAAAACACCATGGCCAAGCGCGGTGTGGGAGCATTACTTTGGGCCAGCGGAAAGACCGGCGGCCCGACCCATTTGCAGTTTTGAAAGGCGAACTCATAGTGTGTTCTCTGATGGGAAAAATTCGCATGATGTCAGCGCTCGGTCGTGAACGATTTGAAAATTAGGGTGAAGTCCCAGGGCTTCTGCTTGATGCCGCTGGTATCATTGCCGTTTTTTTCCTTGCCGTCCCTGCCAGCATCACGATTGCTGGCCCAAAATGAAAGGCTGCAAACCCACGGCTGCGCTTGCGCCCATTCCTTCAGCGCCTTCGCATCGTCCTGCGTGAAAATTTCACTGCGTTCGTCGTTCTGGCCGATCATCGGCGTAAGGCCGACCTGAATCGCCGGGTCAATTTTTTCACACTGTTCGCACGCCTTGAGCGCGCTGGCGATGGAAACGTCGCTCATCTTTTTACCCTGGGAAAAGTGCGCGCCAAAATCCATCGTCATCACATTGGCGGAATGGACCTTCACGCCCTTCGACCGGGCGTCGGCGAGAAGTTTTCGCGCGTCATCAGGGATGCCCTTGGGATCAACCGGCAGCGTGTAAGATATGATCAGTCCTGGATTTTTCGTTTGGAGTCTGGCGAGCACGGCATTGCGCCGATCGTTGACATCCGTTTTGGACAAAGCGCCACCTTCAATGTCGAAATCCAGCCACGTCAATCGGTAACGGTCAATGACTGACTGATATTTCGCTTCCAGCGCCGCCGTGTTCGTTTCGGCGATGGCCAGCTCCGTTCCCCCCGCGCCGCCAAAGGAGACAATCACATCGCCGCCGCGGCTGCGAATTGCATTGATTTGATCGGCATAAAGATTTTTGTCCATCGGAATCCGTCCGTCCCACGCGGGATTGTTCTGTTTGTCCGCGATGATGAAGGCAAGGGTGTAAAATTTCTGGCCGCAGGCGTCGGCGCACTGCGTAATCTGGAAATTGTCATCGGCTCCGATATACATGTATGGCGCAAAAACCCTTGAAGGCCAGCCGGCACTGAACGCGGTGATGACGGAGCCCAGCAGGATAATAGAGGTGAGAAGGTTCATGGTGAAAGTTTGGTATGTGAAAGCGCAACCAGGTTGTTATTTCAGGGAGCCCCCAATTGGAAAAACATGTTCCGGTCGCCCGGCTGGATGATTGCACGCGACGAGTTGTTCGAGGTAATTACCGTGCCCGTGCCAGCGTTTGCATAATTAGGCAGGCTGGGATTGCCCATCATGTAAAACTCCAGCCGGAGCCATGAACCAAGATTCACCCCGCGCAAAATGATTGGTTGATTGTTGTTATCCAGACTGGTCACACCCTGGGCATGCAGATAACCCGCCCGCGAAGAGAAAAGGAGAAGACTGGCCCCAATTGAAACCAGCGCGCAGAAAAATTGCGCGCTCAAAAAAATGGAAATTCGCCGAAACAAATTGCCCGGATATTGGGAGGGTGGCGAACCAATGACAACGGGTAAATCGCCTGTAGTCAAGCAGACTTCATCACAATAATGGCGATTCATGTTGGCGTCTGTCTAATATCCCACAGAGTTGCATCAGCGTCATCCCCCTCCAAAGAGGGGTGGTTGACGGCTGACGGATTTGCTCAATTACTGCAATAAATATGTTTTAATCTGGATTGTCCTCCCGCTCAAGACTTGTCTTGCCTCTTTGGGGCTGTGTTTTGATGTTTGCCTTGGGCTTTGGTTTTGACGCTCGTTGCGCCACCCGAAAAACCGCTGTTCCCCTTCGGCTTTGGTTTGATCGACTGACACCCAATTCCAAACTTAATTAAAACTATGCACCGGAGAGATTTTCTTAAAAAAACTTTGGGTGGCGCCGTGACTCTGGCGGCCGTCAAAATGTCTGGACCCGCTTTCGCCCAAAAAGCCTCCGATTGGCGCGCGTCTGAAAGGCCGGCCCGACCCGGCAACCCGGTTTTTCAAAACCGCGCGGCGTGAATTTGGGCGCGTGGCTCGTCCTTGAAAAATGGATGGTGCCGGACATTTATCGCGACACCGATGCGCCGGATGAATACAGCCTTTGTCTTGCCTTGGGAGATCGGGCCAGGAACCGGCTGGACCGTCATCGTGAAACTTTTATCACCGCCGAAGATTTTCGCTGGATCAAGGATTGCGGTCTCAATGCCGTTCGTCTGCCGGTGGGTTATTGGGCGTTGGAAGCGCCGAAGCCGTTTGTTGCATCGGCTCAATTCATAGATTTCGCCCTGGAGCAGGCGCAGCGCAATGGCTTGAAATTGCTTTTGGATTTGCACGGCGCGCCTGGCAGTCAAAACGGCTGGGACCACAGCGGGCGGAGCGGGCCAATCAACTGGCCGAAGGATCCGCAAAACATCCAGGAAACCTTGCGCGTCCTGGAAAGTTTCGCGCAAAAACACGGAAAACATCCGGCGCTTTTCGGGATTGAATTGTTGAATGAACCACGCGACAAAGTGCCGCTGGAAATTCTTCAGCAATTTTATCAGGATGCCTACGCGCGTCTTCACAAATATCTTGATCCAGACGTCGCCATTGTCTTTCACGATTCATTCCGCCCCTTCGCCTGGAAAAATTCATGCAGGAACCGGCGTTCACCAACGTAATTTTGGACACGCATCTCTATCAATGTTTCAACGAAAAAGACAAGGTCCGCACCGCGCAGGAACAGCTTGAGTTCTCCATCAACCGCAAGGAGGCGCTCGACGAGATGCAACGCGAGGAACTGCCTACGATTGTCGGCGAATGGTCGCTGTCATTGCCGGAAAAGGCGATGCATGGGCTGTCGCCGCTCCAGATTGCATCAGTCAAACGGGCCTACGCCGACACGCAACTTTTGAATTACGAGGGAACCCGCGGTTGGTTTTTTTGGAGTTACAAGCTCCAGCATGCTTCCGAATGGAACTTCCGTTATTGTGTGGAACGCGGCTGGCTGCCCGGAAATTTTGAGGTATGAAATTTCCGCCGCCGCTCACAGGTGAATCAATCCGCGCTGAATCGCCACGGTGACCGCTTCCGTCCGGTCGGCCACGTGAAGCTTGGTAAGAATGCTTTTCAAATATTCCTTTGTGGTATGTAGTGAAATGTCCATGACATCGGCGATTTGTTTATTGGCCAGCCCCTTGGCCAGCTCATGCAACACCTCCAACTCCCGCGGGGTCAGCGGTTCAAATTCTTCGCGCCGGGCGAGCCGTTCGGCCACTTCCTCGGGAATCCAGCTTTTGCCCGCAGCCACGGCGCGCAGGGCGGGAACGAGTTGTTCTCCCGTGGAACTTTTCAAAACATATCCCTGCGCCCCGGCGGCGAACGCTTCGTGAATGTCTTCATCACCATCAAACGCCGTCAGCATCAGGATGCGGGCCGCGCCGTGTTGATCCCTGATTTCCTTAGCCGCTTGAACGCCACTTTTGTGCGGCATCCGCGAATCCAGTAAAACAAGGTCGGGTTTGTATTTGTTGAACAGTTCGATGGCCTGATTTCCGTTGACGGCTTCTGCCACAACTTCCATGTCCGGCTCATTGTTGATGATGGCAATGACTCCCATGCGGACGACGTAGTGATCGTCGGCGACGAGGATTCGGATTTTAGACGCTTTCTTCATGGTCTTCAATTGGCGGTGGCAAAGTCTGATCGCCGTTTGATTCGTTGGTCGGAATTTCAACCCGAACAGACGTGCCAATGCCCGGCGCACTGGTGATCAGAACCTCGCCGCCCATCTGTTCCGTCCTTTCTCTGATGCCCAACAATCCAAAATGTCCGTCTTTTGGGCCGGCACAGGCTTCCGGGTCAAAACCTTTTCCATCGTCCCTGATCTGCAAGACGATTTTCTGCGGGCTGAAGTGCAATTCAATTTTCACCAGAACCGCGCCGGAATGTTTGACGACATTGGTGATGGCTTCCTGCCCGATGCGCAACAGGTTTTCCTCGACGATTTCAGACAATGGATTGGCCTCGCCAACCATTTCAACTTCGATGCGGATGCCGGTGTCGCCGGTAATTTGCCGGCCGCTGGTGATCAGCGCATTGGTCAGGTTGAACTGCTCCTCGGCCCGGCTGCGCAATCCCCAGACCGAATGGCGCAAGTCCACCTGGCTTCGCCGCATCAAGCTTCGCGCAAGTTTCAGGTGGTGGGAGGCACTGTCGGGATTTTTTTCAAACTGATTTGCCACCAGGTCCTGTTGCAAGGCGATTCCGGTCATGGTCTGCTCCAAAGTGTCGTGTAATTCCTGGGCCAAGCGCGTTCGTTCCGTCAAGACGGCACGGAATTGAAGCTCGGACTCTTTGCGAGCAGTCATTTCAACTTTCAGTTGTGCCGTCCGTTCCTTGACCCGTTCTTCAAGCTGATCGTGGGCTTGTTGCAGTTCCTTTTGGGCGGTTTCCTTTTCATGCACCAATGATTTCAAAATGGAATTTTTCTTGGCGACCATGCCGGTCCAGCCGATCGCCATAAGCAGAACAATAAAAACAACCACCAGACTCATCAACAGATGTTGCGGTGTCAGCCAGCCTGGCTTTTCAATAACGCGGACAGCGTGCGAAGTGGGAAGCAGCAGGCGGAACGATTTGATTTTCCCGGCATCACTGCTGTCAAGGAGGCAAATGCCACTGACCTCAACCAGACTGCCGATGGGGATCGCCGTCAGCAGCGTGTTCGGCTCGGACGTGTCTTTTTCGGCGGCAAAAATGAAATTAGTGGCTTGCAACACCAGGGTGGTTTGGATGTCCGTTCCATCCGCATTTTGTCCGATTCCTCTCACCAACCGGTCAATCAGCCGGCCTCGAAGGGTGACAAAGGCCGCGTGGTGCAGCCCTCTCTGTAATTCAGCCACGGTTGCCGTCTTCGGTTCCAAATGGGATCGTGGTTCCGCCGCCTTGCGGAACACTGCGTCTTCCAGAACCGGCAGAAAATTTTCGACGGCGGGAAACCCCACAGCTTCGACCACTTCACCCGGAACCACGGCTTGGGCCAATTTGCTTTTGACCTGCAATCCGCCGGTCGCATCTTGAAGGAACAAGTCTTCACACTTCCTTTGATAAGTGACAACCCCTTTGACGTGGACCTGATTGCCGGGCGAATTATCCTTGCGATATTGGGCGATGCTGTTAAGCGGAATCGGCGGATCATCAAACGGATTGGCCGGCGCGGGTTCTTCAATGATAAAATCAGCCGGCTGCGGGATAAACAAAGTAACCGTTAAAAAATGTCGCAAGGAACCGTTGAAAGCCGCGGCCGCAGTGCCTCGCAATAAAACTTTCGCACCGACCAATGATTGTAGTTCAACATTTGGTGCGATGGGAAAATAGGCGTGAAAACGGTATCCGCCGGAGACCAGTTCAATTCCAATCCGGTTCCCACTCAATTGCGCGGTTCTCACGATGCCTGAAATCTCGATGCGCTGGCTGTCTTCGACTCCAGACATTAACCGTTCGATGGTAACCGGCTTGGCTTCCGGCAGCGGCGCGGTGCCCAGCTTTTTCCAATGTGGCTTTCTGATGATGGGGGCGTATCCGCCCGGATTACTTATGCCGGACACTTCCACCACGTCGCCGGGGACGGGGTGCTGGTTGCTGATGTTCTCCACATAGACGCCACCGCTGGAATCCTGCACGAAGAATTTTCCATTCCAGTTGGTTTCGGCGGCGGTGACAACGCCTTTCACAGAAATCGGGATGCCCGCCGCCGCCTCCTTGGCGGAGAGCGCTAACACGGCGGAGGCATTTGTCAGCGTGTCATTCACACGCGCAACCACCGGCAAATTTCCGCAAACAAATAAAAGAAAAAGAACAAACGACCACCAAGCGGAAGGCTTCCGTATTTGCCGCATCATTTTGATCGTCATGTGGTTATTGGCGGCGTTCATGGTGGCGTCCAAGCAAATGTTAACCAATGTTAACTAATTTTGCCGTTCCGGTATACCCCTCCAAAGAGGGGTGGTTAATGCCAAGTGAAACGTGTAAGGTTTCTACAAATTGAAACGCATGCCCAAAGCTTAAATTATGAAAACCAAACCCTACCAAACCTGCTCGTTCCTGACAACATTTTTAACCTCGCCAATCCGTGTAGCACTGGCTTTGGCGGCTACGTTTGCCCTTAATAATCAACAATAAACATGATCTTTGTTATGAACAAAAACATCAAGACACGAAAGTAAAAAGAAAGTAAAAAAACCTATGAAAAAAAACCTGTTGATAATTCTTAGCGTAATTGGCGCCGCTGGTTTGGCCAGTGTGCAGGCTCAATTAATCAATGTTAATTTTACTGACGACGGTAACAACAGCGCCATCGCCGGCAACAACCCCGATGTCACTCCTACACCTCCTGGCACTGTGATGACAGGCGCTGCGGTGATTGGTTCAGCGGGTGACTTTTGGAATGACTTGGGCGGCTTCACCTACGCATCAGCATCAGGCACGGAAGCCACAGGCGGGGCAGCCAGTGCCAGTGGACTTGCCTTGACTAATGCAGATGGCAGCGCTTCGCCGGTTACGTTGAGTTTGTCGGCACCCGGTGGCACCTATGGTGCTAATGCCGAAGGCTGGGGCAACCACAGCGCATTTTCATGGGCTTCTTTAGCTGCCGAAACGGCTCAGACTGGCGGCCCATGGACCCCATACTCAGCCTTGATGTCGCATTGTCTCGTCGCCTATTTAGGTCCTTTCGGAAACGTCACACTCACCGGTCTTACGCCTAACGGGGCTTACACTCTGTATGCTTATAGCGCGAGTGACCAGAATGTGGGTACTGGGAGAGCGAGTTACTTCACGGTCAATGGCGTCACCCAGATCTCCACTTGGAACGGCACACAAACCAACCTCGTCCAGGGAGTCGACTATGTTGAGTTTGCCTCAGTCGCGGCTGACGGAACCGGGACTCTGGTCATAAACTTTGGCAGTTCAAGTAGTTCTGAAGGTGATTTCGATGGTTTCCAACTTCTACCTAACATGAGCTCGTTCCCCCTTGCCGCGAACATCAGCGGTTTTTCTCCAAACGGCTCGCAATTTTTCAATATCGCCTCCAACAATTTTAGCTTTAATGTTGTTTCGTCTTCAGCGAACGGGTATCCCCTTCCCACCATCCCGACCAATTGGGTAACGCTACTGGTGAATGGCGTGAACCAGTCGGGGAGCCTGCAATTTAGTAATAACGGCACGGTTGGAACTTCCACGAATTGGTATGTCACTTTCCCCCTGACGCCGAACCAAATTTATACCATGAGCGTAACGGTCAGCAATAGTGCGGGTTTGGTCGCCAACAGTGGTGCTGTTAAATTTGATACTTTCAGCCCCATTTATATCGTTACAGCCGAAGAATATGATTTCAGCAACGGTATGTATATTCAAAACCCGATACCCACTACCGCACCTGCCACTAATAGCTATTTTGGGACGGCGGGTATCTTGGGCGTTGACTTGTCAACGGGTGGTGGTGCCGGGGGATTAGGCGGCGGCCCACAATCGTACCGCACGGATGGTGACGTGTCTTTGCAAGTGTCCACCGATACGCGGTTGCCACTATATTTGGCTCAAGGTATGCCAAACATGCTTAATTTAGCTTATAACAATCCCGGCAATTGGGAGAATTACACCAGGAATCCTTATCCACAGGGCAATTGTCTGATGTACGCGCGCATGGCTGACGGCGCTGGCGCCGTGGGCTATGAATACCTTAACCTGTTGACCAACGGGTATGGCATGCCTACGCAAGCGACGAATAATCTCGGGGTGTTTATTACCCCGGCTACTGGTGGCTGGCAAAATTATGCGTGGGTGCCGCTGACGGACATTAACGGCAATGTGATAGTTCTGAGTGTGCCGCCGGGACAACAAACCCTGCAACTGCTCAGTGGCGGCAATAACAACTTCATAGATTTCATGTTTGTTGCCCTCCCTTCCGGTGGATTGCCTCCGGCTATTCAGACACCGATTGCTGTTCCGTTTGGGAATGTATTTCTTGGTACTAACATAACCTTCACGGTCAGTTCTATCAGCAGCACGATTGCGACAAACAATGTTCAGATATTGTTGAACGGGGTTCCTGCATCAGCAACCTTCACTGGCAATAACACGAATTGGAATGTGAGTATTCCCGTGCCGCTAAAAAATCAAATTCAGACCCTGGTCGTAAACGCCAAGGACGCCTACGGACTGACCAACAGTATTACGGAGTCCTTTGACACCTTCAGCCAGAATAACTACATGTTTGAAGCGGAAGACTTCGACTTCAATGGCGGTCAGTTTATTGACAACCCGATTCCGACCGGGACTATTCCGTATGCGGCTGGTAGTTACACCGCAACGAACAGTTATTTCTTCTATCCCGCGGGTAATTCGGACAATGCAGCCATTTTTGGCGAGGATTTGACCACGCCTGGCACCGCTGGCGGCGAGAACTTCCAATACCGACCGGCGGAGCTCGCTGGCACGCAGGTTGCCACTGATTTCCTCCGTCAGAAGTTTTATGTTACCAATGGTGTCACAGTAACAATCTTTAGCGACTTCAACGTGGGTTGGTGGAATCCAGGGGAATGGCTTAATTATACTCGCACCTTCCCCACGAATACATATAATGTCTATGGCCGGCTGGCATCAGGGGGAGCGTATTCCGGGGATTCATTGAGTTTGGTGACCAGCGGAGTGGGGACGCCAACCCAAACGACCATGCTTTTGGGCACGTTTAGCGATCCCAACGCCAACGGCTGGGGAAACTGGCACTGGGTGCCATTGTTGAATACCAATGGCCAGTTAGCGGTGGTTTCTCTGGGCGGAGTGGAAACGTTACAGGCGCAAACTGGCCTGGCGGGCCTTAATGCAAACTACTATATGTTGGTGCCAGCCGTCGTTGCCCCGCA